>CAYWCK010000061.1:0-18099 GCA_964456685.1 uncultured Bifidobacteriaceae bacterium | reverse complement strand
CAACGCGGCTGACCTAAAGACCGAAATCAAACGATTGATCGTGGAGAATCTCATGCTCCAGATCGGCGCGGACCAAATTTCCGACGACCAACCGCTTTTCGGCCCGCAAAGCCTGGGCCTGGATTCAGTGGACGCACTGCAACTGGTCGTGGCCTTGGACAAGAACTACGGCCTGAAGATCGCCGATCCTGAGGCCGCCCGCAGCATCCTGCAAAACGTCAATACCATCGCCGAAGCCGTGACGAAGCATCGAGGCGGTTAGCCGACGGCCCGCGCTCGCCGTTCCAGTTGCGACTTCGCCCGCCGCCAGCGGCCCGTAAATCCGCTTTGACCGGGCTTTCTTTCCCCTTCACACTGCCGCCTCGACCAAGACGGAGCCAACATTGTCCACGGTGCTAACGCCGGATAACGATGAACCACGCAGCCTCGAAAAGGCGAACGCAACCAGTCTTGACCGAATAACGCACAGGCCATGAGACGCGAACAATGGGAAATTTTCAAGAAGGCCGCGCGGCTGGAGAAGCTCGACCGGATTCCGATGGCGCTCATCATCGATAGCCCGTGGATTCCCGGCTATCTCGGCGTGAAGCACATGGATTTCTACCTCGATCGCGAGGTTTGGTTTCAATCGCACCTCAAAATCCATCGCGAGTTTCCCGACATCATCTTCGTGCCGTCGTGGTGGATGGAATACGGCATGGCCGCTGAACCGTCCGCCCTCGGCGCGAAGATCAAGTTCTGGCACGACAACACGCCGAGCGAATACCACACGCTCTTTCACATCGAGGACCTCGCGGAGTTTCCCGAATACGAAGTCGAGCACGACGCCTTCATGGCGCTCACGCTCCAGCGCATCCGCATGGAACGCCAGCGCATCCTCGACACCGGCGAAATCCTGCCGATGGTGACGTCGCGCGGGCCGATGTGCACCGCCGGTTTCGTGCGCGGGACGACGAACCTGATGATTGATCTCGTCGAGAAGCCCGAGTGGGCGCACAAGCTCCTCGACCTGTGCACGCGGCTCGTCATTGACTGGCTCAAGGCGCAGCAAAAGGCGATGGGCGACACGGTCGAAGGCATTTTCATCCTCGACGACATCGTGGGCTTCGTGAACGAGGAGCATTACAAGGAATTTTGCCACCCGTATCTCAAGCGCATCTGCGACGCGTTCCCGAAGGACTGGGTGAAACTCTACCACAACGACGCCGAAGTGCAGGCGTGCCTCGACCATCTGCCCGACTGCGGTTTCAACATGCTGAACTGGGGCAAGCAGACAGACATCGCCGAAGTGAAGCAGCGAGTGGGCGACCGTATGTGCCTGATGGGTAATGTGAATCCGCTCGAAGTCGGCGTGCGCGGGACGCCGGAGGAAGTGCGCGCGGCCACGCTGGACGTTTTGGAAAAAGGCGGCGACCGCGGCATGATTTTGTCCGTCGGCGGTGGCACAAGTCCGGGAATGCCGAAGCAAAACATTCTGGCGATGCTGAAGGCGTTGGAGGAGTTTAATGGGAAGAAGGTGGTGGCTTGAAACCTCGATAAGTCGAATTGTGATTATGCCCTATTTCAAACGTCATTGGGACGGCACGCGCGGAGATTCGTACAACGATTGGGGCAGCTCGATTTGGTATTTCGAGACAGATCTAGATATGTGTGTAACGCGGCAGATTGAGGTTTATGCCAACGGCAACGTCTTGCATTACGATCGTAAGCACATTGAAGATAAATACGGTGGTTTGTCTGAAAAGCCAATTGATGCGGACGATTTTGCGCCATTCGTGATCCTGCAATCAGAGTTCGAGCAGGCATGGGCTTCACGCAGGCCGTTTAACAAATGAAAAACGCAAAGACGCCAACCCGCAACAATTTCGGTGATGAACATCGCGTGTAAACACGAATGAGGTTTGAAAAATGAAACAATGAGTGGGCTGACAGCCCAAGACAAGACAGCCCAGGGCAACGCCCTGGGTAATCGAATCACAGAAATTATGAAGCCCTGAAAGGGCGAAACAAAAATGCCCCAATCTCTCGCCAACATTTTGATTCATGTCATCTGGAGCACCAAAGAGCGCCGTCCGCTCATCTCCGATGCCGTGCGTCCAAATCTGCACGGATATATGGCGGGCATTTTGAAAAACATCGAATCACCCGCATTGATTATCAATTCCGTGACTGACCACGTTCACGTCCTTTGCCAGCTCTCAAAGAATCTGGCCGCGTGCAAATTGGTCGAGGAGGTCAAAAAGAGTTCCAGCAAATGGATGAAGCAACAGGGCATTACCGATTTCGCGTGGCAAAATGGATATGGCGTGTTTTCCGTCAGCCAGTCAAATGCAGATGCCGTGCGGAAATACATTGAGGACCAGGCCGAGCATCATCGGAAGCGGGATTTCAAGGAAGAGTTCCGTGAGTTTTGTCAGAAATACAACGTGCCGTTGGATGAACGTTATGTGTGGGATTGATTTTGTGCCGCCCTTTCAGGGCTTAAAATTTTGTGACCATGAAACCCAGGGCGTTGCCCTGGGCTGTCATGTGATTGCGCTTTCAGCGCGTGAAGCGACCAGTCCAGACCGCTGCGAATTTCTCGGTTCGACCGAGATTTAATTTGTGACAACAGCCCGCGACAACAGCCAAGACGCAAAGAATTCTATTTCAGGATTTTTCCGTTTGCGTCTCCGCGCCTTTGCGCCTTTACGTTAAAAATTTTATGCCCGATTACGCCTTAATGAACCAGTGCCTTTACGAAGGCAAAGCCAAAGAGGTCGAGCAGATGACCAAGGACGCGCTCGCCGAGGGCCGGCCGGTGGCGGAGATTTTGGCCGAGGGCCTCATCGCCGGCATGAGCGTCGTCGGCGAGGATTTCAAATACAACATCCTCTACGTGCCCGAGGTGCTCATCGCCGCGCGCGCGATGAAGGCTGGCATGGGCGTGCTCAAGCCGCTCCTATCCGCGCACGATTCCGGCGTGCAACCGGCGGGCACGCTGCTCATGGGCACGGTGCGCGGCGACTTGCATGACATCGGCAAAAATCTCGTTTGCATGATGGCCGAGGGCGCGGGGTTCAAGGTCGTGGACATCGGCGTGGACCAGAGCATCGAGAAATTTCTCGCCGCCACCGAACAGCACAAGCCCGACATCATCGGTATGAGCGCGCTGCTCACCACCACGATGACCTACATGAAAACGGTCATTGATGGCTTCGAGCAAAAAGGATTGGGCCACATCAAAATGGCCGTCGGCGGTGCGCCCATCAGCCAGATGTACGCCGACGAAATTGGCGCGGACGGTTACGGCGCGGACGCTTCGAGCGCGGTGGATTTGTTCATGTATCTCGTCGGCAAAGGCGCCGCGCCGGCCACCAAGTCCAAGCTCGACACGATCAATGCCGTAAAAGCCGAGCGCGAAGAAACGGTCGCCCGGCCGGATGCGAAATCAAAATTCCAAGTGCTCTACTGGCAGGACATTCCCTCGCAGGTGAAAGCGTGGGACGATTTCGATGAGGTGAAACTGAATCTGCCCGCGCGCTTTGCCGAACGCATTGATGCCGCCGCGCAGAAGCAGGGTTTGATTTCCCAGGACGCCTATTCCGCGCATCTCCGCTGGAGCGATGAAGTTGAACGTGCCGGCTCGCCGAAAGAAGTGGCGGCGTCCGTGCAACGAGAACTCGAAGTGAAGTTTGGCTGATGCCGTCCACCTTGGCCAAAGCGCCAAACGGCTGGCGCTTCAGGTGATTCTCGTGCCACGCGGAGCGTCTTGGAGTGCGGCGGTCCTCCGCCGCTTTGCCCGGGAAGCAATCGTTCAATCAACGCCAACCGTTGAATTTCTCCACCACTTCCCGAATGGCCCGCGTGTGATCCGGCGTGCTGCCGCAGCACGAGCCGATGATGTTCGCACCCGCCGCCAACGCGGACGGCACGCCCGCGGCCATGTCGGCGGGCAATTGCTTGTAAACCGCCTTCAAGTTTTCCAACACCGGCAGGCCCGCATTCGGTTGCACCATCACCGGCAGGTTGCAGCTCTCGCGGTAAATCTTGGCCACCATCGCTGCGCCGTTCATGTCCATGCCCGTGCCGCAATTGAGCGCGATAAAGTTCGCGCCGCGCTCCTCCGCAAACGCCGCTGCGTCCGCGGGCTTCACGCCCATCATGGTCACGTAAAACGATTTGTCCTGCGAAAGATCGTAGGCGAGCGACGCAATGATGCTGGGCGCGCCAGCGGCTTTGGCCGCATCAATCGCAATGCCGATTTCCTCCAGCGACGTCTGCGTTTCGATGATGATCGCGTCCGCGCCGGCTTCGACGAGTGCGGTGGCCTGCTCCTGATACGCAGCGAGCGCTTCGTCCTGCGGCATGTCGCCGTACGGTTCGAGAATCGCCCCGAGCGGCCCGAGATCGCCCAGCACGTAACCTTCGCGATCACCGAACGCCTCGCGCACGATCCGCACGCCCGCCTGGTTGATCTTCACTAAATCGTCTGCGTGACTGTGACGCTGAAGCATCGTGCGGCTCGCGCCAAAGGTGTTCGTGATGATGCAATCCGCGCCGGCATCGGCGTAACGCTTTTGAATGGCAAGCACCTGATTGGGATGCGTGAGGTTCCACAGTTCGCCGCAGCTCCCCTGCTCCAAGCCGGCGAGCATCAACTGCGTTCCCATCGCGCCGTCACAAACGAGCCGTCGCTCCCGGACCACCTCGTGCAGTTTTTTCATGGCTTCAGGCAGCGAGCAAAATTTCCTTGTCGGTAATCTGGAGTTGAACGCCGGCAGCCTTCGCGGCCTCGGCGAGCGCGGCTTGTAACATCACCACGGGATCCCGGCTGACTTCCAGACGGCGCATCAAGCCCTCGCCCTTTTTGGTGCCGACGGTAAGCGTGAGTTTCAAGCCGCGGCGCTTGCAGGCCACGCGCGTGCCGTCGGGCAGCGTGACATTCATCGGCTTGACGAACGCGTCCACGTAGTGCGAGCCGATGCCGGATTTTTCCACGAAGGCGGGCGGCAACTTTTCTTTTGCCGCGGGATTGATGTCGCAAAGCTTGGTCATACGGACGGTTGCGAGTATTCCGCAATCGCGACCGGCTGTCCATTCGTCTGTTCGCGCAGCCGTTGCGCCAGCGCGAAATGAATCACCTCCAGCACCAAGCCCCACTTGTGCGCGCGGCTCGATTGCTCGCAATAACAACCGGCTGGATTCGGCGAGCGTTGCCAGGCGAGCACCTCGTCGAGCGGCCGGCCGAGCAATGGCTTTTCGGATTCAAGACACCGTTGGAGTTCGTCCTTGTCCGCCAGATAGGCGCATTGCGCCGTGTGCCCGGTGTCACCGGGCGCGGGGAAACAACTCGCCTCCACGATCCGGTAACTTCCGTCGGCCACGTGGAGTTGAACGTGATAATCGTACGTGAGCGGTTGGCCGAGACTGGAGCAAGTTGTGCCCTCGTAGCGAAACTGCGCCACGACGCGACCATCCGAGGCAACGCTGAGGGCGAGTCGCTCCTGCGTCCATTTGCGCAGCGCCCGGGCGTTCACGGAATATGTCGCGGCGAGATTTAGTCCAGCGGCGGGCGACGGCGCGGCCGTTTCCGTGAGTCGCTGCAGCCGATGAACGTCTTCAATCTGCGGCGGCGCGTGCCGATAGGGCACGCGGCGATATTGGCAGGGTGAGAATGCGCAACTCTCACACGGCACCAGCCGCGCGAAACTTCGTGCGCGCGCCAATTCCCGCGTGACTCCAAAAACGGCCAGGAGCGACTTCTTCGGCCGCAACATGCCGGTGTCCATCACTTCGAGTTCAGCCGCCCATGTGGGCAGCTGGCCGCTGCGGATTGCCCGCCATAGTTTGCCCTGCTCCGCGACATCCCAGCCCGAATAGCCCGGGCTGTAATGCGGCAGCACCGTCATGCCATTGCCTTCGGCCCAGGCACAAATGCGCGCGCCGGCCTGAACAATCAGGTGCTCCACGACGGCGGACCCGAACATCTCCATGAAAAAATACTCGTCTGGCTTGCCGGCTTGCCAGAATTCGCGCGCCTGCGCTTCGCACTCGCGGCCGGCACTCACGGCCACCAAGATCGCCGCATGGGCGCCGGCGTCGGCCAATTGATCCCGGACGTGTCGCGAGGTGAACTCGAGGTCACCCAGCCGGAAGGCCGCCGGTGTCAGCGAGAGTTCCGGCGCGGCGTGCGCATAAATCCAGGGCTTGCCGTTGGCGGCGTACCAGGCGCGGGTGCTTTCTGCGAGTTCGCGGGCGCGGTCGGAAAGTTCGTGCCCGCGCGGATAGCCCAGCAGCCGATGATACTCGGCCGCGAGCACAGGAACACTTGCAGGTGTTTCAAAAAACTCCATGGCAGCTCAACTCGTCGCGGGCGATTCCAAACCTGCCGGGTTGCTGACGGGGGTGAATTGGCAGCCTTCGACAAAATAGTTGAAGAAATTCGGATGCGTTTCGAGCCGGCAATGCGTGACGCGCTTCACCAGAGCTTCCAGCTCGGCGCGCTTGTGGCGGGAGAGCAGCGCGATGCACGCGCCTTCAATCGCTGCATTGCCGACTTGCAGAATCTTCTCGTCCGGAAGATCCGGAATCAGGCCAATGCGCTTGGAGGAAGCGATGTTCAGATGTCGGCCAAACCCACCGGCCAGGTAGAAGACGTCCAGACCGTCGAAGCGCAGTCCATACTGATCGAAGACCACCTGCAATCCGGCCACGTTCGCGCCCTTGGCCTGAGCGAGTTCGTTGATGTCGCTTTCCGTGAACCGAATCGGTTCATCGCTGTTCACTTCGAGCCGGAACTGATGATCGCCCTCGGCGAAACGGCCAAGCGTGTTCATGCGCCCGGTGCGCAGCAATTCGCCCAGCAAATCAACCAGGCCGGAACCGCAGATGCCTTCCGCGGGAGCATCGCCAATCACCCCGGCGTTGACCGTGCCGTCCGCCCGCAACTCGACGCGTTCGATCGCGCCGGGCAGGCCCGGCATGCCGGCAGAAATCCGGCCGCCCTCGAACGCCGGTCCGGCGGGACAAGAGGCGGCGAAAATCTTGTGCCGATTGCCGAGGATCAATTCGGTGTTCGTGCCGATGTCCATCACGGCGATCAGCCGTTCTTCGTTGGCCAGATCCACCGCCAGCATGCAAGCCGCCGCGTCCGCGCCGACATGCCCGCTGATGATCGGCAGGCCATAAACACGCGCCTTGGGGTGAATCGGCAAGCCAAGCCGTTTGGCGGATTCCGTGAGGCTGGTGGAGGCGCGTTTGCCTTCGGCAACTTCAATTTCCGTGAGCGACTGATACGGGCTCTGGCCGATGGTGTACGGACTGAGGCGAAAGAAAATGTCCCGCATCGTCGAGTTGCCGGCGACGACGAGTTCGTAAATCGTTTTTGGATCCACGGGCATTTCCTGGATCGCGTGGCTCAGGTAACCCGCCAGCGTTCGTTGCAACAGGTGCGTTGGATCTTGCGTGTCGAACTGAATGCGCGCCATCACGTCCGAGCCGCCGAAGCGTTGCGGATTCTCGAAGGAGGAATCCGCGATCACTTCGCCGGTTTCGAGGTCCAACAGCCGCAACACGACCGTCGTCGTGCCGAGATCCATCGCCAGTCCGTGAATCGGTCCGGCCGAGCGATCAATTTCCTCGCCATCGAGCAGAATGCGTTCGCCGTCGCGCGTGACGGCGGGTTCGAGCGTTACGGGCCGGTCGTGAATCGGCAAATGGAGCGCGTGGCGCTCGATGCGCATTTCGCCGCGCCGCATCGTGTGGCAACGAACCGTGCCGGCGTCCGCCGCGATTTCACAGCGGCACGAGAGGCGGAAATTGTCCTTGAGATGATCTTCCTCCGGCACCTTTCCAGAGAGCATCGCCATGCCTTCGGTGACTTCGACGAGGCATTCCTTGCACTTGCCCTGTTTGCGGCAGGAGGTGGGCACTTTGATGCCCAAAGACTCCGCGCAATCAAACAGCGTCGCGCCGCGCGCGGCGGCCAGCGGGCGGCCGTTGAAATGCAGTTCGATGCTCATGGGCTGGCGCATGCCATGGCGAAATGTTGGCAGGAACCGCCGTGAGAATCCAGCCATCGTGGCAGGTCGGTTGAGCGAGCGACGCCAAGTCGGTCCGTGGTCTCGGTTACCAAAAGCAGCTGGGAAACTCACGTGACGAACCCGGCGCAGTTTTCCAACACCAGCTGGTCGGTGGGGCGAGGCCGGCTTGCACGCTGAAAGGCAGCGAAGCGCGGCTGGACATTGATATTCATCCTGACTAAACCATCGCCATGCGTAACCCACCGAGAACTCAGAAAAACTTCCCGCCAAAGCCCAGCCTGTGGTTGCTGATGGCCAGTATTGCCATGACCGGAATCTCCACGCCCCGCGCCGCCGAGGAATCAACACCGACGCGACCACTGCACGAACTGAACAAGAGTTATTTCCCCTTCACGCCCGTCCGCAACGCGCGCGAGTGGAAGGCGCGGCAGGCCGAAATCAAACAGCGCATTCTCGTCGCGTCCGGGTTGTATCCGCTGCCAGAGCGGACGCCGTTGAATCCGGTAATCCACAGCCGTATCGAGATGGACGATTACACGGTGGACAAGGTGTACTTTGAATCGCTGCCCGGTCACTTCGTCACGGGCAATCTCTACCTGCCGAAGAATATTCAGGGCAAAATCCCGGCCATCGTGTGTCCGCACGGACATTGGAACAACGGCCGGTTCGTGGACCAGAAGGAGGCGGATGTGAAGCGCGACCTCGAGACCGGCGCCGAAAAATTCACGAACGGCGCCCGTTCCCCCATGCAGGCGCGTTGTGTGCAACTGGCGCGGATGGGATGCGCGGCCTTCATCTACGACATGGTGGGCTACGCGGACAGCGTGCAGTTCACCGAACATCGGCATGGCCCGGCGGCGCGCGGTTTTGTGAGCCTGGACGCGGAATTGAATCTGATCGGCTACTTTGGTCTGCAAACCTGGAACAGCCTGCGCGTGGTGGATTTCATGACGAGCCTGCCGTACGTGGACACGAAGAAGATCGGTTGCACCGGTGAAAGCGGCGGCGGCACCCAGACCATGATGGTTTCCGCGCTCGATGACCGGATCAAGGCGGCCTTTCCGTGCGTGATGGTCAGCACCGCGATGCAAGGCGGCTGCACGTGCGAGAACGCGGATTACCTGCGCGTCAACCAAGGCAACATTGACATCGCCGCCGCGACTGCGCCCCGGCCGCTGGGCATGACCGCCGCCGATGACTGGACCAAGGATCTGGAGACGAAAGGATTTCCTGATCTGAAAAACCTTTACGCGATGCTGGGCATTCCCGACCTGGTGGAAGCGCATTACAACATCAAGTTCCCCCACAACTACAACGGGGTTTCGCGGGCGCAAATGAATGTGTTTTTCAATCGGCATCTGAAGCTGGGGCTGACGGATTTTGCGGAGCGCGACTTCCGCCTCTTGTCCGCGACCGAGGCTTCGGTCTGGAACGACACGCATCCCAAACCGAAGGGCGATCAAGTGGGCGAGGCGCACGAGGTGGCGGTGGTGAACTGGTTCAAGCAGCAGGCGGCCAAGCAGCTCGACCCGTTGCTGCAACCGACTTCAACCGCTCAATTGCGCAAAGGCCGCAAAGTTTTGGGCGCGGCGCTGGAAGTGATGATCGGCCGGACTCTGCCTGCCAGCGGCGAGGCAAAACTGAGTTTCTTAACCGGCACGACGAAGGGCGATTTCCAGATCGAACGCGGCCTCGCAACTTACGCCAGCGAAACGGTCGAAGTTACGGTGCTGCGGCCAAAGGCTTGGAATCGCGAATGCGTGTTGTGGCTTTCCCTCCAGGGAACGAACGCGCTGTTGCAGTCAGATGGAGCGCCGACGGAAACAGCGCGGGCGTTGCTGGTAAAAGGTTTCACCATCGCCTGCCCGACGCTTTATCTGCCGGGAGCGAAGCGCAATCCCAACGTTTACGAAATCGGCAAGCGCCGCGTAAATGACTCCTACGAAGGACTGGCCGCGTATCACTACGGCTACAACCCCACGCTGTTTGCCGAACGGGTTCGCGATGCGCTCACGCTGATCGCGGCGCTCCGGGATGACGGCGCGCGCGGCGGCGAGGCGATTCGCATTGCTGGCGTGGAAGGCGCGGGGGCCATCGCGATTGCGGCAACGGCGCTGGCCGGAAAAACCGTCAGCCAACTTGCCTGTGACACGGAAGGTTTCCGTTTTGCCAAGTTGACCAGTGTCTGGGATGCGGACTTTGTTCCAGGCGCAGCGAAATATGGGGACGTGCCCGGCTTGCTGAATCTTTGCAGCCAGACGCCCACGGTGGTGGCTGGCGAAACCGAAGCGTCCACTCCGGGCGTTCGGGCAAGCTATGCGCTGGCGAAAGGAAATCTGACCTACCAGAACGCGTCGGGAGGAAATACGTTGAGCCAACTGGCCTCCGCGCTGACAGCTGCCCAAAAATGAAAGCTTCGCGCCGCCAGTTTGTCCGCACGGTCGCCGCGTCGGTTTGTTTCTCGCCGGCACTCGCCATCAAGGGAACGGCGGTTGAAAAGCCGGCGGCCGCGGCGCCAGCGGCGGATGTCGGCTCGCTGTTCCCGTTCATCCAATGCCAGGCCAGCAAGGCGGATTATTCGCTTTCGTGGCTGCAATCGAAGTTCAAGCGACTCCCCACGTGGAAGCGGAAGGCGCGTGCGCGTTTTCTGGAACTGCTGCATTACGCGCCGCCCAAGTGCGACCCACGACCGGAAATGCTGGAGCGCGTGGACTGCGGCGATTACTTCCGGGAGCGCGTTGAGTTCAACACCACGCCCGACATCCGCGTGCCGGCTTACGTGCTGATTCCCAAACGGGCAAAATTCCCCGCGCCCGGCATCGTGGCGCTACACGATCACGGCGCCTTCTACTTTTGGGGCAAGGAGAAGTTGATCGAACTGGCGGACGAACACGCGACGCTCACCGCCTTCAAGCAGCAATATTACGGCGGCGCAAGCACGGCGTCGGAACTGGCGCGGCAAGGTTACGTGGTCGTCGCCATTGACATGTTTTATTGGGGCGAACGAAGGATGCTCCTGGAAGGCGATCCAGAAGATTGGCGCGCGCGGCCAACGTCCATTCCGGCAGAACGCGTCCGGCAGTTCAACCAACGCGCCAGCCAGAGCGAACAACTGGTCGGTCGTTCGATTTACGCCGCTGGTTTCACCTGGCCAGCCGTAATGTTCTGGGACGACCTGCGCACAGTGGACTACCTCGTCTCGCGACCGGAGGTAGACAAGCAGCGCATCGGTTGCGTGGGGCTCTCGGTGGGCGGCTTTCGTTCATGCCATCTCGCCGCCCTGGATGATCGCATCAAAGCCGCTGTGGTGGTGGGCTGGATGACCTCGTTTCCGCATCAGTTGCGCAAACAGATCGTTCACACCATCGGCCACACCATGCTCGTGCCGGGGTTGTACCAGGAAATGGACTATCCGGATGTTGCCGCGATGGCGCTGCCTTCCGCGCTCATGGTCATCAACGGCAGCAAGGACACACTCTTCCATCCGGACGGCGTGCAGGCGGCGTTTGAAAAACTCACAACGTGTTATCGAAAAGCAGGGCATCCCGACAAGTTGAAGCTCCGGCTGTTCGACACACCGCACGAATTCAACCGGGAAATGCAGGCCGAGGCCTGGGCGTGGTTACGCCAGTGGGTCTAACCCGCTCCCGCACTTTCAGGCCCGCGCCGCTGCAATCGCCGGACTGGCCACCGCAGCTGGCTGGGATCGGGACGCGTGATTCAAGGGTGGTGACAATTTTTCGATCGCCGCGGAGATTTCATTGATGTGGCGCTGCACGCGAGCGCGCTCTTCCGCCCGGAAGCGATGGAACGGTTCGGCCATGAAATCATCGCAGATGCCCATGCAGGAAAGGCCGCACTTGATGCCTTTGATCACTGCGGACGCGTGGCGGCCGATGTGGTAAAGCGAGTTGCTGACCTGCATCACCTGACGATGCAACTGCTGGGTGCGGGGCAAATCGCCGGCCGCCGCGGCCTCGCACAGACGGACGTAGAGTTGCGGGAACAAGTTCGCGCCACCGGCAATGCCACCATGACCGCCGGCCAGCATCACCTCCGCCAGCAGTTCCTCCGGACCGACCATCAAACACCAGTCGGGACGCTGCTTGATGAAGCTCAGCACCTGATTGAAGTAAATCATGTTTCCCGAACTATCCTTCAGACCGATAATTCGCGGCTCATCCATCATCCGGCGAACGAGGTCCACTTCAAAGTGCACCTTGGTCAACGACGGCATGTTGTAGAGCAACAGCGGCAAGGGTAATTCCGGCACCAGATGCTCCAGATATTCCCTCAACTCCGGCTGCCCACCGGGCAGGTAGTACGGTGGCGCGAGCACGACGGCATTGGCGCCGTGGGTCATGGCGTGACGGGCCAGATTGACTGATTCCACGAAGGCCGTATCGGTGATGCCAACCAGCACCGGCACACGTTTGCGCACCTGCCGGCAAACGCGCTCGACCACTTCCCCGCGCACGCGGTAGCTCAGGCTTGGCCCCTCGCCGGTCGTCCCGAGAATGAACAAAGCACTCACTCCGCCACCTATCAGATGCTCGACCAATCGCTCCAAACCGGCGGTATCCAGCTCATCGCGGCCGCGCAAAGGGGTCACCATGGGCGGTACTATTCCTGTCAGTGGTAGTTTCACGTGGGTTCGTCCTTCTTAAGGCAAAAATTTACTAACTTGATCAACCTTTCATCACTCGGTGACTTGTGATTAAACTGCCGAAAAACCGGGTTTTACACGTTCGAGATTCGCCACTGGACGAAAATAGAAGCCGTTATCTGGCCCTGACCGAATCATCTGCCGGCGTTGCCCAAAGTTGAATTAACCCGAGCCAAATTGAGATCTGCCACGTGAAAAAAATCCTGCGTCTGCTCCTCCGTATTGGCCTGGTGCTGTTGGCCCTCGTCCTGGCACTCATGCTCGCCTGCCTCGACACCGTGGATACTCAGACCTATTTACGGACGCCGTATTTTTCCGAAACCATGTCCCGGTTGGGTGCCATTCGGGGCACCAACACGATCGCACGGGGAGAACTCGCGGTCGGATTCGGCCGCGCCCGGCTCACCCCGACGATCAAAGCAGCCCAAGACGCACCTGCTGGGGGACAGTTTCAATCGCTGCCGCTGGCCGGTTACGGCAACCGCCAAGGTAAACCGGCCGAGGGTGTCCACGATGATCTTTTCATCAAAGCGGTGGCCTTGAAGGTGGGTGACAAACTTGGCGTAATGCTCGGCGCGGACGCGTTGATCATCCCCCCTGAGATCGCCGCCCTGGCGGCGCAGCAGTTGCGCCGGGAAACCGGTCTGGCCCGCGAACAAATTTACCTCAGCGCAACGCATACCCATGCAAGTCTGGGCGGCTGGGGCGAAGGCAAAGTGGCGGAGGCCTTTGCGGGAGGATATCAACCGGGTACACGGATTTGGTTTGCCAACTGTATCGTCCAGGCAGTGCGCGAAGCCGTGGCGGATTTGAAACCCGCCCAGTTCGGCCACGGACGGTTCGACGCCCCCCAGTACATCCGCAACCGCGTCGTGGGCGAACTTGGCCGCGTGGATCCCGAGTTCAGTTTTATCGTCGTGAAACAGGCGGGCGGTAAGTTGGGGGTACTCGGCGCTTACGGCGCGCACGCCACGATATTGCCCAGCAGCCTGATGGAATTCAGCGCTGACTACCCGGGCGTGTGGCAGCGGGCGATCGAGGAAAAAACGGGCGGCGTTGCGGTGTTCCTCGCCGGCGGCGTGGGGAGTCATTCACCCGTGCCGGGCGAAGGTGGTTTTGCGGGAACCGAGAAGATGGGCCGGGCGCTGGCCGCGATGGTCCTGGAGAGAGTTTCGCAGACGGCCATGACGAACGTGGTCAGCCTCGGCATGATCGGGCTCGACGTTGCCCTACCTCCGTTCAACGTGCGCTTATCCGATGGCCTGCGGCTCCGCCCATGGGTTGCGAAAAAACTCCTGCACCGTAGCGACCAGACTTTCCTTCAGGTCTTCCGAATTGACGACGCACTCTGGGTTTCGACGCCGTGCGATTTCAGCGGTGAACTGGCGCTGGGCATCAAGAACGGCTTTCGCGCGCGTGGAAAGGACGTCACGATCACGAGCTTCAACGGCGACTACGTGGGTTATGTGATTCTACCCCGCTACTACCACATGGGTGGTTACGAACCGCGCACCATGTCCTTCTACGGTCCGAACGTGCCGGATTACTTCGAGGACTTGATCCGCAGCATGGCCTCCAGCCTGGCGGAAAAATGAAGCCAGCGAACGCCGGCGACTACTTCAATTCCACCGGGTTCGCATAAACCCATGGCGTCCACTCGCCGCGGATGCTGAGTTCCGCTTCCACGCGATACTTGCCCGGCCCGGTGGGCGTCCATTCCAGCGAGCGGCCTGCGGCCTGATGCACGACGCGCCCGTCTTGGACGACGGTAAATCGGCAAGGCACCGGCGACAGTGCCTGCAACCGGGTGCTGCTCGAAAGAACGCCGGACTCGCCCATCACCGTCGTCGTTGAACCATCCCGCGCGAACCAACGGAAGCCCGAGCTATCGGCGATCATGTCAAAGCCGACGTATGCGCGCCCCGCTCGCAACGCGTCGAGCACGGCGGGTTCGCTCAGTTCGCGCATCAGCAGATGGGTGTTCACGAAGCGAGCGGAACGTTCGTAAGGATCGAGTTGCACATGGAAAAGTTTTCGCCCGGGCTCCAGTGGACCAAACAGCCCGCGCGCAGCGAGGCGCGTGAACCAGTTCAGTTGAAGCTCCTTGATCAAGTGCGGCGCGGTGTCCTCGATGTGAATCGTGTCGTTCGTGGTGTAAAACGCCCGGTAGCCGACGTTCTGGTGGCAGTCGTTGCCCGCTATGCCGGTGATGTGCCGCGTGCGATTCAATTCATCCCAGCGCCGCACGAACTCCTCCGGCCGATTGAAAAAGCGCCGGTAAAGCTGATCGGGGTAGCGATTGAGGTTGAGCAGGATTTCCGGCAGCAGCGCACCGAGACCACCGCGCAGGCGTTTGAAATCAATGTGGATGTTGTAAATCTCGAAGCCGGTCAGCTCGGGGCGATCCCAATCGCGCGGCTCCTCCGGATGCGCGTAGAACAAAACGCCGCCGTTGGTGACGATTTGCTGAGCGAGGAGCGGGCCGTCCGTGCGATTGCTCAAGACAACTTCCGACGCCACGCCGAACGGCATGAAACCATGGTTCATCTCGAAACCGGGAATGAAGAGCTTGCCCTCGTGCAACCCACGCCATTGCCAGGAGAAATCCGCCCGCCCATCAATCGCGTGATCGCTCAGGCAGATGAAATCCAGATTCACCTCCTGCATTACGCCGAGGATGCGCTCGAACGGCACTTCGGAATCGTGCGAGAGATGCGAGTGGCTGTGCAGGATGCCGCGATACTCTTTCCAGCCCGCGTCATCCGTCACGGGAAGACGCTGCGCCCGCAGCGCCTGCCAGGCGGCGGCTTCCTGCGGGTAGCGCACGAAGCGGTTGTAAAGCGCCCCGCGCAGCCAGAAAAGCACCAGCAGCGCGAACAACAGGAAAAATACGCCGCCCCACTTCAACAGCCGCCGCACCCAGCGCCCGCGCGGTCTGGGCGGTTTGGGTTTGCTTGCATCTTGTTTAGACGAATCCATGGCCCCCTCTTTCCTCGCCTTGTTATTTCCCGCCACTCCCCTGCTGGGTGAACTTCAGATTCATCTGCTCCCACTGCGCGGCCATCTGTGTCACGCGCTTCGGGTCTTTCGCCGCGAGGTTTTGCGACTCAATGCGGTCGCGCTTGAGATTGTAAAGTTCCCACTGCGCATTGTTTTCGGCTTCAGAAACGATCTTCCAATCGCCCAGTCGCAACGCACGATTTCCCTCGTGGTGCCAGTAAATCGCCTCGTGCTTGAGTGTGGCGTCGCGCGCGAACAACGGCGTGAGACTCAAACCGGGAATGGTTGGCCGCGGCAGTCCGTTCCACTCCGTGGGCGCCGTCACACCGGCAAGTTCGAGGGCCGTCGGCACGAAGTCCACGATATGCGCCGGTGAATGACGGAACTTGCCGCCATTGTGAATCGCTGCCGGCCAGTGAATGATGCAGGGCGTCGAAATGCCGCCTTCATGAACCCAGATTTTGTGCCGGCGAAACGGGGCGTTGGCCGCGCTTGCCCAACCCGGACCGAGGCAGAGGAAGGATTCCGCGGAGCCAGGTGCTGCCGATTGATCGTTGCCATCGCCACGCACCAGGATGGATGCATCCGCGCCGTTGTCCGAAAGGAAAATGATGAGTGTGTTTTCCCAAGCTCCCATGCTCTTGACTTGCTCGAGCACGCGGCCGATCTCCTGATCCATGCGATCCACCATGGCGGCGTGAACGGACATTTTCCCGGCCTGAAACTTCTGCTGCACGGGGGTCAGTGAATTCCACGGCGTCGCATGCTCGGTTTCGCCCGGCCCAAGTTTCGCTCGCCAGTCTTCCTTCCAGTAGCGCGGCGTGAATTTTGCATCAAGCGCGGAAAGGCCGGCATCCAGCAAACCGCTCGTTCGCATACTCGCGGTGCGCTGCTCGCGAATCACGTCCCAGCCCACCTGATAACGATCCTGGTAGCGGGCGATATCCTCGGGCGGAGCATGCAGCGGAAAATGTGGCGCGATGAATGCGAGGTAGAGAAAGAACGGTTCGGCACCGTGCGCCGCAGAATGGCCTTTGAGAAAATCCACGGCGTGTTGCGCGATGGCTTTCGTGGCGTAAAAACCATCCCCGCGTTTCGGCGTGGGCAGCGGTTGGTCATCGAGCAGATGCCGTTTCGGCGTGAAATAACGGTCGTGATCGTCGAACGAGTACGAGTGTTCAAAGCCACCGGCCAGCACCTTGCCATCCACGTGCCATTTGCCGGAGTGGTAGCTGCGGTAGCCGGCGGGTTTGAGCAATTGCGGCAACAAAGCGGCCCAGCCGGGACGCTGTCGCGCCGGATCACGATTCACCTGCTGCGCGTAATAGCCGGTCATCAAGCAGCCACGCGTCGGCCAGCAGCGGGCGGTGTTATACATCTGGGTCAGGCGCAAGCCGCCGGCGGCCAGCTTGTCGAGATTCGGCGTGGCGATTTCGCCCCCGTAGCAACCGATGTCCGAGAAGCCGAGATCGTCGGCGAGGATGAGGACGATATTGGGTTTGGCGGGAAGCTTCGCGGCCCAAACCGGACCAACCGCGACACAACCAATGATCAGCAATGTGAGCAACCGCGATTTCATCTGCCCGGCAGTCAAGCGAAGCCAACGCGCCCGGTCAACGATGGATTGCCATCGTGGCGCTGACTCAGGGAAACACAGCGTGTTTCTCAAGGCTCCTCCGGTGGCGCCCCTGCCGTCGCCGTTACGGCCGCGAGTTGGCAGCCGGTTTGAACTCTGGATTCTTTGTGGGCAACAGCGCATCAGCATCCTTCCACCAAGCGTGGAGGCGGGTGCGGAGCTTGTTGACCTCATCGAGATTCTTGGCCGCGAGATCGTGCGCTTCGCCGGGATCATCCCGCAGGTTGTAAAGTTCCACCCGATTGTCCTCGAAATACTCCAGCAACTTCCAGTCGCCGCTGCGCACGGCACTGACGGGCGTCGTGTTGAAATAATAATGCGGGTAGTGGAAGAACAGCTCGGTGCGCCGCAGGCGGGCCTGCGGTTGCTTGAGCAATGGGGCGAAACTCACGCCATCCAAACCTGTAGGGATCGGGGTCTTGGCGCTGCCGAATTCGTTGCAGAGATCGAGGATAGTCGGCAAAAAATCCGCGCAAATCACCGGCGTGCTGCAAATCGCGCCCGGCGGCGTGACGCCCGGCAGACGCACGATGAGCGGCACCCGAATTCCGCCTTCGTACAGCGAGCCCTTGCCGGAGCGCAACGGCCAGTTGTCAGTCGGCACTTTTTCGCGCCATGGGTTCGTGTAGCCACCGTTGTCGGATGCGAAGATCACGAGCGTGCGATCAGCGAGACCGCGCGCTTGAAGATGATCGAGCACCCGCCCAACGTTTTCGTCGAGCGATTTGATCATCGCCGCGTAGTCGGCATGTTGGTGATGCTGACCGGGTTTG
>CAYWCK010000060.1:0-18115 GCA_964456685.1 uncultured Bifidobacteriaceae bacterium | reverse complement strand
GAGACCATCACCGCCACCGGCAACGGACTGAGCTACGCGCAAGCGGCCGAACCGATTCCCGGACCGGCCACGGAATATTTTGGCGAACTTGCGCGCCAGCACGGTTTGCATCTCGTCGTCGGCCTCGTCGAGCGTGACCGGCATCTGGTCTTCAACACGGGCGTGTTGATCGGACCGGACGGAAAGCTCATCGGCAAATATCGGAAGACGACGCTTCCCCGCACCGAGATCGAGGCTGGCATCACGCCGGGCAGCGAGTTTTCGGTGTTCGACACGAAGCTCGGCAAGATCGGCATCATGATTTGCTACGACGGCTTCTTCCCCGAGCCGGCGCGACAACTGAGCATTCGCGGCGCGGAGATCATCGCGTTCCCCGTGGCCGGTTGTAACCCGCTGCTCGCCGCCGCGCGTGCGTGCGAGAACCATGTCTTCCTCGCCAGCAGCACGTATTGCGGCACGAATCTGAACTGGATGATCTCCGCGATTTACGACCGCGAGGGCGGCGTGCTCGCGCAAGCCACCGAGTGGGGCACGGTTGCCGTCGCCGAAGTGGACCTCGGCCAGCGCCTCTACTGGTCGAGCCTCGGCGATTTCAAATCGGAGAATCCACGGCATCGTCCCGTGTGGCCCACCGACGTGAAGTGAACTCATGCCCATCCCGGAACTTTTCCGAAATCAGATCGCGCTCCCGGTAATTGGCGCGCCGATGTTTATCGCCAGCGGGCCGGAACTGGTGCTTGCGCAGTGCAAGGCCGGTGTGCCGGGAGTGTTTCCCTCCATCAATGCGCGCTCGCCGGAAATGCTCGACGACTGGCTGACGCGCCTGCGGCAGGAACTCGATGCGTATCGCGCAACCGCACCCTCCCTGCCCATCGCGCCGTTCGGTGTAAACCTCATCGTTCACAGCACCAATCCGCGAGCGGCCGTGGACCTGGAGGTGATCGTGCGCCACCGCGTGCCGTTCGTCGTGACGTCCGTCGGCAAACCGGCGGAGGCTTCTCAAGCGGTGCACTCGTACGGTGGCCTGGTCTTTCATGATGTGACGACGGTGAAATATGCGCACAAGGCGATCGAGTGCGGCGTGGATGGTTTGATCCTCGTCTGCGCGGGCGCCGGTGGACATGCCGGCACGCTCTCACCTTTCGCCTTCGTCACCGAGGTGCGGGAATTCTGGTCCGGCCCCATCGCGCTGGCCGGCGCCATTTCCACTGGACGTGCGATTCGTGCTGCGGAAATTCTCGGCGCCGACTTCGCCTATCTCGGCACGCGATTTCTCGCCACGACGGAAGCGAACACGCCCGAGGCGCACAAGCGAATGCTGGTCGAGCACGCCGCCGCGGACATCGTTTACAGCGCGGCGTTCAGCGGTGTCGGTGGCAATTACCTTCGCCCAAGCATCGTCGCCAACGGCCTTGATCCCGACCAATTGGTCGATCGCGGCGACAAACCCGCGCTCACCATGTTCAAGCCGGACGCGGGCAAACCCAAAGCGTGGAAGGAAATCTGGTCCGCCGGCCAGGGGCTGGGCGCGATTCACGAAGTCGAATCCGTGGCGAAGCTGGTGGCGCGGTTAAGGCGCGAGTATGAAACGGCAGTGAATGAAGGGAAGTCGAATTCCTGACGATCAAAGCATTTCGAACCGAATGAAATTGTTCTCTGGAAAAGAAATTGGGCGCCGCCTGGCCACATGCGCGTTCCTGCTGTTGCTGCATTCGGTCGCCAGGTTGGCATCAGCAGCCGAATTCCGCGTCGCGACGTTCGAGGCGGACATCACGATTCCCATTGGCCATGCGTGCATGGGCGGCGGCGTGGCGGACGCGAAGGAGATCATTGATCCGCTTTACGCCAAAGGTTTCGTGCTGCTGGGCGCGGGCGAGCCGATCGTGGTCGCAGCGCTCGATTGGTGTCAGTGCAATAACGATTCCTACGACCGTTGGCGCGCGGGCCTAGCCCACGCCGCTGGCACGCGCGCCGAACGCGTCATGCTAGCCACCGTTCACCAACACGATGCGCCGATTTGCGATCTCACGGCACAGCGCTTCCTGGACGAACAAGGGCTGAAAGGGTGGAACTGCGATCCGGAGTTCCACGAAACCGCCGTCCAACGAACGGCAACGGCCCTGGCAGCGTCGCTCAAGTCCGCGCGGCGCGTGACACATTTCGGGTTTGGTCAGGCTCGGGTCGAGCAACTGGCTTCGAATCGCCGCGTCGTGCGACCGGACGGAAAGATCACATGGGAGCGCGGCAGTGGTAGCGGGAACATGTTCGATGCGCCGGAGGGCGAGATTGATCCGTGGCTGAAGACGCTCAGCTTCTGGGACGACAATCGTCCGGTGCTGGCGTGGAGTTGCTACGCCATCCACCCGATGAGCTATTACGGTAAGGGCGGCGTCTCGGCAGATTTTCCGGGCATCGCGCGCGCCCGACAGCAACAAGATGATCCGAGCGTGTTCCAGATTTATTTCACCGGCTGCGGCGGCGACACAACCGCGGGCAAATACAACAACGCCGCGCAAACCAATCGTTCCGTGCTCGCCGAGCGTTTATACGCGGGAATGGCTGCCGCCTGGAAGGCCACCCAGCGCGAACGGCTGCGAACGGTGGATTTTCGCGTGGCGAAGCTGAGGTTGCCGGCGCGCGACACGGGCGCATTCACGCTCGACGCCATGCGCGCCACACTCACGAACACCAACGCCGCGCGCTGGAAAAGAATTTCCGCAGCGCTCGGCCTGAGCTGGCGCGAGCGCGTGGCGAAGGACATTCCGATTGATGTTCCGGGACTGGATTTGAATCACGGTCGGGCGCAGTTCGCCATCATGCCGGCAGAGAGTTTTGTCGGCTACCAACTCTCGGCGCAACGGCTGCGGCCGAAATCCTTCGTGATGGTCGCTGGCTTCGGCGACGGTGCGCCCGGTTACATCCCAACGGACACCTGCTACCGGGACGGCTACGTGGATGACTATTGTTGGACGACGCCGATGGTCGAGCCGGTCATGATGAAGGCGCTGAGCGAAGCACTAGGTGTGAAAGCGAAGTGAGTTTTCTTAGGGTTTCGCCCCAGCCGCGCCGTTAGGTGTATTTTCCCACTTCAGCCCTGGAGACCTCCCGCCCTCAATGGCGCTCCAGTAATTGCTCTTCACCGCCTCGTAAATCCCGAACAAACCACGCGCATCCCGATCGCGATCCACGCTGATCCAGTGATCCGGTTTCGCCGACGGCTTCGCGGTTTTCAAAAACTTTGCGCCTTCTTCCCGAATCACCTTTGTCACCGGCCGGTCCGTGCCGTCGGGATTGATGATGCCGAAATCGCTTTTCTCGTTGAGCCGGTAACCGCCGGGATACCACCAGAAGAAAATGCCGTCCGCGGCGGAGTCGTTCATCATACGATAGAAGTCGCGGAAGTATTGCGCCTGAAACGCGAGCTTCTCCGGCGCGGGTGCCATGTGCAGGTTGTCCCACACCGTATAGCCCATCTCCGCCCAAACCACCGGCTTGGTCGCGTCGCAGAGCCGCGCATAATCCGCCGTGAAGCGACCGGGCTTCACCTTCTCCCAATCACCGATGCGGCCATACGCTTCCGGCTCCCAGATGTCCACCGCGCCGGCGAGACCGTGGAAGTCGTACGGCACAAACGCGTCCCAGTTGAAGGTCGAGTCGCCCGCATGTTGCATGCGAAAGCTCACCGGATGATGCGGATCAATCGAGCGCACGAGCCGGCGGGCCTCGGCGTATTTCTCGTGGAGCATGTCGTCGAGGAACAATCGGTAATCGGCGATCAGCTTTCGCCACGGGCCGTCCTGCGTGAACCACTTCATCATCGGCGCGCCAACGGATTTCAAATCGGAGATTTCAAATTTGAAATCATCCTGACCAACGCCCCACGCCTTTCTCGCATCGTCAGCATTGGCGTAACGCTTCTGCACCCACGCCTGCCAGAGCGGAAGGTAATCGGATTGAATCTGCTGCGCTTCATGCCGCGGCTCCCACGCCAGATCGTATGCGAACACCGTATCGTTCTCCGCCAGCCGATAATGCTCGATCAGTTCGCGCATCTCGTTCCAGCGAAAGTCCAGCGGCGTTCCGGGCCGCAGCGAAAGATTCACGCGGATGTCGTGCGCCTCGCACCGTCGAAGAAAATCCAGCAGGTGCTGCGTTTCGAGGGACTCGCGGTAAATGAACACACTGACCGCGTTGAGATTCATCGCCTTGATGCGCTGCAAATCGCGCTCGATGATTTCCGGATCGTACGCGCCGCGGCCGAGCCAATGCTCGAAGCGCTGCCAGTTCGCAAGCCCGATGCCGCTGGAGGGCATGTAGTTTACGCCATTTGCTTTCCAAGGCTTCCCCTCCAGCCACATTCCACCGTCACGCGCCGCGACAAACTCTGGCCCTGGAGATGGCGTCCATTCCCTGATTTCGTGGCGCAGGTAATCCAACGTTTCAATCGTCTGGTTGGTGAAAGCGAGCCAACTCTGAACATACCAGTCTCCCGTTACGGGGAATACAGACGAGATTCCGACCGATTCGATGTGTCCGGCAGCCAACGTCCAATTCGTTTGGAATCCACCGAACCAACCATCTGGGATGTCTCCGACAAAAGACAAGCGAGCCAACAGATTGGTGACCGAGTCGCGTCCGAAATTGGCCACCTTCATTCCAAACTCCAGTTTCTGTTTCGGGAACCTGGTGAAGATTTCTGCGCCGCCTTCGATGAGAAAAACTCCCCTCCGAATCCGTCGCAGCGTCTCATCCAAGCATGCTCTCACGACCGGTTGCCGGTAAAACTCTGCCTCCGCCGGTGCGAACGCAGCCCAGACCCCACCGCGATACGGCGGCTTCGCGTGAACCAGCACGGCCGCGACGGCGCCGCGGTGATCGTCGGTCGCCGTGTCGTAGGCGGTCAGCAATGCCTCCCAGCGATATTGCCGGTCCTGTTTGAAGCCCACGCCGCTCGGACGCGGGTGAATTCCGTTCAACCCGATGAAAGACCGGTCGGTTGTCAGTGGTTCGCGGCCTCTCCCCGAGATGGTATTGCTCGGACGAACCACGGACCGCGTGGTGATCGGGAAAAACTGATACCCCGGCGAAACGGATTCGAGATGCGGCGCATTAAATTCATCCGGCAACTTGGCGTCGCCAAACGGATTTGCTGCCGTGCCGAGATCGGCAAACCAGTATTCCTGCTCGACACCCTCGATGGCCGTGTGCGTGTGGGCGAGGCCGACCACGAATTGCGCGGCGTTGGCGGGGTTGAACCCGTTGCCTTTCCCGGTGCGCGCGGACGGCGGCTGCCAGGCTTTGAAAGCCTCGGGCGGCAACGCGTAACTCTTCCACTCGCGGGTCAAGTCCACCGTGGCGATCCAGCGCGAGCCATCACGCTCGGTCCATTCGAGCGCGAGCTGCTTCGTGTGCGCCGTGCCGCGGGCGCGGAAGCAAGTCAACGACTGGCCAACCGCAAAGGCATTCGTGAGCCGCGGACTTTGATACGTCTCCCAGCCGGTCAACTTCTCCATCGTCACGTGCAACGCCCGACCGCCACTGTCAGCGACGGTTTCGTGCCGCGCTGGGTTGGCGAGATTGTCGCTAGTGCGACGCCACTGCGATAAGTCCGTGCTGGCAAAATCAACAATTACCTTCTCGGGCCGAAGCGAGGCGAGCGTTTCATCGAAGCTCGCGCGCGAAAGCCAGCGCCCGTTCACTTCAAAGAGCGGTTTGTCCCAAGCCGGCAGGCCCAGCGCGAGCAAATCGCCGCCCTGCTTCAGATAATTCTCAATCGCCGCCACCGATGACGCCGGCAAGGTGCGGGCGTCCGGCAATACCAACAGATCAAACTTGTCCGCGCGCAAGGCTTCGGTGTTGGTCAATGTGCTTAGGCCGATGATTTCGGTAACGTAACCAGCCGCTGTGACCTCGGTCGCCATCTCCCGCGCGAATGTTTCCTCCCGTCCCGGCAGCCGATCGTAAAACACCGCCGCCCGGTATTCGGCTGCTTGCGCGGTGCTGGCCACTGCGAGAAACACCGGCGCGGCCCAGCGAGCAAGGGCGTAGACAACTTTTAGTTGGTGCAATGAAAGGCTGCTGTGCGCGCGCATGGTCTTATCCCAGTTCGCCAAAGGTGAGTCGTTTGGCAACGACAGGTGCTTTTTCGCCGAAACCTCCCGGCAGCGCACGCAAAATCGCCGATGGAAATGCGCTCGACTCCCGCCGCCAGCTGTTCCTAAATGCCACCGGGCAACCTGCTCCGGGCCATCATGAAACTTTTCATCAGCTGCATATTTCTTTCACTCGCGAGCCTGCTTGCCGGCGGCGCTGAAATCTCGATCAACGACACCGATGGAAGTTTGGGCGCGACCCGCGCACCGGTGACGGCACTCGTAAAGCTGAGCCAGCGGCAAGAACGCGCAGCCAACGAAGGACGCCTCTTCCTCCGCGAAGATACCGGCCGTGTGCGGACTTTCATCGCGATCATGGCGCCAGCACAGTTAATGCAGCCAGAGTTCTGGGCGAACGGTCAACGCATCTGCTGGCAAATGCCGCCCGGGGCGCCCGGCATGCGCCGCTTCAAGCTCGAGATCGTTTCGCAGGAGAAGGACGCGATCATGGCTGCGGAATGGGATGCCGCCAGCGGCCAGTTCGACATCACGGACGAGGAACAAGCCGCGTTGCGTTACAACTACGCGACGATCGAGCCCGGCGACTTGCTCACGAACATCGCGCCGGCCAACCGCATTTACGCCGTGGCGCGCAGCGATTACATCCACCCGCTCTTCGGACTCGACAGCGAAATTCTCACCAAAGATTGGTCGGTGGATCATCCGCATCATCGCGGCATTTACTGGGCGTGGCCGGAAGTGGATTGGCGCGGCCAGCGTGGCGATCTGCACGCGCTCCAACACGTGTTCGCGAAACCTGCCGACCGCTGCCTCACCACCGGCGGTCAGGTATTCGCGCAGATCGAAGCCGACAATGTTTGGAAATGGGAGACCGGCGAAGCGCTCGTGCAGGAGAAAGCAGTCATCCGTCTCTATCACGCCACGGGCGATGACCGGCTGGTGGATTTGGAATTCTGTTTCACGGCGCTGCAAGAACCGGTTCTGCTCGCCCGCCGCGGCACGGACAAATACGGTGGGCTGAACATCCGCCTCGCCAAAGTCGCGGAGCAGGAAATTATTTTCCACACCGACCCGACCAACGCAACCCCGCGCCTCGCATGGGCGGAGCTGTCCGGGAAATTCGGTGATGCGACCAAGCCGAGCGGTATCGTCGTCATTCAAAGCAGTGCGAATCCCGATTATCCCGGCGATTGGGTGAAGTTCCCGGACTTGAACTGGTTTCAACCCACCTTCCCGGCCAGCGCCACACGCTACGAATTGAAACCCGGCCAGCCGCTCGTGCTGCGTTTCCGCCTCTGGATGCATCGCGGCGCGAAAGCAGACGAAGCCAGGTGCGCTGCGCAAGCTCGTGCGTATCTCTCCCCCGTCACGCCTATCTTTTTCCCGAAACACTAACTCTCAACCACCCTCGCCGCATGAAAAACACCGACCGCCATTCCCGTCGTGAGTTCATCGAAAAAGCCGCGACGATCAGCGCCCTGGGTTTCGCGGCGCCGCAACTTGCTTTCGCCGCAACTCCGAAACCCGTCCGCAAGATTTCACCGAATAGCAAGATTCACGTCGGCTTGATCGGCTGCGGCGGCATGGGCCGGGCGAATCTCGGCAATTGCGCACGCCAACCGGACGTCGTCGTGACCGCGGCGTGCGATGTTTCCGAAGCGCGGCTCGAAGCAACCGTCGAGGCATTCAAGCCCACTTGCAAAGGCTACGGTGACTTCCGCGAAATGCTCCAGCAGCCAGACCTCGACGCCGTGATCATCGCCACGCCGCCGCACTGGCATTGCCTGCAAGCCATCGCCGCGTGCGAGGCGGGCAAGGATATCTATGTGCAAAAACCGATGACGTTGCACCTCGGCGAGAGCTTCGCGATCCGCAACGCGGTGCGAAAGCACGGTGTCATTTCACAAGTTGGCACGCAGATTCATGCTTCGGAAAATTATCGTCGCGTCGTGGAGATCGTGCGCAGCGGCAACCTCGGACCGATCGGCGTCGTGCGCAGTTTCAACGTGATGAACGAGGGCGTGAACGGCGTGGGCTTCTCGAAGGAAAACAATTTACCGCCGGGCATGAACTGGGAAATGTGGTGTGGACCGGGACCGCTGATTCCCTTTAATCGCACACTCGCTGGCAGCGCGCACAACCATTGTTCGTGGATGGCGTATAGCGGCGGTTGGACGCCGGGCATGGCGCCGCACATCATCGATCTACCGGTGTGGGCACTCGATCTTGGCTTCCCGCTCGTGACAAACTCGTCGGGCGGACGCTTCGTGGTGAAGGACGACGGCGACGCCTACGATCATCACGAGGTGCTCTGGCGTTATCCGAAGCTGACGATGACGTGGATGTCTTCGAGCACGAACAGCTACGGCTTTGATCTAAATGGTGAACTGGGCAAGGACGGCGAGTTGCCGCGGCAACGGCGGCTGGGAAATTATTTTCACGGCGCGAATGGAACGCTGTTCGCCAACTACGACATGTTCAAGATCGTGCCCGAAGGCGACGCAATGAAAGACAAACCAGCGCCGCCGAAATCCATCGCGCCGTCGCCGGGCCACGAACGCGAATGGCTCGACTGCATCAAGTCACGCCAGCAGCCGAGTTGTTGCGTGGATTACCACGTGAAGGTGGACGTGCCGATTGTGCTCAGTCTGCTTTCGCTCAAGCTGGAACGCGCGATTCATTTCGATCCGAAGCGCGAATGGATCGTGGGCGACCGCGAAGCCGCGAAGCTCGCCGTGCCGCAATATCGTTCGCCGTGGAAATTCCCGGCGAAGTATCTGGCGTGATTTCAGAGCCAGTTGCCGGCAAAATGCCGGGGCTTGAAACCAATTGCATTTACTTCCCACGTGCGGCGGAGCGTGTTTGCTGCGTTCGTTTTGTGGTTCTGCTCGGCGACAACCACTCCCGCTGCTGAATTTCGCCGCCTGACGGTTGAACTCGGCGACCAGGCAACCGCACTCGAGGGCAATGTCGCGGCCGTGATCGTCGAGAGAATCGCGACGCTGGGCAACTTTTCAGCAGAGGTAGTTCGCCCGGGCCAAGCCAGCACTGAAACCGCCGGCGTGGCACACATCCTCCTCGGGCTGCCAGAAAACCACGCCCGACTTCGCGCGCAGTTCAACGAACAACGCCTCGCGCCGCTGACGGATCTGTCGCCCGGCCCGGAGGGTTTTTTGCTGAAGACAATTCCCGGGGCGAGCGACAGCGCGGTGATCATCGCTGGGCGCGATGCGCGTGGCCTGCTCTACGGCGCGGGGGAATTCCTGCGCCAAGTCACGCTGCGCGGGAACGCGCTGGAGTTGCCGGACAACCTGAACGTGCGCAGCGCGCCGGCGCTTGAAGTGCGCGGCACGCAGTTTGGCCAGAGTGGCGTGGCGCTGAATCGCGCCAAGGTCCGACCATGGACGCAAGCCGACCGACGCAGCGCGCTGCTGGACATGGCCCTGGCGGGATTGAACACGGCGGAAGTCGGCGCGGGCGTGCGCGCGGACGATTCTTTTTATCGGCTGATGAAATCGTTCGATCTAAAGACGCTCGTCCACTACAGCGCGAATGCCGGGGATGGCCCGCCCGAATGGCGCGCGTCGGAATCGATCGGCCGGCAAGGCTACCTGTGTCCGTCCGTGCCCGCGGCGCGCGAGGCGTTGCTGAAACGTTGCGAGGAGATCTTTCGCGACAGCGCACCGGTGGACTACGTCCGCTTCTCCGGCGGCGATGGCGGCGGCTGCGAGTGTGATCGCTGCAAGCCGTACGGTCTGGCGTTTATCCGTCTGTGCGAGGACCTCGCTGGCGTCGTCCACAAATTTCATCCAAAAACCGCAATTTTCGTAACCAACCAGAAATTCGACAACGCCGATGATCAGGCGATCTTCGCTTACCTTCGGGAAAAGCCACGCCCTTGGCTGCGCGCATTTTGTTACGGGCCGGGTTCGGATGCGATGAGCTGGCAACCGGGGCATCGCCAGACGCACCGCATGGATTTGTTTCGCTATCCCGGTTTTGGTCCACCCGCGCGTTACCCGCAGGAAATCCTCCACGAACTTCCGCCCGGCCAGGACGTGGTCTTCTTCAACGAACTCACCCACTGGCGTTACTCGCAAAACGGATTCATTCAGGCGCATCCACGCGCCGACCGCAACGGCGACCAGCCACCGCATTGGAATCACTGGCTTTACGAGCGCCAACCCGACGCCGCGCTCACAATGGTCTATGACCGCCTGACGTTCTTTGCGTTGCCGCGCTACTATCACTGGTATTTCAACCAGGTGATGCGCTACGGCATCGGCGACGTGACGCATTCCAGCGGCACGCACGACCACTTCAACCAGTGGATGTGGCAGCGCCTGCTGTGGTCGCCGCAACGCAGCGGCGAGGACGTGATGGCCGAATACACCCGCACCTGGTTCGGCCCGGAAGCGGCGCCGCTCATGGCGGAAGCGATTTTTCAACTCGAAGACAACCTCGTCGAAAAGCCAGGCGTGCCGATCACGAAAAAGACCGGCATCGAACGCTGCTATCGGCTAGTGCAACAGGCCGGCGCAAAGATGCCCGCGGCTTTGCGGAAACAAAGCTGGCTCTGGCGCGAATACATGCAGAAGGCCGCGCTGGATCGTCGCATCCAGCTCAGCGTGCAACAGCAGACGCGTTTGCAGGAACGGATTGAGCAGGCTGTCGCGAGGTCGGGTTCCGATGCCACAATTGAGCGAGCATTGAGTTGGTTGGGAGAACTCCGCGAAACCGCCGCGATGACACGCTTGCGCAAGGAAGCCGAGCGCCTCGGCGAAGAAAGCAACCAGCTCTTCGGCGTCCGCAGTGAAGGACAGTTTAGCTTGGAACACGACTTCATCGGACTCGGCTGGCTCAAGCGGCAGTTGCAGCGCGCTCGCGCAGCCCAAGGCGCTGAGCGAGCTGAGTTGCTGCGCATGATCACCCACTACGAAGACCCGGGCGCCGGCGGCTTTTACGACAACTGCGGCACGCTGGATCGTTGTCCGAATGTCGTGCACGGCTACCCTTACGACTTTGGTCAGCCACTCGTGCCGGGCATGAACTCCGAGGGCAATCGTCCCAGTCAACGCACGATGCACTTCACGCAGGACGAGGATCAGGGGGTGACGTTTCATTATCGCGGCCTCGATTCCACCGCGGCTTATCGCATCCGCTTCACGCTGGTTCGCCCGTGGTATCAGGATCGTTATCGCACCCGCATGAATCAGCACACCGAAACCATCTACGCCGGGGACAGGGTGTTGGCGCGCGATCTCGAAATCCCTGAAGCGATGAGCGATCACTTCACGTTCGACATTCCGCGCGACGCAATTCGCAACGGCGAACTCGTGATCCGCTTCGAGCGCGCCGCGGATGTGGCCCACGGCTCGCGCCTCGAGCGCGAAGTTTGGCGCAACACCGGCGGCTGGGGAACGATTGTTTCCGAAGCGTGGCTGATGAGGACACCGCCAAGCAAGTCACGGTAGGATTTGTATTCAGTTCCACAACCGTCTGTTGATCACGACTCCCCCTCACCCCCGCCCTCTCCCGCCGGGAGAGGGAGAATCGTCCGCCGTCGCAGGTGAAACCGGTTGGCACAAACCGTTCGCAAACTCAGCCCGGAAGTTTACCCACAATTGGAAGAACCTCAGCGGCAATCCAGTGATCAGCATACCGCCATTGCAGTCCCCTCTCCCAGCGGGAGAGGGTCAGCGTGAGGGAGAGCCGCACGAATTTCACCATACGGAACAACAACTCAAAACTACGGCTTCCTCGCAGACGACCAGAGGCGACCGCTGAAATTGACCTTCACGTTCGGCACCGGCCGTGGGTGATCCACTCCGCCGTAGGTGTCGTATTGAATGTCGCCGGAGATTTGTTGCCGGATTGCGCCATTGGCCAACTCCGCTGCGAGGCTCGCGGGTTTATCGAGCTGAATCTTTAGGTCGCCGGCACCGGACTGGAGGGCGAACGCCGCGCCGTGGATGAACATTACGGCATTCGCATTTCGCACCAACGCGAAACACGCATCGCTCGACAGCGTGAATCCATCGGCGAACTCGACGCGACCGGGCCCGAACAGAACGTGATATGTGTTCGACTTGGAACGCAGCACCAATCCCTGTCCTTCTCCGCTGGCCGTGACGGTTTGGAGATTGGGCTCGGTGCGCCAGGCGTCGCCGACCGCCACGAACCGTCCCGCGCTTTCGCGGCGCACACAGAGTGTCGGGCACGCGGGATTTTGCGGCGTAACGACCGCGTTATCGAGCGGGAAGGTTTCCAGGCTGAAGATCGTGGTGGGTTCATTGCCCAGCATGGTCAGGCGAGAAGTTACCTCACCCACTTTCCAGCGTGCTTCCCACGGACCGCTTGCGCTGCCTTGAAGCACGCGCTCACCACCGTTCGCGAGCCAATCCTTCGGCGCAAAAGTGCCTTCGCGCATCAGCAACGAAATCGTCGGCGCTGCTCCGGCATGGTGAAACATCCAATCGAAATTCGTCCCGCCCTCGACGCGGAAGCAGTCCACATAGAAATCTTCGATCAACGCCACCGCGCGCCGATAGACGCGCGTTTGCGGGTATAGATGATCGGCATTGAGTTCGGCGAACTGCGCGAGCCAGCTGGCGAAGAACTGCGTGACCTTCGGAATCTGGTCGCCCTTGAGCACTTCGCCCTGCTTCTGCGATTGCTGGTCCACCGTCACGGTGTTGTGTGATTGCGAAAGCGTTCCCAGCACACGCGTCACGCTTTCGTTGTAGGGCGTGGCTTTTTCGAGCGCGAGCAACTGACCTTGCGAATGGCTCAAGAGCGTGAGCCGATCCGCGTGTTGATGGCCGCCACCGGGAATCAACGCGTTGAGCCCAACCCAGGTTTTGTTTCCGAGCCACTCGCTGCGCAACGACACCCAGCCGCTCGAAAGATAGGAACTCGTGAGCGGCTCAGGCGATTGCTCGATGCGTGGCGCGCCGTAAAGCAGCGCGTCCCAAACACGTTTGCCTTCGCGCAACTGCGGGTAATCGCCCACCGCGCTCAGGCCGAAGAAGCGATAACCAGTCTCTGCGGTCGCAAAATAATCCGCCATGCCCGCGCATGGCGCCATTGAATCGCCGATGGTGGGCATGACGCGATCCGGCGGCGCGAGCGACATGAACCAATGCAGCGCGTTGCGGATGACTTGATGCCCCGCATTGGCCGGATCCGTCAGGTCGTAATTCGTGGCCGGAAAATGCGCAGCGTCCATGTGCGAAAGGTTGCGGGAAGTCACCGCCAATTCGCAAAGCGCGTTCAGCGGATAAAGATGGTAACCCGAACACATTTCCCAGAACGCGCCGTCGCGTTTGAAATGTGTGGCCAGGATCATGCGGATGCTGTGGTGATCCGGCTCACTTTCGGGCGACCACTTTCCAAAGCCAAACGACCAATCAATCAAATCCTGACGCTCCAATGCCAGCGCGACCTGCAAAATCGTGCGATGCCATTGATAAACGTTGTTGTGATTGTAGGTGTAAATGCGCTCCAGCATCAGGTCGTCGAGCATCCGGCGGAGGACGTTTTGCTCGAAACGCGCGCGCTGTTCCGGCGTCATCCGATCGCGCACCAGTTCGTAGGCGATGGCAAGCTCGTTCAGAATCTTGTTGTCGCCCTCGCGATGATACGTCAGCAGCACGGACATCTGGCGGTCGTTGTCGAACTTCGTGGCGAGCTGCGGCAACACTTCGGCGTAGAGCATGAGCAGTTCGATGGCGCGCGTGGCATACGCCGCCGCGTTCGTTGATTCCGTCCTACTCAGCACGCCCATGCCGGCGAGCGCGTCGCTAGCGGTGAGATGAAACAGACAGATCCAACCGTCATACATCGTGGCGTGATAACGATCCTTGGCCGGGTAAATGCCCGCGTCGGTCTCCGGCGAGAATATCTTGCTGCAGATCGGGCATTTGAAATCGCCGGTCTCGAGCGCGTTGAAATTCAGGCGACAACGATCCTGCGGACAGGAAAAATTGTGGTAAACGTTGCCGCGATGTTTGGGAAAAACCTCGCGCAGCTTGGCCGATGAAATATCCAGCCACGGTTGCAACGCCGTTTTGCGATTCGCATAGACCCGCTTCGCCCAATCTTCAGTCGCCAGCTTGGATTTGATTTCCGCAAGCGTCTCTTTCGTGACAAAGCCAGCCGGATGTTGCCAGCGAATTGCCGTGTTGGTGTTGGCTTGCACGGCCTGGGCGGCTGGCAAGTGCATTGCGATGAAAGCCAGTGCAGCCAACAAACTCTTTAAGGCGGCTTGAATAAATCCACGGTCGCGACCAGTGCAATCCACGCGATCCGCCCTCACCCTAACCCTCTCCCGCGGGGAGAGGGAACAGCCGCTAACCGTTTCTTGTCGCATCGAATCAGGTCCGTCCAATCCAGCCGCGGATTTTCGACCAAGACTGCCAGCGATTCCCCCTCTCCCAGCGGGAGAGGGCCGGGGTGAGGGAGAGACGCTCTTGTTCATCCAACGGCGCCAAAAACACTTTAATCGCCCAAACTTTGCATGGAGCAGACTTTGATTCATCGCTTGTCACTCGTGATCGCCCGGAAGTTGAACCGGTCGTTGGGCGCAGCGTCGCCGTTCAGGGTGAAATCCGTCCAATCGCCAGCCTGCAAACAATTATCCGCCCATTTGAAATCGAGACGCGCAGGCGGCGACTTCAAGCCCAGCGCCTTCCATGAAATGGTAAGCTCCATTTCGTTGCCTTGCATGCGCCACTTCATTTCGCCCGCCGCCTGCCACGCAAAGCCAGCGCCGGTGTTGCGCTCCAATTTCCCAGCGCCAGCACGATTGACGACGAAGTCGTAGCCGAGCCAGCCCGTCTTCGTGTCAGCATCGGTATCGAGGAACAACACCATCCAATTCGTGCCCTCGGGTTTGGTGATTGACTCACGGGTGCGAACGTAAAAGGAAGCCGTCGTCCGGCTCCAACTCGCTTTCGCAGCAATGATATCATTCCGCCCACTGAAGTTCCGGTAGGTAACATTTGTGGCCCAACCGCGATGTTCACGGCGAACTTCGTCGTTGATGGTGTCGCGAAACTCCGGCCGCACCGCGCGCCAGTCGTCGAAGCGCCCATCAATCTTGATCGCGTGCGACTCTAGTAATGGTAACGGGCGCGCGCCCTTGTAGCGGCGCACGTAGCTGGCGAGTTGATAGTAGTAATCGTCGCCATGGCCGCCGCGCATCGGCTCGATGTCGCGACTGTGCTCGTGATCGAACTGGTCCACGAACATCACCGGCAATTTGATCTTGTTGAACTCGGCGAAGCGCCCGGCAATCCACTCGTTCCAGCCGGTGATGAAGACGAAGCGCGGATCTTCCTTCAAGGCGCGCTCCCATTGCTCCGTCACGTTGAACCCATGGCGCACTGCATCCGGGCGGGTGTCGGTGGCGCCGTTGCGAAAACTGCGACCGTGCGCGCCGACTTCGCTCATCGAGCCGAGCCGGCCGTTTACTGCGTTCTGCGCCACGCCGATGGACATCTGTTCCTTCTGCCCGGCTGAGTTGGTGAAGACGTGCTGCGGAAAAACCTCAAGCCAGCTCCACATGTTGGGTTTGGTCTGGCCCTGAAAATAATCCGGCTGCGGTTTGCGGAACGTGAAGAACTCGCGAATTTGCTGCGCTTCGCCGTCCGCAAACAGCAGCCGCAACGTGCGATCGCCCGCGACAGCATTGCCATCGGCGAACGCGGAGCCGCGCGGATATTTGTCCGCTCCATGACTCCACCAACCAACGCGACCGCCCGGCTCTGAAGCTTCGAGGTAGTAAGTGCCCGCCGGCAAGGGCTGCGTGAGTTTCAATTGCACCCAGGCGTTGTCCCGCACATTGTGGAAACGATCCGCTGCGATGCGTTCGCCGCCGGGCCCGTTGCGCCAGAGCGTGAGCGTCACCGCGCTGCCGGGCGTGTTCCAGGTCGGACACTGCGCGCTGACGCTGCGAACGGCGCGGTCGGTGGTGAAAGTTTGACCGAGCGTATGGCCCGGCTGGAGTTCCGCCGGCGTGTCGCGCTCGGCATTTTCCTCGCGGTCGAAAATCAGGTCGCCATCCGCGAGGATCAGCGGTTTGCCCTCCCATTGAAACCAAAGCTCGCGGAACTTGCCGGTCGAATAAAGATCGTGCCACAGCTCGCGCGTGACTTTGGGCGGATCCCAGAACGGCGTGAGAAAAGCGACCTGCGGTGTGCGATTGCCCGCGCGCCGCATCTCCGACCAGACGCGCAGCAAGGCCATGTAGTAATCGCGGTACGTGATCTGGTTCGTGACGTCGAAGATCACTACATCCACGCCTGCGTCGCTCAACATTTGCGCGTGCTTACAGAGAACGCCGTCATCATCCGTCAGATAATAGCCAAACAACGATTCGCCCCAATGATGCGGCACATGCAACGGCCCCCAAAGCGGACTGTCCTGCTTGAGCATCGCGTTGGGATCGGCGGCCAGAATCTTCGTCACATCGAACGGCCCGCCCTGCACGTGCGCGCCGTGCCAGAGAAAATAGAAAATGCCCACCGTGCGATCCGTCCGCGGCGCGCTCACTTCGGGATACGTTGGGACTTTTCGCCCGAGCGCATCCGTCGCCACCCAGGTATCGGAGAAATGATCCGTGGTTTGTGCCGCGGAAATTTGTAAGAACGCAATTGCCAGCGCAGCGATTGCGGCCAGTAGATTTTTGCGAGACATAGAAATCAGATCGTGTGCGGCTCAATGCGCCGGCAAGCCCGGCACGTCATACGGTCCGCGGCCCACATCCACCGGCGCGACGTCCGCGTGCGGCTCGCGCGCCGTCGTCAGCGCGCTGCGGACGGCGTCGAGATAACCAAAGCCGTATTCCGTGTGCGGCTCGATATACGAACCTTCGCCCCATTCGTTCCACGCTTCGATGATGAGCATGTCACGCAACTTCGGGTTACGCGGATTATTTTCCAGCAACGCCCGCGCGTCGCGGAGATGCTGCTCGAACAACGCCGGTGTTCGATCGAAGCGGATGAAATTATTCTCGCCGTGCCAAGGCCGGCTGTCCCAACCGCCGCAGACCGGCGGCACGAGCGCGATGTCGGCGGTGTCGAGGATGTGCTGCCATTGCCGGCGATAACCTTCGAGCAAGGTCGCGAACGGCGCGCGCATTTCGCCCGCCGGCACGCCGAGATGCGGCCAGTTGTAGCTCGTCACGGCATCGTAGCCCTCGGTCGCCGCCAGGCGCGCCTGCGCCGCGTCGTTGACGCGGGCGATGAGGTAAAGCCCCTTCAAACCCGCGCGCACGCACTCGGCGCGCATGTCATCGAACACGGCGCGCGCCTTGTCGGAGCCGCCGAGATCGTGCGTCAGATTTTCCGGCGCGAAGATGACCACGACCGGTTTGCCGTCGAGCATCACGTGCTCGGGCTGGCGGAAATAATTCTCGATCCAGAAGCGCGTGACGTTCAGGCAGTCCTCCCGCGAGGAAGTGTTCGCCGGATTGTGGTTCGCCCAGAGCAGACAGAATTTCAGCAGCGAACGGTAGCGCGCTTTGAAGAAGCCATCGTGCAGTCCGTGCTCGAGCTGGCGGCGGCCCTGCACCCAATACCAATCGTAGATGAAAAACGTGATGCCGTGCTCGACCGCCCACTTGATGTGCCAGTCGGCGATCTCCGGATCACCTTCGCGATACCAGCCGAGCACGGGCCGGCGCTCGGGGAACGGCAACAGCGGCTGCCATTGCTTCGCGTTCGGCCAGCCGGGAAAATAATAAACGCCCACTTCGTGCGGTCCGCGCACGGGTTTGGGTTGAGGAACGTAGCCACGCTTCACGCTGCGCGGTTTCGCAGTGAAGTCCAACTGGCTGGCCGAAATGACTGACGCGGCGTTCGCGGAGCGGAGTTCGACCTCCGCTTTGCCACTGGTGGGTTTACGACTCGTTACGCTCCAACGCAGCGTCGTCAGTTCGCCGGGCGAGAGCGAAGCGACGCTGTCGGTGATCGTTCGGGCAAGCTTCATTCCTGCGGGCA
>CAYWCK010000059.1:0-18169 GCA_964456685.1 uncultured Bifidobacteriaceae bacterium | reverse complement strand
TCGCCGTCCCCATCATTGCCAACGGCGAGGTCATCGGCGTCATTGATTCGGAGCATCCGAGCAAGAACTTCTTCACGCCCGAGCACCTGCAAATGCTCACGTCCGTTGCGTCGCTCTGCGCCAACAAGCTGGTGCGCATTCAAGCGGAGCAGAAATTGCGGCAATCATATCAAGAACTTGAAAAGCGCATCGCGGATCGCACGGTGGAACTTCGCGCCGCCAACGAGCGCCTGACCCGCGAGGTCGGCGACCGCACGCGCGCCGAGAAAGTTCAACGGGCGCTTTATGTCATTTCCGAAGCCGTGCATGGCGTGGACGACTTGCCGAGTCTTTATCAACGCATTCACGAAATCACGGGTTCGCTGATGCCGGCGGAGAATTTCTACATCGCGCTCTACGATCCGGCCAACGATCTCGTGAGCTTCCCGTATTTCCACGACCGCACCGAACCGTCTCCCGCGCCGCGGCGCGGCGGTCGCGGCTTGACCGAATTCGTGCTCCGCGAAAATCAACCGCTGCTCGTTACGCTCGAAGACACCGAAGCCCTTGTCGCCAAGGGCCAATGTGCGCCGCACGGTCGCCTGGCGAAAATCTGGCTCGGCGTTCCGTTAATCAGCGGCGGTCAACCCTTCGGCGTCATGGCCGTTCAGGATTACGAGAATCAGAATGTTTATCGGGAAGAGGAACGGCAGATTCTCGGTTTCGTCGCGGAGCAAACGGCGCTGGCCATCGAACGCAAACAGGCGGAGCACGATCTCAAGCTGGCGCTCCAGGCGGAGAAGGAATTGAACCAATTGAAGAGCAGTTTCGTTTCGATGGTCAGCCATGAGTTTCGCACCCCGCTCGAAGTCATCCTTTCCTCCAGCAACATTCTCGATCGCTACCTCGACCGCCTGCCGCCGGAAAAGCGCACCGCCCAGCTCCGCGCCATTCGTCGCTCGGTGCATCGCATGAATGATCTGATCGACGACGTCTTGCTGCTCGGCAAGTTCGACGCCGGGGCATTGTGCTGCCAGCCCGTGCCGCTCGATCTCCCCGCGTTTTGTGAGCGAGCCGCCAATGAGATTGAATCGGCTGCCAACCGCGAAAACGCCATCCGCTTTCTAAGCACGGATGACATTTCCGAAGCCACCGCGGACGAAGGCTTGCTGCAACACATTCTCACCAATCTGCTGGGCAACGCCGTGAAATATTCCCGCCCCAACGAAGTGGTGGACTTCGAACTCCGCCGTTCTGGCACGGACGCGCAATTCATCATCCGTGACCGCGGGTGCGGCATTCCGAAAGCCGATCAGGCGCGGCTGTTCACGGCTTTTTACCGCGGCAGCAACGTCGGCAAAACCTCCGGCAGCGGACTCGGATTGGTCATTGCCAAGCGTTGCGTCGATCTGCATGGCGGCACGATCGCCTGCGAAAGCGAACAAGGCGTGGGCACGACTTTCACGGTGACGCTGCCACTGTTTGATGGCACGCGCATTTTCCGCCGCCGCCCCAGCGGCGAGATCGCCGCCGCGACGTTCGCCACTGTGATTTGATTTATGAAGAAGCTGCTGGTCATCGAAGACGACGAACAAACGCGCGAGAATCTCGAGATCATTCTCGACATGGAAGGCTATGACGTCCGCACCGCCGGAAACGGTCGCGACGGACTCGCTTTGGCGCAATCGGAACTGCCGAACCTGATTATTTGCGACGTTTCCATGCCGGAGATGAGCGGACATGACGTGCTGCGCAAACTCCGCGGCACGCCCGGAACAGCGGACATTCCGTTTATTTTTCTGACGGCGCAAGGTGAGCGCCATCATCAACGAGCCGGCATGAACATGGGCGCGGACGATTATCTCTGCAAACCACTCGATGCCGAAGACCTGCTCGCAGCAGTGCGCGCCCGCCTGCAACGCAAGCGCGAGAATGTGGACGCCGCCCTCGCGAACGCCGGACCGGATTTCAGTTCCCCTGCTCCGCTGGAATCCCTCGGCCTGACCGTGCGTGAAGCCGAAGTTCTGCTCTGGGTTTCACAGGGAAAAGCCAACGCCGATGTGGCGACGATTCTCGGCATGAGCGAGAAGACCGTGAAGATTCACCTCGGCCACATCTTCGAAAAATTGAACGTCGAAACCCGCACCGCCGCGGCAATGGTGGCGATGGAAAAATTGACACGCGCGAAAAGCGAGATAGCTCGCAGCTAGCCGCTACTTCTTCAAGACGGTCTTCACCCAATCCTGGTTGTCGAGATACCAGCGGATGGTTTCGCGGATGCCACCTTCAAACTTGTGTGCCGGCGTCCAGCCGAGTTCCCGCTGGATCTTGGAGGCGTCGATTGCATAACGCCGGTCGTGACCGGGGCGATCCTTCACAAACGTGATCAGTTGGTGGGAGTTGCCACCGAGTTGCGGCGCGAATTCGTCCACCGTGTCGCAGATCAACTGCACGATGTGGATGTTCGCCCATTCGTTGTGACCGCCAATGTTGTAGGTCTCACCATTCTTGCCCGTATTCAGCACCAACCAAAGCGCCTCAGCATGGTCGCGCACGTAAAGCCAGTCGCGGACGTTCATGCCGTCGCCGTAAACCGGAATGGATTTCCGCGCCATCACGCTCTGAATCACCACGGGAATGAGCTTCTCGGGAAACTGAAACGGCCCGTAGTTGTTGGAGCAATTCGTGATGACGGTATTCATCCCGTACGTGTGGTGATACGCACGCACCAACATGTCGCTTGACGCTTTGCTTGAAGAGTATGGCGAGTTCGGCGCATAAGGCGTGGACTCTGTAAATAAACCAGTCGCGCCCAGTGAGCCGTACACCTCGTCCGTCGAGACATGATGGAAGCGCTTGCCCTCGAACTTTCCGTTCCAAAGTGCGCGACAGGCTTCCAACAAGTTGAAAGTGCCAACTACATTAGTGTGGATGAAATCGCCCGGGCCGGTGATGGAACGGTCAACGTGCGATTCCGCCGCGAGATGCATCACGTGCGTGATTTGATGCTGTTGCACCACTCGCATCGTCTCCGCCTTGTCGCGAATGTCCACCTTTTCGAAAACGTATTTGGGGTGGCGCGAAACTTTTTCCAAATTCGCCAGATGGCCGGCGTACGTAAGGCAATCAAGGTTGACCAGTTTCGTGATGCCAGACTGGTCAATGACGTGCTGGATCAAATTCGAGCCGATGAAACCTGCGCCGCCTGTGATCAGTAGGTTCATGCTTTTTTCTCCGGCTGCCAGTTCCGCAGCGAATCCTCCAGTGCTTCATGCACGGGGCGGATCTTTACGCCCGCCGACGTCAACTTCTGCGTATCCATGACGCAATTTGAGCGCGGCGTTTTGGCGGCGACTTTGTAAAACTCCTCATCGCTCGCCCAAAACTCGAAACGCTTGGCCGGCTTCAAATACTTTTCGACCATCCCGACAACCTCGCGCGTGGTCACGAAGCCGGGATTGGTCACGTTATAGATGCCAAAGGGCGCGCGCTGCTGCCAGAGGTCGAGGCAGGCCGCCGCGAAGTCCCGCCGGTGCGAAATGGAATTTACGTTGTCGTAAACCTTCGCATAACGCTGGACCTTGCTGAGGTAATTTCGCGGACTGTCGAATTCGTCGAATGGAATCCGTAACCGCCACGTATAATTGCGCCCCACATTCTGGATGGCTTCTTCACCCAACGCTTTCGTGCCGCTGTAGAAACTGCACGGGCCGTCGCGAAACGAAAAATTTGGCGAGTCGCTTTCAGTGAAGCCGCGGATTTGCTCCGGCGATTTCTCGACGAGGGCGCGCAATTCCGGCCGGGTCATATCCTTCTCGACCCGAACCTGCCCATTGGCCGCCACTTTCGCGCCGCTGAAAATGCAACCCGATGAAACATGTCCCCAAGGCACATTTTCCGCGGCGCAGGCGTTCGCGATCGTGAGCGGCAGGAGCGAATTCCCCATCAGCGTATCGGCCTTGGCAAGTTCACACGCATCCACGTTCGGCTTGCCGGTGTATCCTGCGCAGTTGACGACAAACTCGGGTCTCCGAGATTTTAATAAAGCCAGCAGCAAGTCGAACCTTGTGTAATCCGTCTCGTGGCGAGAGATATTTTGAAACGGCAGCTGGCGACGCTGCAGTTCGTTCATAAATGCCGTGCCGATGTAGCCCGTGCCTCCAAGCAGCAGAATCATTTTTGTCCCTTCAAACGTTCGGCCTCAGCCACAACATCGGCGAGATAATCCCGGTATTCGCACTTGGGCATCTTGGTGGTGACCTCGGCGAGTTGGGCGAGCGAAATGAAACCGCTGCGGAAGGCCGCTTCCTCGGGACACCCGATCTTGATGCCCGCCCGCTTCTCGATGGTTTGCACGTAGGCGCTGGCCTCGTGCAAGCTGCTGCTCGTGCCCGCATCGAGCCACGCAAATCCGCGCGCCAACCGATAGACGCGCAGCGTGCCACGCTTGAGATAGGAGACGTTGACGTCGGTGATTTCCAATTCACCGCGCGCCGAAGGCTGCTGGCGCTTCACGATTTCAACCACGTCGTTGTCGTAGATGTAGAGCCCCGGCACGGCATAATTGCTTTTGGGTGATTTTGGTTTCTCCTCGATGGAGATCGCCTGGCCGTTCTTATCGAATTCAACCACGCCGTAGCGTTCCGGGTCATTCACGTGGTAGCCGAAGATCGTCGCTCCGCTCTTGAACTCGGCAAAGGCACGGTGAAAAGAATCGCCGCCGTAGAAAATGTTGTCGCCAAGAACCAGGGTCACGGCGTCCTTGCCGATGAAAGATTCGGCGATGAGAAAAGCCTGCGCGATGCCAGCCGGTTTTGCCTGTTCACGGTAATCAATCGTGAGGCCCCACGCGCTGCCATCACCGAGAAGCTGCCGGAAGCGTGGCAGATCATGCGGCGTGGAAATCAGACACAACTCACGAACACCCCCTTCGATCAACGTCGTCAACGGATAATAAACCATCGGCTTGTCGAAGACCGGCTGGAGTTGTTTGCTAGCCACCAAGGTCAGCGGAAACAAGCGCGAACCCGCGCCACCGGCGAGAATGATGCCTTTCATCGGTGGCGCAGACTAGGCGCTGGCCGCAAAAAAGAAAAGGCCGCGTTTTGGCAAACGCGGCCCGTGTAAGTCGGAAATGATTCAGCTGGAAAGCGCGGCCCCTTCCGCGGCAGCTTTCTGGTTGAAGACCAGCTTGTCCTTCTCCGCCGTGACATTGACCGGCTCGCCTTCGTGGAGGTTGCCACGCAAGAGCTCCTCGGCCAGCGGATCTTCCAGGAAACGCTCAACGGCCCGGCGCATCGGCCGCGCGCCGTACGAGGGATCGTATCCTTTCTCGACCAGGAAATCCTTCGCTTTTTCGTCGAGCGTGAGCAGCATGTTCTTGCTCTTGAGCCGCGCCATGACCTTGTTGATCTCAAGATCCAGGATCTGGATCAGGTCCGTCTTGATGAGCGAACGGAAGACGATGATGTCGTCTAATCGATTCAGAAATTCCGGGCGAAAGGTCTTCTTAGCCTCCTCGATAATCCGCTCGCGCATCGTTTCGTAGGTCGCCTCGTCCTTGATTGGGGAGAAACCCATCGTGGACTGCTTTTTGATCGTGTCCGACCCCACATTCGATGTCATCAGCACGATGGTGTTCCGGAAGTTAACCACGCGCCCGACGTTATCGGTGAGTTTACCCTCTTCGAGAATTTGCAGGAGCATGTTCCAAACGTCAGGATGCGCCTTTTCGATTTCGTCGAACAGCACCACCGAATAAGGCTTGCGGCGCACCTGCTCGGTCAATTGCCCGCCTTCCTCATAACCGACATAGCCGGGAGGAGAACCAACGAGACGAGAAACGTTGAACTTCTCCATGTACTCGCTCATGTCGAGTTGGATGAGTGCTTTGGCGTCACCGAACATCTGCTCAGCGAGCGTTTTCGCCAGCAGCGTCTTTCCCACGCCCGTCGGCCCAAGCAACGCAAATGTCCCAATCGGCCGGCGCGGATCTTTCAGGTCCGCCCGCGAGCGGCGCAGCGCCTTGCAGATGGCGGCGACCGCTTCGCGCTGACCGATGACGGTCTTGGACATTTCGCCCTCGACCGCCAGCAAGCGCGCCATTTCGTCCTGGCCCATGCGTTGGAGCGGAACGCCCGTCCACTTGGAGACGACCTGCAAAATGTCGTCCTCATCCACCCGGATGCGCTTTTCCTCCCGGCTGGCGCGCCATTCCTTGAGCAGGTTCTCGAGCTTTTCCTTGGCCTGCTTTTCCTTGTCGCGCATCGAGGCCGCGCCTTCGAAATCCTGGTTCTTGATCGCGCGTTCCTTCTTGTTCTTGATCTCCTCGATCTCGGCTTCCAACGCCTTGGCCGCGGGCGGGCGGGTCATGGTGCTGATGCGTGCGCGCGAACCGGCCTCGTCCAACACATCAATGGCCTTGTCCGGCAGAAAACGGTCGGTGATGTAGCGATCGGAAAGTTTCACTGAAGCTTCCACCGCCTTGTCCGAGAATTCAGCTTTGTGGTGCTCCTCGTATTTCGGTCGAAGCCCTTTCAAAATCTCGATGGCATCTTCGATCGACGGCGCTTCCACTTTCACGGATTGGAAGCGGCGCTCCAACGCGGCGTCCTTCTCGATGTATTTGCGATACTCGTTCAGGGTGGTAGCGCCGACACACTGCAACTCACCACGACTCAGCGCGGGCTTGATAATGTTGGAGGCATCCATCGTACCTTCGGCCGAACCAGCGCCGACGATGGTGTGCAATTCGTCGATAAAAAGGATGATGTTCTTCGACCGGCGAATCTCATCCATCACGGCTTTGATGCGTTCTTCGAACTGTCCACGGTATTTGGTGCCGGCGACCATGAGCGCGAGATCGAGAGTAATGACCCGCTTTTCCCGAAGGATTTCCGGCACGTTGCCCTTGGAAATCTCCTGGGCAAGCCCCTCCACGATCGCGGTCTTACCCACGCCAGCTTCACCCAGCAAGACAGGATTATTCTTCGTCCGGCGGCAGAGGATTTGAATGACGCGCTCGATTTCGTTCTTTCGCCCGATGACGGGATCCATCTCCCCTTTGCGCGCAATTTCGGTGAGGTCGCGGCCAAATGCCTTCAACGCGGGCGTCTTGACTTCACCCTTCTTGTCCGCCGCGGCAGCGGGAGGCGGCTTCTCCCCACCGGGTTCGGGCGCGGGTTGGCCTTCTTCCTGCGCCGCAAAGTTTGGATCCAACTCCTTTAAAATTTCCTGGCGCGTCTGCTCGATATCGACATCGAGATTCTTCAGCACGCGCGCCGCCACGCCATCGCCTTCACGCAACAAGCCAAGAAGAATGTGCTCCGTGCCGACATAAGTGTGGTTCAGAGCCTTGGCCTCCTTCGACGCGAGCGCGAGCACCTTTTTCACCCGCGGCGTGTACGGAATGTTGCCCATCAATTTCTGGTCCGGCCCGGTACCCACCTGCTTCTCGACTTCCATGCGCACGGTTTCGAGGTCGAGCCCCATCTTCTGGAGAACGTTCACCGCGACGCCCTGACCCAGCTTAATCAGGCCAAGCAGGAGATGCTCGGTGCCGACAAAATTGTGATTGAAGCGATCCGCTTCCTTGCGCGCCAGCGCCAGCACCTGCTGCGCACGCGGCGTGAAATTATTCATGGCTTCTTCGCTCATATCTGCGTCACATTGCTACTGTTTTCCGCCTTTGTCCAACCCGGAAGGTGGACGCGGCCCTGGGCGGCTTACACTCTTCAAACGCTCGCGCACCATGTCCGCGCGGAGCACGTCGCGTTCTTCGGCCGAAAGCTTTTCGGCGTGTTGCTTCTGCAAGTGGGCCGGCTGCGTCAAAATGAACAATTCGTCCACCACGGCACGCTCGATCCCGGGGAAAAGCCCCAAATCCACACCCAATCGCATGAGCGAGAGCAGATTCATCGTTTCCTTCGAGGAGATGATGTGGGCATTCGCGAGAATGCCGTAGGCCCGGCCGATATGATTGAAGACGGTCTTGGCCTTCGCCTCCAAAAGCGTCTCGCGGGCGTTCTCCTCGTGTTCGATGATTTGGGAGAGGACCTTCTCCAAGCGCTCGACAATGGTCGTTTCGGACTCGCCCAAGGTCATTTGGTTGGAAACCTGAAAGACATTACCCAACGCTTCCGTGCCTTCGCCGTAGAGTCCGCGGACCGCCAAGCCCAACTTGTTTACCGAGGTGATGATCGGATTGATCTGCTCCCCAAGCACCAGCCCGGGCAAATGCAGCATGGCGCTCACGCGAATACCCGTTCCCAAATTGGTCGGGCACGCTGTCAGGTAACCCCACTCATTGTTGAAAGCGTAACTCAGCTTGCGTTCCAGTTCGGAATCCAGTTGATCTATCGCCGTCCATGCCTGGCGCAATTGCAGTCCCGGGCGCAGTGCCTGCATGCGCAAGTGATCCTCCTCATTGATCATCACGCAAAGAGTTTCCTCGCGGTTGAGCACGAGTCCGCTGCCCGCACCTTTGGCTGCATGTTCGCGACTGATCAGATGGCGCTCCACAAGGATCTGTTTGTCGAGCGCACCAAGGTTGTCCATGGACTCAGCAAACGAGTCGCGCATGGCCGAAGATCCTTGGACGGCCGGTTGAATCAATTCCAGCACGCGTACGCGCTCTGGCTTCTTGGCCCAACCGGGGAACAGCGCTCCCTTGAGATTGCGCGCCAGCCGCACACGGCTCGACAGCACAATGCGGTCGTGCGGACCTTTGCGCCGGGCGCTCTCTGCCGGCGGCACCAGGAATTCGTGGAGATCCATTTTCAAACCTTCGCGGATTCGGTTGCAGGATTGCCAAGTTTCTTAATTTCGTCGCGCAACACGGCTGCCTGCTCGAAATCCTCCTCTTCGATGGCCTTGGCGAGCTTTTTCTGCAACGCCTTCAACTGATCGGCCGTGTCCCGGGAACGGCGCAAGGCTTCGGGCACTTTGCCAATGTGGCGGGTGCCTTTATGCATGGTCTTCAACAGCCCTTCCAGTCCTTCCACGAACGTCTTGTAACATTCAGCGCATCCCAGCCGGCCGGATTTTTTGAAATCTGCCTGAGTGAAACCGCATTGCGGGCATTTTACCTCGACGCCGCCTGTCGATTGTTCAATTTCCTGGGAGGCCCCTAGTCCAAGCAACAGATCGGCCAGCGCAAAACTGGAATCATTGACCCCTTTGCTTTTGGCACAGGCTTCGCAGAGATCCACCTTCTGAACTTTGTCGCCTTTGATTTCAGTCAGGTGAACCGTCGCGGGTTTTTCTTTGCAAACACAACAAAGCATAAAGTCTAACCGTATATCGGCTCGCCGGACGCATTCGTCAAGGCGTGGTAGTTCGCGGTCAATTCCTTCGTCACGCGGCCCGGTTTGCCATTGCCGATCACGCGGCTGTCAATCTTTGTCACTGGCACCATCTCGGCCCCGGTGCCGGTCAGGAAACATTCATCGCAGTTGAACAGATCGTAGCGCGTCAGGTTGGGTTCGGAAACCTTGTAGCCAGCCGCCTCGGCCAGTTCGATCACCGTACCGCGGGTGATGCCGTACAACGCACCGGCTGAAAGCGGCGGCGTGTACAGGTGACCATTTTTCACAATGAACAAGTTGTCGCCGGTGCATTCCGCCACGAAACCCTCCGCATTAAGCATCACCGCTTCCTCACAACCGGCCTGATTGGCCTCGATTTTGGCGAGGATGTTGTTCAGGTAGTTCAGTGACTTGATGGCTGGATTCAGAGCGCTGTGCAGATTGCGCGTCGTCGGCACGGTTACAATCTCCATGCCTTTAATATAATACTCCGCCGGGTAGAGCTGAATCTTGCCGGCGATGATGATCACGCTGGGTCGCTTGCAACGGTTGGGGTTCAGCCCGAGCGTCCCCACACCCCGGGTCACCACAAGCCGCACGTAGCCGTCGCGAATCCGATTCGTGCGGCAGGTATCAACCACCGCTTTCATGATCGCGGCATGCGAAATCGGGATGTTCAGTAGAATCGCCTTGGCCGAGGCGAACAGGCGGTCAATATGCTCGCGCAGCTTGAAAACGCGGCCGTTGTAGGCGCGGATTCCTTCAAACACGCCATCGCCGTACAACAAACCGTGATCGAACACCGACACCTTCGCGTCGCGCTCGCTGTAATACTTGCCATCAATATAAATCTTCATGCACCAGTTCCCGCCAAGCTAGGGAAAGAAACACCTCAACGCAAACGTGATTTTGCGTGACACGCGCGCGGCGAAGTTTATATTGCGCGGCCTCAGACGACCCTATCGTCTAGCGGTTAGGACACTGCCCTTTCACGGCAGCGGCCGGGGTTCGAGTCCCCGTAGGGTCGCCAATTCAAACCTCGTTTCCGCGAGCAAATCCAACGGTCAACTCAACAATAAGTGATTTACCAGACCTTCACCTTAATTTCGCCAGCCTTGAGATTTTCGAACGGTCCGGGCGTGGGGCGAGCGCCATTTCGTTTGCGACCTGAATAATCCCTCACCAACTCCAAGGGCGAACCATCGGCATTCTCATAAGGGAGATTCGGAATCTGCGCCCGACCAAGCGTTGCCGTCCCGGGACACGCAACCCCGGCACGCATTATCGCGGCGCTGGTTTGGAGGTGAAGCACGTATTGTCCGCCGGACTGGATGAGTCGCAACTGCGGGTCAATTGATTCCACGACCGGACCAATCTCGTTGGCGTACGGCTGTGCGGCTCGGCAATAGACATTGCCTCCCGTATGCAATGGCAGACTCCGTCCATCGTAGCCCCAAAGTCCGTAGCCGCTAATCCAACGCAATGCTTTCAAGTCTCCTTTCTGCACTGGGCCCGTGACTTGTCCGTCGCCGATAAACAGGTTGTTGTAGAACCTGTCATCGCCACCTTGGATCCGCGCCAGGCCTGCCACTGCCGTTGAATGCGGAGGATGATACGGCGTCTCGCGATCAGGCTCGGGACGATTTGTGATTTTGCCAGCGAACAGATTATGCACGTAGGCTCCGCCTTGCGACATGTCCAGAATACTGGTCCTGGAAAGGAAAACATTGTTATCCACGACGAACGGCCCGTGGTCGACCTCCACGAACAAGTCCTGGTCCGCGTTGTCATGGAAAAGATTTTGCGAAACGCGCGTGCCCTGCGCCATCCAGTCCAGCCACAGTCCGCGGCACGTACGATAGATGTGATTCCCGCGAATCACGGTATCAATCGCGCCGTGAAACTTTATGCCTGCCATCTCTGCCCCCGTGAACAGCCGCCGGACATGAATGTCATGGATCGTGTTCCCCGAAACTTCACAAAACGCCGAGCCCATGCTTCCGACAATCCCAGTTTGTTCGCAGTACGAGATGGTGTTGTCGCGAACGACATGATGACCGATCGTATCGCGCGTCCAAGGAATCCGGAAAGCATGCGCGCGTTCAATCGTCTTCACGTAACCTTCAGCGGTGTTGGCCGATGTGTTATCGAAGGCATCGCCGTGCTTGCCCAGCGCGACACCGGAACAAATGGAGTGACTGATCACGTTGTTCTCGATCACCCAGCCTTTACTCCAATGCGTGCCGATCAAGCCAACCTGCTCGGAAGTTGGCGGCGCCCAAGGCGTGGAGGCATGCCGCATTGTAAAGCCACGGACCGTGATGAAATTCCTCCCCGGCTGATCGGGATAGAACACCGTCGGTCGCGCGTTGACCTCAATCATTTCCCGGTTCGGATCAACAGCCGGAAATTGCGCCCAAATGGTCGTGGTGCTTTCATTGACTTCGGCAAACCACAACGAAGGTTTGGAACGATTTACCACCGCTGGTGCAGCTTTGAAGCTCTTGAAACTCAGGCATAAGTTTTTCCGTCCGCTCTGCGGCTTGATACGGGCGCGAAAGGTGGCCCACGATTGCCAGTCGCCGGTGTTCGGAATCGAAACCGCCCCCAACAAATCTCCTTCCGGTGTGCCAAGCCGCACCTCGATAATTCCTCCCTCGGTTACCGAGGCAGCGCGGAAGGCAACCTGTTCGGTGCGCGCACCAAAATCCACTGAATCAAACCGCACCCAATCACCATTCTCTATCCACCCAATGCACTCGCCCCCCTCGGAGCATGGCGCAGATTGCACTCCCAATTGTGCCGCGAAACTCGTCGCCGGAACACGAAGGCCTTTCGCATGTTCAGGCTGAATCCACGCCAAGTTGAGGAGATATTCAGCCTCACCCTCAACACTTGGGCCGCAACCGGTATTGGCATGCAGCACATCTTCCAACTTCGCCGCTTCAACCAGCCACTCGCCGTTGAGATAAACGGCGCCGGTGTGATGCACCCTGCCCTTCGGATTGAACCAGTCCCCGCGAATCACGTTGGTGAAAGGATTGAATCCGGCGAAAAAGGAATTCGGCACTGTTGCCTTCCAAACGTCGCTGCGGACCTTGCTCCAATTCGAGACAACCTCCGAGCCCTTAATCTCCACCTGCTCGCGCGGCGCCGCTCGATAAACTATGCGCTTCAAATCCGATTCGCCGCCGCGCGGGGGATTGATGCGTTCGCGGTAAACGCCGGCATGCACGGTAACCACGTCGCTTGGTTGCGCCAGTTCCGCCGCGCGCTGAATCGTGCGCAAGGGATGTCGCCGGGCACCCGAATGCGTGTCGTCGCCGGTGGTGCTAACATGAAACTCCGTTCCTCGCACGGTAGAGATGAGGATCGTCGAACTGAGAATCGCCGCGATAGCGCTTTTGTTTGTCATAATGCCCCGCCCTCTTCGAGCCCAACCCAAAGAATTGGAAATACCGCTACCAACCGCACATCCGGCGCAGCCTATCACCAGCACTAACCAAATGCTACTGGCTAAAGTGGCCGCAACAATTTTCGCCGCCGGTCAAAGTGACAGGTGGACGAATACCCCATACTTCGCGCCAACTCGACGGCCTCCGCGAAATTCATCCCCACTTCCTCTGGCGCGTGTGCGTCTGATCCAAAAGTGATCGGCACTTCGTGCTGAAATGCGAGTTGCAGGAACGATTTGCTGGGATAGATCTCGCGGCATTCTTTCCGCAAGCCCGCCGTGTTCAACTCAATCGCGCAGCCATGCTGCCGGGCGGCCGTGAGGAAGCGCTCATACAACGGTGTGCAATCTTGCGTCGGACGGTGGCCAAACTTCTTCGGCAAATCAGCGTGACCGATGATTTCAAACAACCCGGTCTCGGCCGCCCGGGTCAGGCGATCGAAATAAATCCGCCAAACCTCCATCGTGTCCCGCTTCCGCCATTCGGAGAGTTTGTACGGATTATCCACCGCCCAGTCGTCGGAAACGTAATGCACCGAACCGATAAAGTAATCCCATGGATGCCGCGCAGCCAAATCGCGAATCCAGTCCTCCTGCCCCGGTAGGTAATCCACCTCCAAGGCGAGTCGCACGGTGAGTTGCGGGAAATCGCGCTGCGCCCGGCGCACCTTCTCGACGTATTCATCCAACTGGCTATTCCGCATCCGCCAGTCATCGAAATCGTCGCGCGCCATTGGCGAGTGATCGGAGAAGCCGATTTCCGTAAGCCCGACATCCAAAGCGTGCTGGGCATATTCGACCGGCTCGCCACGGGCGTGACGGCAGAGCGGCGTGTGCATGTGCAAGTCTGGCGGCAAATCCACAACCGCAGGATGCGAACTGGCGCGGCTGGAGTCGAACCAAATTGGAAGTTCCGGTTCAACTCTGTTTGTGCGGCAGTATTTTGTCCCCACCTGTGTCCCCCAACAATTCTATTGAAATACCGTGAGGTAGGTCGCAGTATTGAATTATCCATTAGTCGAGGCGGTTTGAGCGGCTGACTGGTTTTCAGCACCGTTCGGTTGCTTCGACGGTGGTGTTGTTAATCAAAAGCAAACCTATAAGTATCCCCCCGCCTATGAAACGATCGCTCGCTCCATCCATGGTGCTGCGGCTGGCTTCCGCGCTCGCTGCTATCGCCTTGGGACACACCGTCTCCGCCCAAGTAACCATCTTCTCGGAAAACTTCGATACGGATCATTCCGTGGACAACACTTGGATCACCAACTCCGTGGGCGGCTATAACCCGGTAAATTTGTATTTCGATTACAGCACTGTGGGCATTCCCTCAGCGCCCAACTCCACCGGCGGCAGCACTCGTGGACTTAAGTTGCAAGCCAATCTGGATCCGGCGGTGGGCGTGTTCCCGTCCGGCTCCAGCGTATCGCCAGTCGGCTTCAGCATCTCAGCCAATTTCGAGATGAGATGGGACTGGTGGTTGAATTTCAACGGCCCATTAACAGGTGGCGGCAATGGATCGACCCAAATCGGCGGCGCTGGCTTTGGCACGGCAGCCACCACCGCCAACGTACCGACAATCATTGACTCAGTCTTCATAGGTTGCAGCGGTGACGGCACAGGCACCTCTGCTGACTATCGCATGTACACTCCCGCATTCTCTGCGAGCTTACAGGACGCGAGCGGCGTTTACGCAGCTGGAACTGTGGGGTCGCGTAACAATACCCACGCTTACTACCAAACGACATTCACGCCCCAATCGGCCACCAACAACTGCCCGAACCAACTGGTGCTGTATCCTCAGCAGACCGGCTTGACCCAAGGAGGTTCCGCGGGGATGAAGTGGCGCGACGTTTCCCTTAAGAAGGTTGGTAACATCATCACTTACACCATCGACGGCCTGCTGATCGCGACGGCCGACATCAGTACCAATGGAACGCTCGGCGGGGCGAACATTGTTTTTGGTCAATTTGACATCAACGCCGGCGCGTCCACGGATGTCAACGCCACCAATCTGGCTTTCAGCCTTGTGGATAACGTCCGCATCACGAGTTACACCAACGTCGTCACCATCTCGGCTTCATCGCCAACCGCCGCGGAAACAGCCGCCGCGCCGGGTACGTTCACGATCTCACGAACTTCCTCTGGCACGCCCTTGACGGTTGGTTATTCGATCGGTGGCACCGCTTCAAACGGGACAGATTATACCAACGCCTTGGGCGGTCCTCTGACGGGAACGGTGACTTTCTCGGCTTTCGACACGGAAACGAATATCACTATCGTGCCGATTGACGATTTGACGTCCGAAAACACGGAGACTGTTATTTTGACCCTTCTGCCGGGTGATTATGTGGCGGCCGGCTCCGCAACCGTCGCGATCTTAGACAATGACCCGCAAGTTCTGACCATCAGCAGTGTTTCCACCCAGATGTACGAACGCACCAACGACTACGCCAACTTCCGAATCACCCGCTTGGGTGACACCAATGCGGGGTCATACACCTTCAACCTCTCGTTCACGGGCGCGGCGACCAAGGACACCGACTATTACCTTGAAGACCCCGGGACCATGGATCCCGGCATGCAAACCAAGATTGTCACCGTCCGCCCGATTGAAGACACGGCTTTTGAGGGCAATGAGATTGTCACGGCCAATGTGGCCGCCGCGAGCGGTGGCGAATACACAATTGGCGCGCCGAGTTCAGCTTCCATCACTTTGGTGGATGCGACCTCCCCGCCCGCTACCGTGCTTTTCTCGGAAGACTTTAACACAGACAATTCTGCCAACTGGAAGATTTATGCGACCGGTCCCGATAACACGATAACCTTTTCCTACGATTACGGTTCGCAAGGCATCCCAGCAGCACCGCACGGGAGTGGCGACACCCTTGGCGTTTTCATGGCAGTCAACAAGTCCGCCGGCAACGCGACGGCTATCAACCTGTATCCCAACGGCCAGAGTTTCAGTGGCAATTACGCACTGCGCTTCGACATGTTCATAAATGTTCAGGTGCCGAGCACGGTTTCTACTGAATATGTTCTCTTCGGCGTCAACCATTCAGGCAACAAGACCAATTGGTTCCGCAACAGTCCTGGCGGCGTGCCGGCTGGGTGGACTTTCGATGGCGTCTTTTATGACATCGAGGCCGACGGCGCAGGCAGCGGTGACTATGCCAACTACAGTTCCCCCACCACGGCCGGCAATAATCCTACCGCTCTCACAGCTGGCCGTTTGGCGACCACTTTGACGAACGAATTCAAAGTCCCGCCGAATGCTGTCCTTGGCGTGCCGGGCAATAACATGTCCCTCGGCAGCCCCACTCCACAATGGGCGGATGTTGAACTCAGCCAGCTCGGCAACATCCTTACGTTGAAAGTGAACAATACGACGATCATGAGTTACAACAACACGAACGCCTACAAATCGGGCAACATCATGATCGGTTACAACGACGCGTACGACTCGGTGAGCTTGAATACCTCCTATGTGATCATTGACAACGTTCGGGTTGTCCGTCTGGACGGCATCAAGATCACTTCCGTTCAAAACCTCGGCGCGAATATTCAGATCGATTTCGGTCTCGATTTGAACGACGTGGCCTCTTCCTTCAAGCTGCAAACCGCCACCTCAGCCTTGGGCACGTATGCCGACGCCGGTGCGGCGGCGATCGTGCAGGTTTCGCCGGGCAAGTACCGGGCTACGATCGCCAAAGGAGCGGCGCCCTTGTACTATCGTATCCGCCACAACTGAGCACTTCGAGCGTTACATTCAGGCGGGGCATCCGAATCCGGATGCCCCGCCTTCGTAAGCCAATCGCAGCCAATCGCACTTACCTTCGTGATCCATCTCGAATTCGTCCGGCACAATCCGACCCGAATACGGCATCATGTGCTCGGTTCAGATGCATCATCGCCAAGCCGAGGAGTCCTCATTGGTTTCACCTTGATCGAATTACTCGTGGTGATAGCAATCATCGCCATTCTGGCGGCCATGTTGCTTCCTGCCTTGACCAAGGCGAAAATGCGCGCCCACAAGATTTCCTGCTTGAACAACGAGAAGCAGATGGGCTTGGGCAGCCAGCTCTACGCGGACGATGACGACAAGTCTGCCTTGAGTGGTGTGGTCACCTACGCGGACGATGACTTGAACTGGTTATACCCCCAATATGTGGCCAGCTTGAAAAGCTTCGTCTGTGCGGCCACGAAAAATGTGACTACCAACGATGTGGTAAATCTACTGCCCAATGACACCGGCCCGGCGGGTCAGGGCAACTCGGGCGTGCGACTCTACACCGATCGGATGCACGGCAACGGTTCTTATCTGAAAAGTCTGCGCGACAATGCCACCGGTCGCAACGCCATCGGCAGCATCAACAATCCCACGGGCGGCCACAGTTATGAAGTCGCTGGTTTCTTTTGCGGCGCCAATGGCAGTCAGGTGGATGACGTCACTAATGTCCGAAAAACTCAGAAGTCCGTTCTCTCTCACCGCTATGCCACGCGTCAGCCCGGAACCAAATACAATTCGCATTTGGGTCGCAACGTAAGCCCGTCAGATGCATGGGTGATTTATGACGCGGACGACGCCGGCGGCGCCGACCGGCCGAACGAGGACTTTCCCGATCCGGGAGATAATCATGGGATTGACGGCGGCAACGTGGTTTTTGGGGATGGACATGCCGAATGGGTTTCCCGCCGAAAATATGTCGGGAGCTTCATCCTCGGCACGGATGAAAGTCACAATTTGGCCACCATTCAATGAAGGCAAAGTTCATGATGCACGAATTCAGCGCCTCCCGGCGGTCGCCACGCAAACCGGCGCAACCGAGCCGGGCGTTCACGTTGATCGAATTGTTGGTAGTGATCGCCATCATTGCCATTCTGGCGGCGATGTTGCTCCCGGCCCTGGCCCGGGCCAAGGCCAAGGCGCAGGCCATCAAATGCGTTAGCAATCTCAAGCAATTGCAGTTCGGTTGGCAGACTTACGCCGGCGATGCGAACGATTACATGGTTCCGAACGCGCCTCTGGGCGCCGGCGCCTCGGGAACCGATGCCACCAAAAATGACCGGTCGTGGTGCAGCGGTGCCAGCGAAGGTTGGGGCAATGACGACGCGAATACCAACACCTTTTATTACACGACCTCGATCATGGCGCCCTACATGGGTGGCCAGATCGGTGTTTACCGTTGTCCGGGAGACAGTGTCGCCTCCGCGAACGGTCAGCGGCTGCGCAGTTATTCCATGAACAGCCAGATGGGAAATGTTTATTCTTTCGCAACCACACGGACGTATAACCCGGGTTATCGCGCCTACATCAAGGTGAACGAGATGCTCAATTGTCCCGGGCCCAGTCAGTCCTTCATTTTCTGCGAAGAAAACATGTGCAGCATGAACGACGGCTACCTCCAGGTGAACAGCGCAGCGGCCATTTTTC
>CAYWCK010000058.1:0-18302 GCA_964456685.1 uncultured Bifidobacteriaceae bacterium | reverse complement strand
CAAGCCGCCCGCACTGCGCTCTCGACGTGGGAGGAGGTCGTTCTGGCCGGCGCCAGCCAGCGTGGCTTTACCAAAAGCGCGGTCGAAACCCTGACCTCCATGGCGCGGGACATGAAGGCGACGGCGGGGCAGTTGGGCGTAAGCTATTGAAGCGCGCCCCGGGCAAACGCGCCTTTCCCGGCCGCCGCTCCATTGACGCCCCCGCTCCTCGCTTCTAAGTTCGCCGCGTGGAATTTGAACTTGTATCCGACTACGCCCCCGCCGGCGACCAGCCGCAGGCCATCGCGAAGCTGACGGCGGGCGTGCTCGCGGGCGCGAAACATCAGGTGCTGTTGGGCGTCACCGGGTCGGGCGTTCCGCTTGCGTGGCCTTGGTGGATGAGATAATTTTCGACTGTCATGAAACCGGTGGCCGTCATCTGAAGAACCTGGAGCACCGGGCAACAAGCACCATGCGCATTACTTTGACCAAGGACTTGGAGAAATTCGTTGCCGGAAAAATGCGATCGGGCGGTTACGCGGATGCGAGCGAAGTCGTGCGCGAAGCATTGCGCGATCTTCGCAACCAGGACGATTCAGCGGAATACGATTCTCCAGAATTGGCGGCTTTGCTTCTCCCCGCCGTGCGTGGTCCGCATCAGTCGCTGACGCCTCGGCACTTTGCGCAACTCCGCCGGCGTGCGCGTCGTCGCCCCGCGCGAGCGTGAAGCTTCTGCTCCAGCAGGCCGATGATTTCTGGGCGGACTTGGCGCGGCAGGTGGACTGGTATCGCGAGCAGGCAAACCCGGAGGTGGCTGAGGGATTCGTGGCGGCGGTTGAGGCGACGCTGAAGGTCTTGACGCGACAACCGGGCCTTGGGCGCGCCCGGTTTCAGAAATGGCCGGAGTTGGCGGGAATCCGCTCTTTCCGGGTGCATAAACCCTTCCACCGGTTTTTGATCTTCTATCGGCACGACGATTCCGTTCTGTTTGCAGAGCGCATGATTTGCGGAGGACGCGACTTGCCCAGACGATTGCGCGAATCGCCTTCCGCCAAGGAGCCATGACCCTCATGTTGTTGCCGTTGATTTGTTTGCATGTTTGAACTCGTTTCCGACTACGCCCCCGCCGGCGACCAGCCGCAGGCCATCGCTAAGCTGACGGCGGGCGTGCTGGCGGGCGCGAAACATCAGGTGTTGTTGGGCGTCACCGGGTCGGGCAAGACCTTCACGATTGCCAACGTCATCAAGAACGTCAACAAACCGACGCTCGTCATCTCGCACAACAAGACTCTCGCCGCCCAGCTCTACGCCGAATTCAAAAGCTTTTTCCCGCACAACGCCGTCGAGTATTTCGTCAGCTATTTCGATTTCTACCAGCCGGAGGCGTACATTCCGCGCTCCGACACTTTCATCGAAAAGGATTCCTCCACCAACGAGGATATCGAGCGCCTGCGGCTCTCGGCGATGAGTTCGCTCTTTGCGCGGCGCGATGTCATCGTTGTGGCCAGCGTGTCATGCATTTATGGCATCGGCAGCCGCGAAGATTACGAGGCGATGCTGATTCATTTGCACGTGGGGCAGGCCTTCACCCGCGAGCTGTTGCTGGAGAAACTCATCGCGCTGCAATACAACCGCAACGACATCACCTTTGAACGCGGCCAGTTTCGCGTGCGCGGCGACGTCGTCGAGCTTTGCCCCGCCTACACCGAAGACGGATTGCGCATCGAATTTTTCGGCGACGAGGTGGAACGCATCACGCGTTTCGAGCCGCTGACGGGCAAGCAGCTCGCGTCGCTGGAACACGTGACGGTGTTTCCGGGCAAACAATTTGTCACCACCAACGAACGGATGAAGCGGGCGGTGGTCACCATCCGGGAGGAACTCGGCGAGCGCATCCGCGCGTTCGAGAAACAGGGCAAGCTGCTGGAAGCCCAGCGCATCAAGCAACGCACCGAGTTCGATCTCGAAATGATGGAGGAGATGGGTTTTTGCTCCGGCATCGAGAATTACTCGCGGCACATCGCCGGTCGCCCGCCCGGCTCGCGGCCCTTCACGCTGCTGGACTTTCTGCCGAAGGATTATCTGCTGGTGATGGACGAATCGCACGTCAGCGTGCCGCAGATTGGCGGCATGTACGAAGGCGACATGTCGCGGAAAAAGGTTTTGGTGGAATACGGCTTTCGCCTGCCGAGCGCGCTCGATAATCGCCCGCTGAAGTTCGAGGAATTCCAGGGCATGATGAACCAGACCATCTACGTGAGCGCCACGCCGCACCGGCGCGAACTGGAATGGGCGAGTAGGACAGGCGTCGCGCCTGTCGCCAACTTGAAAACTGAAAATGGAGACAGGCGCGACGCCTGTCCTACGGGGGTGGTCGAACTCGTCGTGCGTCCGACCGGGCTCGTCGATCCCAAGGTCACGATCAAACCGCTCCAAGGCCAGATTGACGACCTCATCGAGGAATGCCGCAAGCGCGCGGATTCCAAGCACCGCGTGCTGGTCACCACGCTCACCAAACGCACGGCCGAGGAGTTGACCGATTATCTCCGCGACATCGGCGTGAACGTGCGCTACCTGCACAGCGAGATTGATGCGATCGAGCGGGTGGAAATCCTGCGCGCGCTGCGCAAAGGCGAGTTCGACGTGCTCGTCGGTATCAATCTTTTGCGCGAAGGCCTCGACCTGCCGGAGGTGGCGCTGGTGGCAATTCTCGATGCGGACAAGGAAGGTTTCCTGCGCAGCGAAACCAGTCTGGTGCAGACCGCCGGCCGCGCGGCGCGCCATCTCGAGGGCGAAGTAATTCTCTACGCCGACGTGATGACCGACAGCATCAAGCGCTTTCTCGCGGTGACCGAGTATCGCCGGAAGCGACAGCTCGCCTACAATGCCGAGCACAACATCACGCCCCGCAGCGTCGTCCGGGCGGTGGAAGAAAGTCTCGTGGTCCGCGAAGGCACGCGCGAGCAAGCCGCCGGTGTTTTGCGCGACGCGGGCATGGACGTGGATCTCACCGAAACCATCCAGGAACTCGAAACCGAAATGCTCGCGGCGGCGAACAACCTCGAGTTCGAAAAGGCCGCGCTGCTGCGCGACCAGATCAAGGAGTTGAAGCGAGCCATTGATGGTTCGACGCCGGCGAAGGAAGTCACGGGTGCGAAAGCCGTGCGTTATGGAAAATCGCGGAGCAAAGCCCGTGCGTCGCGCTGAACTCGTTTTGTTTCTCGCCTTGGCTACGGTGGCTTCGCTGGCCGTTGCCAGCGATCCCTCGCCAGCTTCGACTGGCATTGGCGCCTTCGCCGGTCAGGTGCGGTCGAATGATTTGGTTTCGCTGATGCGGAAACTCACGGGTGAAGATGCCGTGGTTACGAACCGCAAGCCCGCCTTCATCACCACGCGCCACACCGGCTCCGGCAAACCGCTGCGGCTCGCGCAGGATTTTGCCTGCGCACAATTCGCGGACGCGGGTTTGCCGGTGGAGGTGCGTGGCTGGAGTCGCGGCGGTTACACCAATCGCAACGTGCTCGCCACCCAGACCGGCCTCACCCGGCCGCAGGAATTTGTCTGGTTCACCGCGCATCTGGATGTGCGCAATTTCGAAGCGCGCGTCCCGGGTGCCGATGACAACGCCAGTGGCTGCGCTGCGGTGATCCTGGCGGCGCGCGTGTTGAGCCAGCAGCGCTTCGCGCGGTCCATTCGCTACGTGCTGTTTACCGGGGAAGAGCAGGGCGGGCTGGGGAGCGCGGTTGAAGCCGGACGGGCGCGGCAGGCGGGTGAGCAGATCGTTGGGGTGCTCAACGCCGACATGATTGCGTGGGATCGGCGGGGCGAACCGGTGTTGCGCCTCGTCACGCGCACGAACACCAGTCCGGATTTCCCTGCCGATCTGCGGCTGGCGACCGTGGTGACCAACGCAATTCAAGCCGGCGGCTTAAGCGGTGAACTGGTCCCCGTGCTCACCCTGACGGGAAACGAAGCGAGCGATCACGCCTCCTTTTGGGCGCAGGGCTATCCGGCGTTGCTGGTCACGGAGGACTTTGTGCGCGACGGCCACTTCTATTACCACACGCCCAAGGACGACCTCGCGCGCGTGAACTGGAAATATCTCTTCGCCACCGTGCGGGCCCTGGTGGCGAGTGTGGCGGAACTGGCGGGGCCGGTGACACCGACTCCAGACCGGTGAACCGACGGTTGCGCTTCATGTCGTCCATCCGCTGTCTTGGTCCGGGCGGTGAGTCACGCCGCAACCTGCCACGGGCGCGGCGAAAGTGGATGCATGGGTGAAGGAAGATTTGGTTTTCTTAGGCAGAGTTTAACTGACGGGTGACGAGCACGCCGCCCGGCCTTCTCAACTAATCTGGCTAGGCCACAGGTCAATGGTAAACCACATAGACATTATTCGTGACGACCTCGAATCTCATGTCCTTCGGACTATAGCTGTCCGCACCGGCGCCGGATACTAACTGCAGTCCGAAATACGGCGGCTGGTGGCCGTCAGTGGAACGACGACCGAAAACCTTGATGTGAATCACCTCCGGCTGACCACCGCCGAACCTGACCTCTCGCGGCTTGAGTGCCGCGATGGACGAAGGCAGAGGATTGGTGTTACCACTAAGCCAGAAAAAGTACGTGCCGCGATTCTGCGCGATCAGTGTGGCGCAATCCTGCTGCAAGCTCTGCCACCCCCCGGCAGCCTGAACGCGCTCGAAAACCTGGTGGCGCTGTGCACGTCGCTCGATGAAGGCTGGTGGCCACGCCGAAAGCAACCGTATCAGAATCGGGAAGAGCAGATAGAGGAGCAGCAGCGCGACAAGAATGCCGTATAGAATTCCCAATCCGCTCCTACGCTCTGGTCGTGCCTCTGGCATAAACGCGAAGTGGCCTAACGCGAGGTCAGCGACGGGAGCCAGCCGCCGATGACGTTCGATTCGTTTCTGAACGAATCGGCTTGCTCCCGTTCGCTGCACGCTCTGTTTGGGCATTCTTTGAACCGCTGGGAAGCGCGTCTTGGGCTACTTGAGTGAGTCGCCGCTTCTCAATCCAGCCCTCAACCGTGTTGCCTTGGGGAATCTTCTTACGCCAGTCCTTAGGCACGTCGGCTCTGTTGCATCTGACCAAAGCGACGGCGTCTCTCTCCTTCATTATTGTGAGGATAGTGCCGGCCCATATCGGACAATTCGTGACAGTCATGTTGGCATCTTGGAAAAGCCAGTCAACCTGCTGAATCAACTGCCCTTTCGCGTCTGTCCCAACCGTCCAAACCAACTTGCTCTCGTCGTTTGTACTGTCTGCTCCCGCGAGGAGGGAACAGGAGGCAAATACACAGAGAAAGAAGACGGCTACATTCATATTCGCTATTTCGTCCAACTCTCAATATGCGACTGGCGGTTTGTCTGCCTTCAGATACGCGAACCGCCAGTCGCGTATCTGACTGCTGCCGAGCCTACGCCCGAGCGCGGACTGGTCAATCCGGTTATGAGCGCGCCGGGAGCGCGTTTGAGTTGCCGCTATCCGGCGACTCAGGCCGAGGCCTTCTTGTCTCCAATCCGCGTCAGCGCATAAATCAGCGCCGCCGGAATTCCGGCCACGAGCGCCATCGCGATGAAGATGCCCGAACCCTCGCCGCGCTTGCGGATGTCGGTGTAAATCCAGATCGCGAGCAGGATGTTGCAGATGAAACCGATCAGACACAGCAGGCCGATCAGATCGTGAAGTCCTTTTGCCGCCTTGGCCGCCGGCGGATTATGCGCAGGCAGGGGAGCGCCGGGTGCGCCCGGTGGGGGCAGTTGCGCGCGCAGCCGTTCCCGGTCCGGCCGGTTCGCTTGATTCTGCCGGTCACCCGATCGGTCTCCCTGCCGTTCCATTTGGGCGCCCATTCGGCGCATGAATTGTTCCTGGCGTTCAGCCATTTCGTTGACGCGTTGCTCGAGCCGTTCCAAGCGGTCCAAGTTGCCGCCGCGCTCCTGCGCCTGTGCCGGGGTCGCGCGACCGCACAGCGTGAGGACCGTCAGCGCGAGGATCAGACCCATTCGCCTTATCAGTGTTTTCATGTGGTGTTCCGAGGTTGAGGTTTGGAAGGAAAGTGATTTTCGCCGGTTGGCGGGTTGATGGTTGGCATCCTGGGTTTGTCGCCGGCCGGCGTCAAGTCAGGCGCGGGAACCGCTGCTAATCGCGCGCCACGATTTCGAAGGGCACGGCGGGCAGCGTGGTGAGCGGGCCGCGCGACTTGCCGGCCGGTCCTTTGTTCTTCGCGTCCGTGGGGCGGGCGGCGAAGACGTTGATGACCAGATTGCCTTTCTGGCCGGGTTTGACTTTTTCGGCGTCGCTTTGCAGCGTCAATTCCGCGATCTCGCGGTTCAGGGCCACGTTCTTGATCGAAAGCCAGTCGGGCGCATCATTCAACTCCAGCTGGATTTTGTCCGCGAACCGGCCGGCCGGGATTTCGAACTTCACCCGGGCGGTGCCGCCCGCGGGAATTTTCAACGGCGTGGCGCTGAGCACGCGCACCGCCGTGCGAGGGGTGAACCGGCCATTGACGGCCACGCGCATTTCGCGGGCGACCACCAGATGGCGATACGCAAAGGCCTGCATCATGTCATCCGCCGGCGCCGCGGGATGAAGCACGGCCTCGCCGTCAATGATCGCCCGTCCGGAGAGCGCGAGTGGGAGCGGGGCGTCCAACGGCGCCGGGGGCGCACTCAGGGTGAACTTCACCTGGTCCGCGCCGGCGGGAATGCGCGCGCCGCTGAGCTTGAAGCCGGGCGGCGCATCGGAGAGCAACAGCAGGATCTCGTTGGTGAATCCGTCCCGGCGCACGGCATAGGCCGTGAGCGAGGCGCTCGCGCCGCTGCGCAAACTCACGGTGGAGGGAACGACGCGGAGCGCAAAATCCGGCCGCGGCGCGCTCACGCGCAGGCGATACGAATACGCCGGGCCGCCTTTGCGCTGCGTGTCCCCGAGGTGCAGCCAGTACGTGCCGTCCGCGGGCAGGCGGGTGCGCAGATATGCGTCCGCGTGGTGCGTGTTCAACCCGGCGGATTTGTCTTCCGTGTCGTCGTTGAAGGCCAGCTGCCGACCGCTGGCGTCGGTCAGTTTCAACACGGAATCCAGCGGCGAATCCAACCGGCGCGCCGTGACCTCGGCCACCAGTTCATCACCGGCGCGGCCCTCGAGGCGGAACACATCCACGTCGCCGGGTTTGCTGATGCGCCCGTTCAGATTCACGGGCCAGGTCACGCGCTGCGCCTGCGCGGCGGTGTCGTTCGGCTCGCGCTCCATCGCTTCCGGCAGATCATCCACTGCGAACGGCATCAGATTGGAAACATGTTGGGTGTCGCTCACCGAAATGAACTCGACGCCGGGCGTTGCGTTCTGCCGCGTCAGCTTGGTCACCGGCAGATTCCAGCCCTGCAGTTCAAGCGCGGTGGTCTCGCCGACGCGGCCGCCGAGCGGAAAGATGCCCGTCACGAAGGGCAGTTCACCGATGCTGATGCGATACACGAAATCCTCGCGGCCGCGATAAATCGCATCCTTGATTTCCAGTGTGTACTCGCCGTCCTTCGGCACCGCGAAATGCAGCACCGGGTCGGGATGAAACCGGAAGTCGTCGTCGTACGCGATCTCGTGACCGGCGGCGTCGCGCAGCGCGAGCGTGGCTTGAAACCAGCCGGGCACGGCGTCGGCGAGATAGGGCATCAGCTCGCGCGCCGTGACGCTGGCGACGATTTGCTGGCCTTTGCGGGCGCGGAAGCGGAAGCGATCCACGCCGCCGGGCAGAATCTGGCCGTTCACCGTCGCGGGGAGCGTGATGGACATTTCGGTGGGGTCGACGGCGGCTTGCGGTTCGGCATAGGGCCGGAAGGGGCGGTTGTTTTCCTGCTCGGACTTGAGCTCGGCGTTACGGAACTCGGGCAGCTGGCCGAGGCAGAACACGAGCGGGTTCGAGAGCCCGGTGGGCGTGGCGAGACGCAACTCATGTCGCCCGGGAGCCGCGTCGGCGCTGGCGGTCACGCGCAAGGTGGCGTGCTCCACGATGGCGGGATTCGCCGGGCGCCGGACGAAGGTGGAAATCTTCGCGCGGATTTCCGCCATCTCCTTTTGCGCCGCCGGGTCCTTTTTGTCCTTCTGCAATTCCTGCAGGCGCTCGCGCAGGTTGTTGAACTGCTGCTGGGTGATGGGTTTGAAATGATCCACGACGACCGCCCGCAAGCCGGCGCCAGAGAAGCAGACGTTGGTGACGCCGTCGAGGAATTGTCCGCCAACCCGGACCTCGAAAGTCGTGCCCTGGCGGCCGCCGGCGGGAAAGACGTAGCCGATGCGAGGAGTGTTTTGGGCGAAGGCGAGGCCGGCGTTAAGCAGAAAACAAACAGCGACGAGTTGGGTGAAATGACGAATGACGAATGACGAATGACGAATGAATGACGAAGCACGAATTCCCAAACCCGAAACCGCAGCCGGTCGCGGAAGGCATTCGTCATTGGTCATTCGAGCTTCCTTCGTCATTCGGATTTCGTCCTTCGTCATTCGCCTCACATAATTTCCCGTAGCAACCCGCCGGACTTCCCGGCATCGGCAACCGTCGGCATCACGCGCACATCCAGCCCTTGCGGATGCGGGAGCTTCGCGGCGGCATCAATGCCGAGCAGTTCATACATGCTGCCGATCATGTCCACGGGATAAACCGGCCGGTCCTTCACCTCGTTGCCTTTGTCGTCCGACGCGCCGATCACGTGGCCGCCCTTGAACCCGCCGCCGGCGACGACTGAGCAAAAGACTTTGCCCCAGTGACCGCGACCACCGTTCCACGGGGCTTCCCATTGCACCTTGGGCGTGCGGCCGAATTCACCGCTCCACCAGACGATGGTGCTGTCGAGCAGCCCGCGCTCTTTCAAATCCGTGAGCAACGCGGCCATGCCTTGATCCATTTCGGGCAACTTGCGGCGCATGGTTTGGAAATGCTGCTTGTGCGTGTCCCAGCCTTTGTAATTGATCGTGATGTAGGGGACGCCTTTTTCCACAAGCCGCCGGGCCATGAGGCAGGATTGCCCAAAAGTATTGCGGCCGTAGCGCTCGCGCAGTTCGGGTTTCTCCTGCGAGAGATCAAAAAGTTTTCCCGCGTCGCCTAGGATCAACTCGTAGGCCTGATCTTCGGATTGATAAAGCGCCTTGAGGGTCGCGTCGCTCTGCATCGTTTTGCCGAGCGTGTTGAGTTTGTGGAGCAGTTCGCGTCGCGCCTTCTGGCGTTGATCGCTGATGCCCTGCGCAACGACGCCTTCGACCATGAACCGCGTCGCGCCGGGATCGCCGCCGGTGGCGAACGGTTTGTAGCGCGAGCCGAGAAAGCCGCTTTCGGAAAACCTGCCCTGCGGTTCGGTGAGCACGATGTAGGGCGGGATCAAGCCCGCGTAGCCGGCGTCGTAGCCTTTGAACAGCGACGTGACCGCGCCGACGCTGGGATAGACCTCGCGTCCGCCGGAAGGCCGGCCGGTTTGCACCATGTAGGCGGCGGTTTCGTGGCCGAAGTTGCCGTGCGTCAGGCTGCGGATGATGGAGTATTGATCCGCTTGCTTGGCGAGGAGCGGCAACAATTCGCCGATGCGCACGCCGCTGACATTGGTGTCGCAGAATTTGCTGAGGCCGCCGCAGTAGTCGTAACCGGCCTCCGGTTTCGGATCGAACGTGTCAATGTGGCAGGGGCCGCCCCACATCCAGATTTGGATGACGGATTTCGCCTTGGCCGGCCTGGCGGCAGTGGCGGCGAGGGAATTCACGCCCCAACCTTCCGCCAACAACAAACCGGCGGCGCCGAACAGACAGCGGCGTAGCGCTTCGCGCCGGGAAAGAAATTCACCACCAACGGCTGAGAACAGCCGCGCGGAATCCCGCTGCAGGATTTGTTCGCTGGAACTCAGTTTGCTTTTCATAGGCAGGGGTGTTCCGGTGAATTCACGGTTCAATGGCGGCAACAAAACTCCGGGCTGTTGACCAGCGCCCAGACCAGGTCGGTGGCCGCTTCGCGCCGGCTGGCGCCGCGGGCTTCAAATGGGGCGCTGGCAAGCCTGGCCTCGTCTTCGGTCGGAAAGCGCGAAAGGGTGGCGAGGTAAAGGCCGGAAATCATTTCGCGCGGCGGCGACTTGGATTGCGCGAGGTTCTGGACCACGCGGCTCTGCTCGATTTTGCGCTGGATGTGGCTGGAGTTGAGCAGATGGAGGCGTTGCGCTGCGGTGGGGCGGTTGTTGCGCTCGGCTTCGAGGCCGGTGTCGCGCGGCGGCCGGCCGAAGAGTTCCAGAAACGCGCTGCTGATGCTGCCATCCATGAGGGCAATCGAACGCTGTTGGTCCGGCACAAACGTGAACGGCTCGGGAATGGCGCTCGTGTATTTCTCGCTCGAACCCGTGAGCTGGCAGAGCGCGTCAATCAGCACCTCGGCCTCGAGCCGGCGCAGCGGATAGGCGGCGAAATTTGCGGCCGCTCTTGGATCGCTGTCCTGACTGACGGAGGAGAGCTGATACGTCTGGGAATTCAAGATCAGCCGGTATAGGTGGCGGAGGTCGTAGTGCGCGGCAACCAGTTCGGCTTCGAGATAAGCGAGCAACTTCGGGTTGCTGGGGAGATTATCGGCGCGGAGATCGTCCGGCTCGTGAACGATGCCCCGCCCGAGCAACCAAGCCCAGACGCGATTGGCGATGTTGCGTGTGAACCACGGGTTCTTGGTGGTGATAAGCCAATTCGCAAAAGCCTCGCGCGGGTCCTGGTCCGGCGTGAGCTTTGCCGGGGTGGCGTCCGGAAACATTGGGGTTAACCGGGCCAGCGCGTTCGTCGTGGCGGGATCGAAGTAAACGATTTCCTCCTTCCACTCGCCGGTGGACTTGTAGCTGAGCTGCGCGAAGAACGCCGCCATGCCGTCGAGTTTTTCGCGCGGCCACTTTTCCGCGCGCGTACCCATGAACGTCAACGCCACGGTTTGAGCGATGCCCGGCGGCTCGCGATTCTGCATGGCGCGATAGAAGTTTACCGGCGGTTCGCGGAAATTGCTGCCGCTGGCGGTCAGCAGCTCGCGCGCGAACTGATCGTAGGGTTTGTTCGCGCGCAGGCTGGTGCGAATCCAGTGATGATAGGCTTGGGCCGCATTGGGCCAGAGGTTGATGGGGAACTCAGCTTTCACCCGGAGCAGGTCGCTCCATTTCATCGCCCAGTAATCCGCGAATTCCTCGCGGGCGAGCAGGCGGTCGATCAGTGCGGCGCGTTTCTTCGGCTCGCGGCTGAGCAGAAATTCAGTGGCTTCGGCGGCGGTGGGCAGCGTGCCGATGACATCAAAATACGCGCGGCGGACGAAGACGGCATCGGAGCAGAGGTTGGCGGGTTTGAGTCCCAGTTTATCCAGGTTGGCAAAGACGAGTTTATCAATCTGACTTTCGGGCTTCTTGGGCGAACCGCCTTCGTAAGGGTTCGCTTGCGGGATGGCTGAAAACGGCAGCAACAAGACCGCCGCGGCGATGCAGAGACGGCGTCCCAAGTTTTGGAAGGGAAGGACAACAGTCGTCCGGGGACGATTTTGCCAAATCGCCCGCCAACCCGTCCCTGTGTGAAATCTGCTCACACCAATCATGCCCGACGGCCAGTTTAGCCACCCGGTTACAGATTAGTTGAATTTTCTGTAACCGGAAATCGTTTTTTATGTTCTAATAGTGTCGAAGCGGCTGGACACCCCGGTCGCGGTCGAAATTAGCGTGCCATGGGAAACTGCGCCGGCCGCACAACGGTTGGCGCGCCACGGGAAATGAAAATGCCAACCGAAGCCGCTCCACCCAAATCTGCCGAACCCGCTTTGCTGCACCGGCCCGGCTCACGCCTCAGCCGATTGTCGCGCGACGGGTTGAAATTGATGGCCATCGAATCCTCGCCGGTCAGCGAGTTTCATCTGACCGTCACGCCGCGGAAGCGCGAAACCCTCAGCGAGCTGGCCCAGCGCATGGCGGAAATCATCCATGTGGATGACGCCCGGGTAGCTCAATTACTTGTCTTTGGGCCCGTGGCGGAACAGGGCGCAACGATCACTGCGTTGCGGCAGGCGTTGGAAGATCCGACGCTGCCGGTGACGTGGGTGGAAGGCGCAAGCTGCATTGATGGCGGCATTGCCGGCCTGCAAATTCACGCGGTTGCTGGCGCGGAGATGCAAACCATCGGTTGCGGCGATGTATCCGTGGGGCGGGCTTGGTCCGACTCGCTGGCGACTCATTGCGTGCTTGGTGGGTTGGGGCCGAGTCATCTGCCGGCCAGCGCTCCGGCCCAGGCACGGCAGACGTTCGAGAATCTGCAGGCGGCTTTGGCGCAGGCAGGCATGACGATGAAGGATCTCGCGCGGACGTGGTTCTTCCTGGATGACCTTCTCTCCTGGTACGGCGATTTTAACCGGGTGCGGAATGATTTCTTCGCACAAAGTGAACTGCGCCCGGGCAGTGTGCCCGCCAGTACGGGAGTGAGTGGTCGCAATCCCGCGGGTGCCGCGCTCACGGCGGCGGCCTGGGCGGTGCGAGCGCATGATGCCAACCGGCCGGTGGTGGACTTCGTGGCTTCACCGAAGCAATGTCCGGCGCCGGCGTACGGCAGCGCCTTCAGTCGTGCGGTGGAAATCCATTCGGCCGGATTCCGGCAACTGATTGTGTCGGGCACCGCCAGCATTGCGCCCGATGGCCGGACGGAACATGTGGATGACGTGCAAGCCCAGATCGGCCTGACGATGGAAGTGGTGCGCGCCATCCTGGAATCGCGCGCGATGCATTTCGCCGATGTTTCGCGGGCGACGGCGTATCTCAAATCGCCCACGGACGCGCCGATGTTCAAACACTGGCTGGAGCGGCACAAATTGAGCGGCATGCCGGTGGTCCTCGCCGCCTGCGACATTTGCCGCGACGATTTGCTTTTCGAGATCGAGTTGGATGCGATTCAGGCCACGGATTAGCGCTTCGCACTGCCGTAAAGCGCTGGCCGCTGGAAAATCACGTGGGCAGCGGCGCGGTCGTCAACGGCCGCCCGGCGCGCACGCCGGCAAGGACCGTCGCGTGCCACAAGCCGATCAGTTCCTCCAAGCTTTCCAGCCACGGAAGCACGCGGGTTTCCAGCGCATTGGAAAGGGCCGCGGCGTCGGTCGCCCAACCGGCCGTATCGACTTCCTTGATGATGAAAGCGAGTTGTTGCAATTGCCAGCGGCGCAGCTGCAACGGCGAGGCGCCGCCTTCATTCAGCCGGCAGACGGTCTCCGGCACCAAGCTTAGCGTCAGCAGGGGTTCTTTCAGGTTTCGGGTGAGTTTCCACCACAATTCTCGCGCGTGTGACCGCTCGTTGATCAGCACCAGCGAAACCGCTTTTTCCACGAGTGCGCGGGCGTCCGCCGCCTGTTGCAAAGCGGTTTCCAGCAGGTGCACCGGCATGTCCCGCAAGTCCACCGATTCAGCGGTGATGCGAGTGAAGGCCTGTTTTTGCCGCTCTTCGTCGGCAGGTTTTGCCTCCTCGCCATCTACACGGAAGGTAATGACGATGCGCTGCTGCTCCATGGCCAGAGTTTCCAGATAACCGCGAACGGCGTTGATGGAGCGGCGTTCGGCGGGGACGAGCACGATTTTGCCGTCCAAAGTGACTTCAACCGTTGTCGGTGAAGGCGAGTGGTTAAACGCTTGGGCGCTCATTCGAAGTTACCCTGTGCAGAAGCCATGCCCGAGCCCTTGGCGCCAAGGCAAACTTACCCACAAGTTGTTCACCATCACCGGTGGACAAGGTGCCTACGGGAATTCAAAACGCCTCCGGAAATCAGTTCCAGGAGAGGTCCTCGGGCGATTGGGCGAGCAGTTTGTTGTGCCAGCCACCTTTGCGGTGGAGCACTTCACTCCAGAGTTTTTCGGCCGGAGTTTCGAAGACCAGTTCGAGCGACGCCGGGAAGGTCGTCCACGCTTTCCGCTTCATCTCGTCCTCCAGTTGCCCGCCGCTCCAGCCCGCGTAACCCGCGAACAACCGGAGCTTCTTCGTGGTCGAGAACGACTCCCCAATTTCCAACAGGCTGTCGAGTGAATGGCCCAGACTCAAATTGGGCAGCACGTTGGCTTCGGGCACAAAGTTGTCCGAGTGCAGAAAACTCAGCGCCGTGGGTTGCACCGGGCCGCCGAGGTAAAGGGGAGATTCTTTTACCACATCCGGCAGGTCGGCGACGATCATCTCGCCGGCTTTGTTACCCGAACTGCGGTTGAGCACGAGGCCGAACGCGCCCTCGGCGTTGTGTTCGCAGATCAAAACGACTGTCCGGCGGAAAAATCCCTGCAACTGCCCGCTGTCGAGCAGGAGCTGGCCTTTGAGGAATTTGTTTTTCTCCGCCATGCTATTCGCAGCGTGCCACAAACTTGCCGCGCCGACAATCTTGAATAGATTAGCGCCATGTCAAAACTCATTGCGCTCTTCCTCCTCCTCGCGGTGCTCGCGGTCGTCACCGGCTGCAAATCCCACTCCGGCAGCCGCGAATACACACCCGGCAAAGGCTGGAAGCAAAACTGAACCGTTGCCTTCCCGGGTCGGGTTGCGCCATTCAGTGCGCCGCGCCAACCGCACCTTTTACCGGCCGGCAAAACCAGACCACGAGCACCATCGCCATCATCACCGCGCCGACGATGTAAAAGCAATCGCCGTAAGCCATCACATAAGCCTCCCGCCGCACCAGGCCGGCCACCGCGGCGAGGGCTTGCGAACCCGCACTGGCCGGATCCGCGCCGAGATTGAGAAAATGTTGCGTGAACCCGGCGAGTCGTTCCTGGGCGGCGTTGCTGAAGGCCGTGACACTTTCGCCCAGCCGCACGGAATGGAATTTCTCCCGCCAGTCGAGCTGCGTGGCCAGCAGGGCGATCCCAATGCTCCCGCCCAGGTTGCGCAACATGTTGAACAGCGCCGAGGCCGAGCCACTTTGCTCTTGTTCGATGCCTCCCGTCGCGAGGGCGGTCAGCGGCACGATGGTGAGCGACATCCCGATGGCCCGGACAAGTTGCGCGAGCTTGAGCTGGTCGTACGCGGTCAGGTTGGTCATCTCGGCATTGATGAAACCGCTGGCGCCAAAGCAGGCGAGGCCAAGGGTGAGCAGCAGCCGTGCATCGAATTTTTTCAACAGCCCGGCGGCGAGCGGCATCATGATCAATTGCGGCGCGCCGCTCCACATGATCGTCCAGCCGATTTGCTCCGAGTTGTAGCCCTGGACCTGGGCGAGATACATCGGCAGCAGGAAGGTCGCCCCATACATCGCAAAACCAAACGCCATGCTCACGAGCGCGCCCAGACCAAAATTGCGACGCGCGAGCAGACGCAAATTGATGAAGGGCTCGCGCCGGTGCAGCTCGATGACCACGCAAGCCGTCAGAAACACCGCGGCCAACGCGGCGAGCGCGGTGATGGTGCGGGAGTTCAACCAGTCGTTGCGGTTGCCTTCCTCCAGGAACACGATGAGGGAACCCAAACCGACGGCCATGGTGCCGATGCCCCACCAATCTCCCCGGCGCAAGAGGGCCAGGTTCGGCTTTTCCTCGTCCAAACCCCAGCCGATGGCCGCCAGCATGAGCGCGCCTGGAATGAGGTTGAGATAAAAGATCGAGGGCCAGCCGTAGTTGTCCGTCAGCCAGCCGCCAATGGTTGGCCCGATGGCCGGTGCAAACGTCGCGGTCATGCCGAACAAGCCGTAGCCGAGCGGTCGTTCCTCGGGGCGCAGCAATTTCAGCACGAGCGTGAACGCCATCGGAATCAACACCCCGCCGGTGAAACCTTGCAGCACCCGGAAGGCGATCATGCTGCCGAGATTCCACGCGAACGCACACGCGATGGAGAAAGCCAGGAAGAGCAGGGTGTTGGCGAGCAGATAGCGGCGCGTGCCGAACACGTCCGCCAGCCAGGCGGTGAGCGGAATCACGATGATTTCCGCGACGAGATAGCTGGTGGAAATCCACGAGCCTTCATCCAGCGTCGCGCCGAGGGAGCCGAGAATATCCGGCAGCGACGAGTTCGTGATCTGGATGTCGAGCACGGCCATGAACGCCCCGAGCATCGCGCCCCAGAGCGCGACCCACTGGCGCAGGGAGGCGCGGTGCGGCGTGGCCGCGCTCATCGCCTGACCGTCTTCCCAATTCAGGGCGACCGGGGTGTGCCATTGTCCGTTCGTTGGCATGCCTGAAGTCATTTGAGAATCTCCAACTCAAGATTCCGCCAGCAGCGCGGGGCAGGGGGCGGAGGCCATTACCCTCGCACCCGCACCTTCACCACCACCGACATGCCGGGCGAAAACTTGCCGGCAAAATCCTTCGTGCTCGCTTCGTCGAAAACGATCTTCACCGGCACGCGTTGCACGATCTTGGTAAAATTGCCGGTTGCATTGTCCGGCGGCAGCAAGGCGAACTGCGCGCCGCTGGCCGGGGCAATGCTCTCCACGCGTCCGGTGAATTCGCGCTCCACAAAACTATCCACCGTCAGCGCCACCGTTTGGCCGACCCGCAACCGATGCAATTGGGTTTCCTTGAAATTGGCAGTGACCCAGACCGCGGGCTGAACGATGGCAAGCAACGCCTGCCCGGGTTGTACGCGATTGCCGACTTCGAGATTCTTCCGCCCCACGCGACCGGCGGCGGGTGCGACGATTTCGGTGTAGCTCAAGCGCAGCTTCACATCGGCGAGTTGCGCGGCAGCCACTTTGACCTGGGCTTCTGCGGCCAGCACGGCGGCTTTCGTGGCTTCCAGCGAGGCGCGGGCGGAGTCCAGCTCGGCGCGCGCGCTATCGAATTCCTGTTTCGAGATGGCGCTGTTCGCCTCGCGATACAACCGGTCGGCGCGATCAAAATCCAACTTCGCTTTGTTCGCGAGCGCTTCGCCGCGGGTGACCTGGGCCTGGGCCTGCGCCACTTGCGCTTCGGCCTGGGCGACGGCCGCGAGTGCCTGGTCGTGTTCGACCTTGAGATCATTGGCATCCAGTCGCGCCAGCACTCCACCTGCGGCAACGTCCTGGTTGTCGCTGACCAACACTTCGGTGACGTTGCCCGCGATGCGCGTGCTGACCGTGTTGATGTGGCCGGCGACGTAGGCATTGTCCGTCGTGACCCAGGTGCGCGTGTAATCCCACCAACGAAAGCCGCCATAGCCCACGGCGAGCAGGACCACCAAGACCTCCGCGCCGAGTTTGGCTTTCCGGGGAATATGTGGGACCCGGGGCGCGGGGCCACCGGTGGAACCGGTCTGCGTTGGTTTTTTCGCCGGCACGGGCGTCACGCGTGTGACTTCCGGCGACTCGACTCCGTCGAGCTTCAAATGATTTACGTTCATGCGTCTCACCGCTTCCTTTCTAGTGTGAGTTCGCGGGCGCGGCTAATACCTTGTTTCTTGGTGGCGCCATGCTTTTGCGCTATGGTCGCGGCATGGAACTGCGGCATCTCCGGTATTTCGTGGCGGTGGCCGAGGAATCAAATCTCACCCGTGCGGCGGCTAAACTTCGCGTGGCGCAGCCGGCGCTCAGCCGGCAAATCAAAGATCTCGAGGGCGAACTCAACGCGCCGCTGTTCGAGCGGACGCGCACGGGTGTGCAGTTGACGCGTGCGGGCCGCGCGTTTTATCCGAAAGCGCGCGCCGTGCTCAAGCAGGCCGCGGAGGCCGTGAACGACGCGCGCACCGCCGGCGGCGCCATCTCCGGCCGGCTCGCGGTGGGATACGAAAACGGCATGCTGCTGAACCACCTCGCACCGGTCATCGCCGCGTTTCGCCGCGCGCATCCCAAAGTTGAATTCGATTTTCACTATGGCAAAGCGCCGGAGCAGGTGCGGGCGCTGCGCGATTCACGGATTGATCTCGGCACGATGAATCTGTTCGTGCCCACCGAGGGGCTGGCGCATCAAACTGTCCTGCGGGTGCCGGTGGAGGTGGTGTTGCCCGCCAAACATCCGCTCGCCCGGCAGGCAGAGTTCGCCTTGACCGATTTGCGCACCGAGAACTTCGTGCTCTGCACGCGGGAATCACGCCCCGAGTTCTACGATGAATTCTTCCGCCAGTGCGCCAACGCTGGATTTCATCCGCACGTGGTCAAGGAAGTGGGCGGGCATCCGAGCAACATGCTCGGGCTCGTATCCGCGGGTGTGGGCGTGAGTGTTTATCCGCACTTCGACCAGGTCGAGCGCATGCATGGCATCGTGTGGCGGCCGCTCGTCAAGCCCGCGCGCACGGTGGATTTCGCGTTCGTCTGGCGCGCCAATGCGATGTCGCCCGTGGTTCGGGAATTCATCGCCGCCGTGGAGAAGGAACTGCCCTGCGCCGAGGCTGGCGAA
>CAYWCK010000057.1:0-18561 GCA_964456685.1 uncultured Bifidobacteriaceae bacterium | reverse complement strand
CAACGTCCAGGCAAACTTGAGCTGCGCGAGAATGCGCTGCCCAGTTCCGTCGCGCAGGTACGTCGTGCGCAATGCGTCATGCCGGTCCACCAACGCCTGCAAGGTTTCTTGTAAAACCTCAAGCCGCAGCGCGCCCCGCATGTGCACCGCCGTGGTATCGTTCATGGCGCGGGAAGCGTCGTCGCCCATTTCGGCCGCCAGCCACATTTCCTCCTGCATCTCCGTGAGCGGCACGATCACCGGCTCGGCGACTGGGGCCGTAACGATTGCACCGGTTTCCGGAAAAAATCCGCCGGCCTGCATTTCCTTCACCGTGGCTTTAAACGCCTGCACCACTTTGGCCACGTCATCGTCCGTGTGCGCGGTCGAAAGGAAAAACGGGCGGCCCTCCCAAACGTGAATGCCCTTTTCGCGCAGGTGATAGAACAGCAGGCTCGCGTACTTCAACTCCGGCGCGAATACCGGGTAGATCATCGAACTGAAGTGCGTTAGGCGGATCGGCACACCGACCTCATGGCAAAACGCGTTTAATTCCGCGACAAACTTCTCGGTCGTTTCATTCAGCCGTTGCTGCAACTTCCCGCCTTGCTCTTTCAGATGCGTCAGCACGGCCTTGGCTGCTGCCAGCGCCAGCGGATGCCGCACAAAAGTGCCCGCGAAGAAAGTCACGCCCACTTCCGGAAAGGACGCATCGCCGTATTGCCAGTTGCCACCATCCAACGCGTCCATGTACTTCGCGCGCCCGCAACAAATGCCGATGGGCAGTCCGCCACCGACCACTTTGCCGTACGTGGCGATGTCCGCTTGCACCCCAAACCACGCCTGGGCGCCGCGTGGGTGGCACCGGAAACCGGTGACGGTTTCATCGAAGACTAACGCGGAGCCCGTGCGCTCCGTCACCTGCCGCAGTTCCTGGAGGAAATCCCGCGGCTGCAAATCCGGCCGCCGGCTCTGCACCGGCTCCACCAGCACCGCGGCGATTTCATCGCCATGTTTCGCGATGATCTCGAGCGACTGCGGATCGCCGTACTCCAGCACGATCACATTGTTGACCATGTCCGGCACGATGCCCGGCGCGATCGGCAGCGAACGCAATTCTCCGTTCACCACCTGCGGCCGGACCAGCACTTCATCAAAAATGCCGTGATAGGCGCCGGCAAACGTCACAATCTTGTTCCGCCCTGAAACCGTTCGCGCAATGCGGATGGCCGCCGTCACCGCCTCGGAGCCGGTATTGCAGAACGTGACGCGTTCCAATCCGGAAACCTCGGTCATCATCGCCGCGACTTCGCCTGCCAACGGTGAGGACGGACCAATCTCCATGCCCTGCGCGAGCTGTTGCTCGATTGCTTCGACTACAAACGGCGGGCGATGTCCGAGAAAGCCCAGGCCAAAACCGAGCGTGACGTCCACATATTCATTCCCGTCCACGTCCCACAATTTCGCGCCCTTGGACTTCTGCGTAACGATCGGATAGACCATCTCCTTCCAAAGCTGCTTGAACCCGGCGGCGGCGCGCGGATCGGCAAATCGTGTGCGATGCCGCGCGGTGGTCGCTTTGGACCCGGGCGTGCGCTTCGTGTAACGTGCGATCAGGTCATTGAGGTGCTTCTGTTGCCGCTCAGTTAAACCGCCGCTCGGCCCAACGTCGATGGGTTTGAAGGGGCCAAAATACTTGGGCGCGGCCGGCGCACTTTCGGCCGGAGCCGCTACTTTGATACCGGAGGAACTGCGGATGGTGGTGGTGGTCGCCGCGGCCACCGGAGTGGCTGCCGGCAATGCGTCGGCAGCCAGTTTGGAATCGAGATAGCCCGCAAGGTCCTTCAGCGTCGGCAAATCTTCGAGCAACTGCCGGAAGGTAACTTTGACCCCGAAGCGCTTCTGGAACGCAAGACTCGCCTGAGTGAGGAAAAGGGAGTCAAAACCGAGTTCCAAGAAACTCGCGGTCGGCACCAACCGGCCGGCCTCAAGCCCCGAAAGTTCGGACAGCTGGCCGGTGAGCAATTTGAGGATGCGTTCCGAGCGCGGCAGTTCTGCTTCGTCGGGCGCGGGCGCCGCGGGTGCCGCCGACGTTTGCATCGGAGCTTCCGCGACGGGTGCGGGCGTGGCGCAGGCTTCCGTGGCGCCGATGACCGAACCTGCCGGTGGCGAAGCCCACGGAATGATCTCTTTCGAAACCGCGCGATTCGGCTCCACCCAATAGCGCTTTTTCTCAAAAGCATACGTCGGTAACGGAATCCGATGCCGTTTTTCGTTGGCGTAAAACGCCTCCCAATCCGGTTGCACGCCCGCCAGCCACAGACGACCGAGCGTCGTGAGAAAGGAAGTAAGTTCAGCCCCCTGCTCTTTCGCGGTGGCCAGGGATGAAAGCACGGTTTGATTCGCGCCCTTGGCCGGATGTTGCCGGGCCAGTTGCGCCAGGGTCTGACCGGGACCAACCTCGAGCATCACGTGCTGCTGGTTCTTCAACAACTCAGCCAAGCCATCAGCAAAACGCACCGCTTGCCGCACATGCCCCGCCCAATAATTCGGATCGGTGGCTTCGGTTGCAGTGACCCAGCGGGCGGTGACGTTGGAAACGTAAGGCAATTGCGGCGCCCGCAATTCCGTCCGCCGCAACAATTCGGTGAACGGCGGCAGCACGGGATCCATCATCGCCGAATGGAAAGCGTGGGAAGTATGAAGCCGTCGAACCATGACCTGCTTGGCTTCGAGTTCGCGTTCAAGCTTCTCAACCGCAGCGTGGGGGCCGGACACCACGCAGAGCGCCGGTGAGTTGATCGCGGCAATGGAAAGCGAATCGCCCAGCAGCGGCTGAATTTCCGCCTCGGGCAGCCGCACGCTCAGCATCGCCCCGGGCGGTTGTGCCTGCACCAGGCGCGCCCGGCCGGCTACAAGTTCCAAACCCGCTTCCAAAGTGAAGACCCCCGCGAGACATCCGGCAACATACTCGCCGACGCTGTGCCCGATCATCGCCGCCGGCTGGATGCCCCACGACATCCACAACTTCGCCAGCGCGTACTCGATCACGAACAATGCCGGTTGCGTGATGCGCGTCTGAATCAATTGCTCCGTGGCCCAACTCTCCCGGTCCGGCGGCGGATACAGCACGTCGCGCAAATCCAAACCAAGGTGCGCCTTGAGAATTTCGGCACAGCGGTCCACGTCCGCGCGGAACGAGGGCTCGGATCGATAAATTTCCAGCCCCATGTTCACGTATTGCGCCCCCTGCCCGGGGAACATGAACACAACCGGCGGGTTCACCGTCTCGGTGCGACCGGAGAAAACACTCTTCGGATCCAGCGCCTTCAGCGCGGTTGCTGCGTCAGCAGCCTCGCGACAAACCAGAATTCGCCTTTCCGGGAACGCCGCCCGGCCGACTTGCAGAGTGAACGCAGCGTCGGCGAGGTTGACGCCGGATTGCTTTTGGAAATGGGCCGCCAAATTTCCGGTGGCCGCCGCAAGCGATTGGCTGCTCTTGGCGGAAAGCAGGAGCAATTGCGCCGGGCGCGATGCACTCGAAGCTTCCACCGCTGGGGCTTCTTCGAGCACCACATGCGCGTTCGTGCCACCAACGCCAAACGAACTCACGCCCGCGCGCAGCGGCGAGCCGTCGCCCTGCCATGCCTTGAGCTGGTTGACGACGTAAAAAGGACTCGATTCCAATTCCAGCTTCGGATTGGGCCGCGTGAAATGCAGCGAGGGCGGAAGTTGGCGATGCTTGAGCGCCAGGGCCGTCTTAATCAAACCCGCCACACCCGCGGCGACGTCCAGATGGCCGAGGTTGCTTTTGACCGTGCCCAGACCGCAGAAATTTTTGCGGCTCGTCTTTGCCCGAAACGCCTGCGTGAGCGCGGCAACTTCAATCGGATCGCCCAACGGCGTGGCCGTGCCGTGGGCTTCCACGTACGAAATGGTATCCGGTTCGATCCCGGCCACCGCCTGCGCGAGCGCAATCACCTCCGCCTGACCGTCCACGCTCGGCGCGGTGAAACTTACCTTGCCGGCGCCGTCGTTGTTAAGCGCCGCCCCTTTGATGACGGCATAAATATGGTCGCCATCCGCCACCGCCTCGGCCAGCCGCTTCAGCACGACCACACCCAGCCCGTGGCTGAACACCGTGCCGGCAGCATTCGCGTCAAAGGCACGGCAATGGCCGTCGGGCGACGTGATGCCGCCTTCCTGGAACTGGTAACCACGATGTTGCGGAAATGAAATCGAGACGCCACCGGCCAGGGCGATATCACAAGCAAAACTTTGAAGCTGTTGCACCGCCTGACAGACGGCGACGAGCGAAGTCGAACAGGCCGTGTAAAGATTCAGCGCCGGTCCCTTGAGATTGAGTTTGTACGCGACGCGCGTGGCGAGATAATCCTTCTCATTGCCCATCATCGTAGTGAGCCAGCCGACGAGCTGGGTCACATCGCGACGACCGTGCAGGTTGTGCAGGTAGTAGGTGTTGTTCGACATGCCGGCGAACAACCCGATGGCGCCACGGTACGCATCCGGCACGTAACCCGCACTTTCGAGTGCCGACCAAGCGGCCTCAAGAAATACGCGCTGCTGCGGATCCGTCGCCTCCGCCTCCTTCGGATTGATGCCAAAGAACGACGCGTCGAAACAATCGGCATCCGCCAGCAAGCCACGAGCGCGGACGTAATCGGGAATCTTTGCCACCTCCGCGGGGTCGAGCCCGGCAGCTGCGAGTTCGGCATCGGAAAAGGTGGAGATGGATTCGACGCCCGCGACCAGATTGCGCCAGTACTCATCCACATTCACCGCCCCCGGGAACCGTCCGGTGATTCCGATGATTGCAATACCTTCGTAATGGCTGTCAGTCATGTGTTGCGTTTAGCGGCGACCCGATGGCGCGAAAGTGCGGCACGTTGTTGCTGCGCACGATTCTGCACTTTTTCAAATGTTTGTGCACCCGGGGCAAGTCCTAAAAATTTGGCGAGCGACCCGACCGTGGGATACTGGAACATCCGCACAATCGAGATTTCGCGCTGTAACGCGACGCACAATCGGCCGTGCACTTGGATCATCAAGAGCGAATGCCCGCCCAGATCGAAGAAGTTATCCGCCGTGCCCACCCGCTCCAACCCGAACGCCTGTTGCCACACACCCGCAATTGCCTTCTCCAGGTCGGTTTGCGGGGCAATATAGTTTTGCGAAGCAGTGCGAAATTTCGCCGGCCCAGCCGCCACGGTTTTCGGCGCGGGCATGGCCGCGAGCAATTCTCCGATGGACTGGCCGGGTTTCAGAACGATCTGCTGGAGCGCATGCAACAACTCGCGCAGCGCCTCGGCGGCTGCTTGAGTGCGGAATTTCCGCGTATCGTGGATCAGCGTCACGGCCAGCTCCGCGTTTGGTTGCACGACCAGCGTGACTGGAAAGTTCGTCCGGATGGGCGCCACGAACTTTTCGATCCGCGCCTCCCCCAGCCGCCAGGCTGCATCAGCGATCGTGTAATTTTGGAAAACGACCAGGCTTTCAAACAACCGCAGCCGCCACGGAACTTCGCTCCATTCCTGGATCTGCATCGGCGAGTTGAATTGATGCTGGCTCAACTGCACTTGCGCCGCTTGCAATTCCACCAGCCAATTGCCGACCGATTTCGATCCGTCCAACCGCACGCGCACCGGCAGATCCGTCACAAACGAGCCGACAATGTTCTCCACTCCGGTCAATTCTGCGGGGCGACCGGAAAACGCGGCGCCGAAAACGACATCGTTCCGCCCGCTTTGTCGGCCGAGCCACGCCGCCCATGCCGCTTGCACCAGCGTGTTGAGGGTCGTCTGCCGCTGTCGCGCAAAATTGCGCAACGATTCAGTTTCGGCTGCGCTCAACGCCGCTGTCGCTTCGGCAAAGCCCGCAGCGCCCGCCGGCGATTCCATTTGCGGCAGCGGCGTCGGCTCGCCAAATCCACGCAATTGCTCGCGCCAGAAAGCTTCGTCGGCCCGGGCTTCGCGCTGTGCCAGCCAGCCGACGTAGTCGCTGAACGACCGCGCCGGGGCCAGCTCCAGTTGCTTCCCCGCGGTCGCGCCCGCATAAAATTCTGCGACCTCACGAAAAAGCAGCGGCCACGACCAGCCGTCCACATGGAGGTGATGATGACACCAAACGAACCGCCATTCGTCATCAGCCATGCGCACCAACGCACAACGCATCAGCGGCGGCTTGGATAAATCAAAAGTTCGCGTTGCATCCTGAACAAGCCACCCGGCAAACCTGACTTCCTGCTCCGCCTTGGCGACCGCGCGCCAATCCTCGTTCGTCCAGGGAAGCTCGACTCGGCCATGAACAATTTGCTGCGGCAACCGCAAACCATCGCCCACGAATGCGGTGCGCAGGATGGCATGCCGTGCCACCACCTGTTCCCAAGCGGCACGAAGTGCATCGGCATCGATTACGCCACGAATCGTGTAGTGATATTGATGGAAACCGATTTTCGCGTTGGCGGATTCGAGGGTGTAAAACAACTGCTGCATCGGCGAGAGCGGGCAAATCTCCTCCAGCTCCGGAGTCGCCGCCGCTATCCGATCCAACGCCGCTTGTTCCAACTTCGCCAATGGAAAATCTGAAGGAGTAAAGCCGCGCATACCCGGCGTGGTGCAATGCGCGATAATCGCACGCAGCGCAGCGAGAAATTTTCCCGCGATGCTCTCGATCGTTTCGGCGCGATGCGCGTTGCGACTGAAGGTCCAACGCAATTCCAGTTTTTCACCGATGACGAGCGAATTGATTTCAAGCCAATGCCGGCGGGCGTTCCGGGGTGAATGCCACGGCCCGCTCGCTTCCGGCGCGAAGGAAAAGAGCTTCGAGCCAGCGAGCACCTGATCGAACTGGCCGAGGTAATTAAAGACGATTCCCGGCTGACGCTGCGCCTGAAGCACCGCATCGCCGGCAAGATACCGCAAGACCCCGTAGCCGATGCCGCGTTGCGGAATGCGCCGCAACTGTTCCTTCACTGATTTCACCGCGTCACCCACGCCGCCAGCGGTGGGCAATTCCAAACGCACGGGGAACACGCTCGTGAACCACCCCACCGAACGCGAGAGATCAAGTCCATCACCAAGGTCTTCGCGTCCGTGACCTTCGAGGTCCACGAGAAGGGAACGACCGCCCGCCCAAGGCGCGACGGCTTGGGCCAACGCGGTCAGGAGCACGTCGTTGATTTGCGTGTTGTAGGCGGCGGGAACTTTTTGAAGCAACGACCGCGTTTCATCAACGCTGAGCGCGACCGTGATGGTTTCCGTGGACGCTTCGGTGTTCTCTCCCGGCGACGGGAAATCAAAAGGCAGATTCGCCAACTCCTCAACCGCCACGCTTTGCCAAAAAGGCAATTCGTTTCGCAACGTCGCACCTCGGGAAAACTCCACGAGCCGCTCCGCCCATTGTTTGAACGACGCCGTTTTGGCTGGAAGCTGAACGCGTCGGCCTGCGCACAACTGACCGTAAGCCGTCTCCAAATCCTCCAACAACGTGTGCCAGGAGACACCATCAACCGCGAGGTGATGGATGACGATCAGCAGGCGACAAGGAGTCCCTTTGCCCAAATCAAACTGAACCACGCGCAAAAGCGGCCCACTCGCAACATCGAGGCTGCCTTGGATTTCGGCTGAGGTTCGGGCGATCGCACTCCCCTGCTCAGCCGGGCTCAGCGCTGACAAGTCGCAGCGAGTGAACGGCGCATCAGCGCCGACCGGCGCAAATTCCTGCCGCCAGCCCGCGGACGCTTTCTGGAAGCGCAATCGCAAGGCGTCGTGATGCTCAATCAATTTCGCGACCGCACCGGCCAGCGCTCTTTCGTCGAGCGACTCCGCAGCGGAAAAGAGGAAGGTCTGATTGTAGTAATTTGCCTCACGCAAATCCTGTTCGAAGAACCATTGCTGGATGGGCGTGAGCGGTGCCGCGCCCGTCACCAATCCCTGCTCCACCGCCGGCGTTGGCGGCGAGTTCAGCGACCGTCGGCATCTTGAAAAGTTGTTTGGGCGTGAGCGTGAGCCCCGCCTGCCGCGCGCGAGCAATGATTTGAATCGTGAGAATCGAATCACCGCCGAGTTCGAAAAAGTTGTCGTGGATGCCCACGCGTTCGACACGCAAAACTTGCCGCCAAATTTCGGCGAGCGCCTTTTCCGCATCCGTCCGCGGGGCGACAAAATTCCTGCCAGCATCCAGCCGGTTCAGTTCGGGAGCCGGCAGGGCTTTGCGGTCCACCTTGCCGTTGTTGGTGAGGGGAAGCTTATCGAGCACCACGAACGCCGCCGGCACCATGTACTCCGGAACTTTGACCTTCAGGTGTTCGCGCAATTCCCCAACCGTGAGCCCAACATTTTTCGTGGTCAGATACGCCACGAGCCGCTTGCCGCCCGGGCCGTCTTCGCGCGCGAGCACGATGGCTTCGCGAACGCCGGCGTGCTGGCAAAGGACCGATTCGATCTCACCCAGTTCGATGCGGAAGCCGCGGATTTTGACTTGGTGATCGATGCGCCCGAGGTATTCGATGTCGCGCCCGCGATTAGTGGGACGGGCGTCTCGCTTGTCACCGTCGCACGAGACAGGCGAGACGCCTGTCCCACTAACAAATCGCGCCAGGTCACCCGTCTTGTAGAGTCGCGCACCGGCTTCATTGCTGAACGGGTTGGGAATGAATCGCTCGGCCGTGAGTTCGGGCCGCTTGAGATAGCCCCGCGCGAGGCCGGCGCCACCGACGAACATTTCTCCCGGCACACCGATCGGCACGAGCTGGCGGCGCTGGTCGAGAATGTAAACCTGCAAATCTGGAATCGGCACGCCGATGACGCTCGCAGCCTGGACGTCGTTCGCCGTCAGCGGGCGATAGGTGACATGCACGGTCGTCTCGGTGATGCCATACATGTTGACGAGTTGCGGACGCGAGTCGCCATGGCGATCGAACCACGGTTTGAGGCTCTGCATTTCCAGCGCTTCGCCGCCGAAGATAACGTAACGCAGCGCCAGTTCCCGAGGCGCGTTCTGTTCGGCATGAATCAATTGCCGAAACGCACTCGGCGTTTGATTGAGCACGGTGACTTTTTCCGCCGCGAGCAATTCGTAAAACGCTTCCGGCGACCGGCTGACGTGATACGGCACGACGACCAGCCGCCCGCCGTACAGCAGCGCGCCCCAGATTTCCCAGACGGAGAAATCGAACGCGTACGAATGGAACAACGTCCACACATCACGCTCGTTAAACCGATACCAATGATCGGTCGCCTGCATCAGACGCACGACGTTGTGGTGCGTGATGCAGCAGCCTTTGGGTTTGCCGGTCGAGCCCGAGGTGAAAATGACGTAAGCGAGGTTTTCCGGTTTGGTTTGACTGGAGGGGTTGGTTTTCGGCTGCGAACTCAGCGCTGCTTGCTGCGGATCATCAAGGCAAATGACCTTTGCACTGTGCGCCGGCAAATCCGCGACAAGTTTGCGCTGGGTCAAGAGCACCGGGGCTTGTGCATCCTCGAGCATGAACGCTAGCCGGTCTTTCGGATACGAAAGATCAATCGGCAGATACGCGCCGCCCGCCTTGAGAATTCCCAAGATCCCGATGACCATTTCGAGCGAACGATCGATGCAGATGCCCGCAATCACATCCGGGCCGACGCCGCAAGACCGAAGCAGATGCGCCAGTTCATTGGCGCGTTCGTTGAGTTCGCGATAAGTGAGTTGCGCGCCGTCACATTTGAGTGCGGCGTTGTTCGGAGTGCGAGCGGCCTGTTCCTCGAATAGTTCGTGGAGAGTTTTATGGGCCGGATAGGACGAATGCGACGCATTCCAATCGACAAGCAACTCGCGTCGTTCCTCCGCAGCGAGCAACGGGAGATCGCCGAGCTTGCTGCCAGGATTCGCCGCCATGCCTTCCAGGAGCGATTTCAAATGGCCAAGCATCCGCCCGATCACGTCATCATCGAAGCGGCTGCGATCAAACTCCATTTTCAGGCACAACTCCGCGCCCGAATAAACGGCCAGCGTGAGCGGAAAATTGGTTTGCTCGTATAGCCGGAACTGGCGGTTGCCCCACGTCCCGCCTTGCGCTCGGAGCGAGGTGTTCAGCAGAAAATTTTCGAACACGACGATGCTGTCAAACAGCGCCATGCCCGGCGGCACATCGCTCCACGCCTGCACCTTCACCAAAGGCGTATGCTCGAAATCGCGCATCGCCACCCACTGCTCGCGCAGCCGCTGGAGCCACGGCAGGAGCGGCTCCTCGGGATTGATCGGCACGCGCACCGGCAGCGTGTTAATGAACAATCCCACCATGTTCTCAGCGCCCGCGACGGTTGAGCGACGACACGCCCGCGTGGCGCCAAAAACTATGTCCTCCTCGCCGCTGTAACGGTGCAAAAGAAGCGCCCAAGCGCCCTGCACCAAAGTGTTGAGCGTGAGTTGATTTTCCGCGGCGAGATTTTGGAGGGCCGCGGTGGCGTTGGTGGAAATCCGCACTTCCTGATCGCCCTGGCGAAATCCCGTGTCACCGGCCTGCGGTTTCTTGTCCACAACCAACGGCGTGGTGGCGCGAAATCCCTTGAGCGATTGCCGCCAAAACTTCTCCGCCTTCGCAGCGTCAAGTTCTTGCAGCCAAGCGATGTAATCGCCATAGGCCCGTGGCGGCGGGGGATCGATGCTCTCCCCGCGCAGCGCTGCTTCGTAGAAGGCAAAGACTTCATTCAACACGATGGGAAACGATCGCCCGTCGAGCAGCGCGTGATGGAATGTCCAAATCAACTGGTATTCCACTTCGGCAACTCTAAACAAGGCGAGTCGCAACATCGGCGCACGGTTCATGTCAAAACCGCGCACTCGATCGGCTTTCAGAAACGCCTGCAGTCTCTCCGCCTGCGCAGTGGCCGCATGAGCACGCCAATCTTCCGCAACAAATTCAACCGCCACCGCCGCCAGCACTTGCTGCATCGGCTGTTCCCGGCCTTCCCAAGCGAAGCGCGTCCGCAGGATGGCGTGCCGAGCGACCACTCGCTCCCACGCAACCCGGAGTTTCTCCCCCTCAATGGGCTCGTGCAGCGTGCAAACCATCTGCTCGATGTCCACACCGGAGCCCGGCTCGCTCAAATGATGGAAGAGCATGCCCTGCTGCAAGGGCGAAAGCGGGTACATGGTTTCGACCTCGCCGGCGGGTGAAGCCGGCGCACCTTCGTTGCTCAGTTGGCGGTACATCGTCAAAGCCAAAACAATCCGACAAAAAAGTCGCTTTGGTTACTTCAGGAAAATCGTCGCCACAATTGTGTATAGGCGCTGATAAATTCAGTCCATTCGGTCGCGCCACAGACCAATTGATCGCGCAGCCGGCTTTGCACGCGAGCTTCGCGGATTTCCGCGGAATGCCACAGCAACAACGCGAGCGCGTTGAACAAGCGCTCCCGGGGATACCGGCCAAGCCCGGAAGCAAAGGTTCCGCGCCACCCGAACGTGCGTATGTTGATCAGGCCGTTTTTGAAAGCGGAGGTCTCAGGACATTTGTTGCCACGCGCAAGCGCGTAATCGTGCGTGGAGGCAAACTTCTGGCCCAGACGCCGACGTTCCAGCCACAGCCAGACTTTCTGCGCCATCGCACAAACCTCCACCTGCCGGGCACGCGCGTTGGTTCCTCTCGGGGCGGCCCGACGGGGGTGAAGTTTGAAATCCGCTCCTGCTGCATGATGGTTGCGGACCAGCGGCAACCAGTCGCAGTCTTCCGGGATTTCAAGCAGATGCAGCGCTGCCTGGCGGCGCTCGACGCTCCAATGATACTCGCCCAAGGCAGCCAGCACGGCGTCGCCCAACGCGAGCTGACATTTGGCCACGTTCCGGCCGATGAAATCCACATCGTCCGGCGTCAGGGCCGGCTTTTGAAAAAGCTCCTCAGCCAGCAGCAATCCGGTGCAGCGATTAAACAGCAACCGGGTGGCTTCGGACGGCGGAATGTTTTTCGGATTCAAATGCGCGTCGCATCCGGCAAAGACTTTTTCCCCGCCCACGATCACGCGATGTCCGCTCACCAGATCGTAGCTGTACATGGTGACGGGGCCAGCCCGGAGCGCAGGCAATGAGCTGATTTTAAACTCCACATGCAAACCCGCCGCCGCGGACAGGCGCTCGCCCAGTTCATCCAGACGTTGCTTGTAACGGCTTTCTTTGACGACCGGATTGCCGGGCATGAAGACGTAAAACTCGAGGTCGTTATAGGGTTCATCGCCCGCGGCCGTCGGCAACACCCCGCCCTCGCCCCGGCCGTACCCGCCGCCCAGCACCAGCGCTTCGAGCTGCCGCTTCGGAATGAGCTCCCGCACGCCCTGCTCCACGCGGCTGCAAATTTCCGCGAGGCGCGACTCCAAAGCGTCGCTGCCATCGACCGTGAAACGGCGGGCCGGAGTTGGTGCTGTGGGTGGATTGCTCATCTCGGAGTGGTCGCGGGACGCAAGTCAGTTCCGCCCGCGCGGTAAAACTTCCAACCGTCGCGAAAGCCCGCCAGTTTGGCTTTCCGCTGTTCCCAACGAATGCGCAGCGCGTGCGGCCATTCCGCTAGCCGGCCATGGCGCGCGCAGTAGCCCAGATCGCGGCGCGCGTCGTTGAGCCAGCCAAAGGCGACGGTGTGCAACCAATTGATCTCTTCGGGCCGGCCGGTCCAAACTGCTGCGAGGGCACGCGCCTCGCCGTAAATCCGTTTGTACGCCTGGGCCGGCGTGTAGTTGTGCGAGTGCATCACGACCGAGTCCTCGCAGTACACGATTTTATAGCCCTGCGCCCGACACCAGCGCGTGTACTCGTCGTCCTCGGAGTATTGCATTTTCTCGAGGAAGCCGCGCTTGCTCCAGATGTCCTTCCGCAAACCGCTGCTGACCATGCTGAAAAAATGATCCCACCTGGCCGTCTCACGGTGCGGGCCAAAGCACCGGTCATAATCGTGCGCGAACACCGCCTGACAATCCGGGCGGGGAATCTGCCGGCCAAAAACCGCTGCCACTTGCGGGTTCTGCAACGCGTTTACAAGCGGCCGCAACCAGCCGTTGCTCTGCGGCGTGGCGTCCGCGTTGAGGAAGATCCCGAACTCCGCCTGCGCGAGTTGCATGCCGTGGTTCATGACGCGGCTGGGATTGTATTCCTCCTTCTTGATTTGGATAAAGTGTTTCGGCTTCGCCGCGCGGATCAATTCCACGGAGCCATCGGTTGAACCGGAATCAATGACGATCAATTCCCAGTTCTTGAACTCCTGCGCCTGCATCGCCGGCAAAGTATCCTTCAGCGCCCAACCTTCGTTGAACGAGCGCATGATGATGCTGATGAAGGGGTCGCTCATGCGGGTTTACGGCGCATAAAGCGGCCGGTGAACTTCTGCAACTTGCCTCCGATACTCTCGCGTTCCCCATCGGTGAGCGCCCATTTCCACACTCCGAAGGCGGCGACCAGCGCGGCCAGCGTACCTTCCACGAAGAACAGCAGTAAATTTTCCCGGAAATCCAGCCACCAAATCGTTTGAGGACTTACGCCCGGCACCAGCCACCGCACCAGCACCGGCGCCAACCGGCAGGCAATGGCAAAGACCAGCAGCGGCAGACAGGCCAGCCAGTTGCGGAACAGCACATGACCTGCAAGTTGCCAGCCTTTGACGCCAGCATCTTTCGCGGACCAGGGCCAGAGGTAACCCCAGCCGATGATGAGCGACGGAATCAAGGAGCCGATGGCCACGCAAACCACGTTCTGAAAGCTCAACACCAGCACGATGGTGAGGACGAGATTCAACAGCGCTTCAGCCACCGACAACTGCGTCAGCCGTTTCTCGTGACCGCACATCATGAAAATCTTCTTCGAGATGCCATGGGTGATGAGAAGCGAGTACGCCCACAACAAGAGCGCCTGCCCCACCCAAAACGTCGGCCCGCTGACAGCTTGTCCTTTGGTAAGCAGGCTGAGCAACCCTTCCATAAAGAACGCGCACATGATGAACAAGGGCGTGCCGATCATCACGTTGAACCGTGTGCTGTCGGCCAGCAGGCGTTGCAACGCGCCCTTGTCACCCTTGGCCGCGAGATGTGCCGCCGCCGGCGAGATCGTTTCCGGCATCTGGCCGGTGAAGCCGGTGAAAATGTCCGCCACTTTCGCCCCAGCCTGATAAATCGTCACCGCCACCACGGACATGAACACGCTCAAAATCAACCGATGCGTCTGGCCCATCACAATCTGCGTTACGAGCCCGATGTAAGCGAAAATTGAAAAGCGCATGGTCTCGCGCACCATGCCCCAGGAAAAATACTTCGGCAGAATCTTCACTTCCGGCAGCGAGCGCAGGCCCATCCAGCCGCCAATCACGCTCGGCACCAGCGCCGTGATCATGGCACACGACAGAATTCCCTTCAGCCCCCAACCGTGGTACAGGCCAAACGCGGTGAGGCCGAAGTTCACGATGTTCGCGATGACGCCCAGGTTGTTCGCCAGCGCAATGCGTTGCTGGCCGTACAATATTTCAATCGCAATGCCGGTCGGAAAGGACGCGCCGATGAAGCAAAGGAAAATCACCAGCACCTGCCGGAAGTACTCCTTGTTGGCGGCGGTGACGTTGATCATCCCGATCAACCAGTGCGAGGAAACCAAGGTCCCCACCACGATCAAGGCCCCACTCATGCAATAAAAGTAGATGATCGTGCTCAGCACCCGGCTGAGTTCATCCCAGTTCTTGTGATGCGAGAGTTCGGCCACCTTCTTTTGCGCGGCCAGCCCGAAGCCGAAGTCCATCAGCAGGCCGTAGCCGAAGATGCTCCACAACAGCGCCCAGAATCCAAACTCCTCCTCTGAAAGACCGCCGCGGATACCCGTCGCGTCGGGATTCGGATAGAGCATCCGGAACATCAACAGTCCCAACACGAGCCGCAGCACGAGCCGGACGTAATTCGAGATCGAGTTGATCAGCAGCTTCTTTCTGAGTTCCTTCTCAGTCATGCCTGTCTTTCACATGCCGCTCGGCGACGGCGTAAATCGTTTCCAGTTTTTGGTTCACAGCGGACCAAGTATAATGGGCTTGCACTTCCCGCCACCCCGCATCGGCGAACTGTTTTCTCAGCAACGGCTGTGCCGCCAACGACTTGAAGCGGTCAGCCAGTTGTTCTGCCGCATCGGGCGCTGTCGGCTCAAAAAACAAACCTGTCTCGCCTTCACGCACAAGTGTCCGCAAACCACCCACACGGCTCACCACCACCGGCCGGCGCGCACACCATGCCTCCAAAACCACGATGCCAAACGGCTCGTGGTTTGAAGGCAGTGCAAAGACGTCGCACGCATGATATGCGTTCACCAGGTCGCTGTCATCTGTCCGTAAACCGGGCAGCATCCTCAAGCGGTCGGCCACGTTCAGTGCAGCCGCCCGCTGGCGCACGCTGGCAGCGTAATCCGGCATGGTCTCCGGCCCCACCAGCACCAGATAGGCTTCCGGTTGCGTGGTGCGCAGCCGCGCCAGGGCCTCCACGAGCGCCAGTTGGTTCTTTTGCGCATCAATGCGGCTGAGGCACAAAATCACAAACGCTTCCGCTGGCAGATTATGTTTCCGGCGAAAGGCCGCGCCATCACCGCGTTCAAACTTTTTCGGATCCACGCCGTTTGGCAAAGCCGACACGCGATCGTGCGGCACTTTCTTTTTCGCCGCCTCGTATTCTGCCTGCCCGACACAGATGATGTAGTCCGCGTCGCCCAACACCCGGCGCGAGCCAAACACCGCACCCAAGGCCTTGCCCCACTCGAACTTTCCGCGCGTCGGGTCGGACATGGTCTTCAACTCGGAGGCCTGCGTGTCATACGCCCCGCCATGCAGCGAGAGCACATAGGGCATCTTGCGCAACCGCGCAGCTGTGCGCACCTGCCCACCGAGCCGCGCCATCGTGTGCAGGTGGAACAAACGAACATTCTCCGCGCGCATCATGGCCTGAAACAGCCCCATCGAAACCGCGCTGCCACCCTTTTTGTCCAGCGCCAGCTTGTCCGCGGCACTCAAACCGAGATACGGATAAAAATAGCCGAAGCGTTTCACCGGAATGCCGCCGATGCTTTCCGCCCGCCGCGTCGCCAGCGCATCGGTGGTGAGAATCTCCGGTTGCCAGCCGGCTTTTTGCTGTTCCCGGGAAATTTCCAGCACGACCGTTTCGGTGCCGCCCCATTCCTCGGCGACGAAGCGCCGCGGAACGTGGAGGATCTTTTGCGCAGGCCGATGCGCCGCGCTGGAGACCGTTTGCGTCATGCGCGGCCATTCTGACAAACGCCCGCCGCGCCAGCAAGGAACGGCGTGCGAGGCGCACTCCTAATTCACAATTAGGACTCCGCCCGGGGCAAATCGCCCGCTTACTACTTGCGTTTGTGGCAAGCTGGCGTAGAGACTTTCCTCGTTCGCCGGACAAGACGTCGCAGGCGAAGGCTAAACAGCCCGGCAAGGTAACTCGCCGTTAAAATCGGATTTATGGCAAATCAACTCGCAGTCAAAGGCGGCACCCCGGTCCGCACCAAACCTTTCATCTCCTGGCCCATCGTCACCGCCGAGGAACGCAAACTCCTCCTCGAAGTCTATGACAGCGGCGTCTGGGGCTTCAGCGGCCCGCGCGAAGCGGAGTTCGCTCAAAAATTCGCCGCGTTCTGCGGCGCGAAAGAAGCGCATTGCGTCGCCAACGGCTCCATCAGCCTGGAAATCGCCCTGCGCGCGCTCGGCGTCGGTCCGGGCGATGAGGTCATCGTCCCCGGCCTCACGTGGCTGGCCACGGCCTGGGCGGCGGTTCAGGTCGGCGCGACGCCGATCTTTGCCGACATTCGCGAAGTGGACTGGTGCCTTGATCCCGAAGACGTGCGCCGCAAGATCACCCCGCGCACCAAGGCCATCGTTCCGGTCCACCTCTACAACCAGTGCGCCGAGATGGACGAATTGCTCGAGATCGCGAAGAAGCATTCGCTCGCCATCGTCGAGGACTGCGCGCACACGCACGGTTCGCAATGGAACGGCCGCGGCATCGGCGCGATCGGCAACGTCGGCTCCTTCAGCTTCCAACAAAGCAAATCCATGACGAGCGGCGAAGGTGGCATCCTCGTCACCAATGACGAAGCGCTCGCGGAAAAAATTTACGGCCTCAAGAATTGCGGTCGCGCCGGCAAGAGCGGCAAATGCGGTTTCGGCGGCAATTACCGCATCACCGAACTCCAGGCCGCGCTGCTGCTGCCGCAACTCGCGCGCTTCGAAGGCGAGTTGAAAACCAAGACCGCGAACATTGCCCTCTTCCGCGAGAAGATGGCGAAGGTTCCCGGCGTCAAGCTCACCCCGCCCAAGAGCAAAGTCACCCGGCAAGGGCTCTACGGTGTCTCGCTTAATTACGACCCGGAAGCCTTTGCGGGCATGACCCAGGACATTTTGGTTTCCGCGCTCAAGGCCGAAGGCATTTCGTCGCAGGTGCCCTATTCGCCGGTTTATCTCTCACCCTTGTGGACACCGGGCAAAGACATCGTCCGCTGCGAACCGGGTGTGAAGCCAGAGGACCGCTTGGGGCTCAAATCAAAATGTCCGGTTACCGAGCGCGTCTCCCAGGAAACCGGCATCGTGATTCTGCACCATTACTTCATGGGTCCGGCCGCGGACATGGACGATATCGCCAACGCCTTTGCGAAAGTGCAGGCCAACGCCGGCGAACTGCGGATGGACATTCTCCAGAAGAAAGCCAAGGGCGCTGTCCGCGGCATTCTCAGCAAAGTCGGCATCGGTGTATGAACACGCCTGAACTTCAAGAGCGCACGTTCGCCAACCTCGTTAAACGTCGCATCGCCCAAAAGCTCGGCAAAGGCGGTGCGCCCGCTGCGCCCACGGGCAAAGCGCTCGGCGCAGGCCTGATCGGTGCGGGCAACATCGCGCGTTGGGCTTACGTGCCGCGTATGCAACGGAAGTTCCCCTTCCGCCTGGCCGCCGTGTTCGATGTGAATCAAGCCGGCGCGAAACAAGTGGCTGATTCCACCGGCGCGAAAGCCTGCGCATCCGTGGACGAACTCCTGAAGCATCCGGAAGTCGAAGCCGTTTTCATCTGCACGCCCGCCGGGTTTCATTGCGATGCCGCCATCGCCGCGCTGCAAGCCGGCAAGCACGTGCTTTGTGAAAAGCCCATGGCCGCCACGCTCGACGAAGCGAAGCGCATGCTCGACGCCGCACAGAAATCCGGCAAGGCGCACATGGTGCATTTCTCGTATCGCTTCCGGCCGGAGTTCCAGTTTCTCGCACAGCTCATCCAGTCCGGCGTCATTGGCCGCGTGTATCACGTCACCGGCACGTTTTCGCAAGGCAAATGGTTCAACGAGAATTCCGAGCCCTCGAACGAACGCCCCGACGCCACGCCGTGGAAACTCGGCGCGGACGGTGGCGTGGCCGAAGACCTCGGCCCGCATCTCGTGGACCTTTGCCGCTCCTGCTTCGGCGAACTCACCGAAGTCAACGCGTGGAAAAAATCGTTCCGCCCCGGCGCGTTTGTGAGCGACGACGCCTGCGGTTTGAGCCTCGGCTTTGCCAGCGGCACCGCGGCGCACGTCATCACCTCGCGGCTC
>CAYWCK010000056.1:0-18595 GCA_964456685.1 uncultured Bifidobacteriaceae bacterium | reverse complement strand
GGTGAGCAGTTCGTAAAGCAGCACTCCCAAACTGTAAATGTCCGTGCGCGTATCAATGTCCAGTCCGCTCAGGTTGGCCTGCTCCGGACTCATGTAGGCCGGCGTGCCGATGAATTGCTCGAATGCCGTGAACAGGGTTTTGTCCGTGAGCCGCTGATCTGTCGTGGCCTTCGCGATGCCGAAATCGATCACCTTCGGCACCGGTACGCCGTCGTGATCCGCGACGAGGATGTTTGACGGTTTGATGTCGCGATGGATGATGCCCTTTTGATGCGCGTGCTGGATGGCCTGGCAAACAGGGGTGAACAATTTCAATCGCTCTTCCGTGGAAAGCTTCTGCGCATCGCAGTAATCGGTGAGCTTGAGGCCGCGGACCAACTCCATGACGAAATAAGGCCGGCCCGTTTGGGTTGCGCCAGCATCCAGGACCTTGGCTATGTTCGGATGGTCCATCAGCGCCAGCGCCTGGCGTTCGGCCTCGAAGCGCGCGATCACGTTGCGCGTGTCCATGCCGAGCTTGATGATCTTAAGCGCGACCCGGCGCCGCACCGGCGCTTCCTGTTCGGCCATGTAAACCGCGCCGCAACCACCTTCGCCGATTTGCTGAAGCAATTTGTAAGGGCCGATTCGATCGCCCGGCTTTTCGGTGAACGGGAGATTTCCCCGCAGCGTCACGGCGGGTGATTGATCGAGCGCACCACCGGTCTGCTGATGGCCGCGGAGCAATTCCTCCAGCCGCTGGCGCAACGCGGCGTCCTCGCCGCACATCCGGGTGAGATACTCCGCCTGCTGTTCCGTCGGCAACTCGAGCGCGGCCTCGAACAAGGCTTCTACACGTTGGGCCGTTTCGTTCATGACTGTGGCGGTGGCCCAAGGCTACCAATCTTCACCCGCGCGGCGGAGAAGAATCCGCAGACCGTCACCATTACGGTTTGAACACGCGATAGAATTTCGTGGGCAACGTTGCGGCGAGCGTCACGGGATTGGTGGCCCCGCTGGGAGCATTGGTCCAAAGCGCGGGCGCGAGGCTGGGCGCTTCCTGCAAGACGAAACCCGGAGTGTTCGGCGTCCAGGAAATCGTGACGTTGCCCGGCGTCGCCGGAACAATGGTGAGCGTCGGCGCGCCGGCGACTTGCACCGCCGTGGGCAACGCCCAGAAGCCGCCGGTGACAGAGTACTGCCCATTGGTCATCGGCCCGCTCGCGTCGTGCTGGCCAATGGTGCCGCTCACGGAAAAAACTCCGCCCGTGCTCCTGCCCCCGCCACCGTCAACGGTGTGCCAGTCGATGGAAAACGGCTCCGTGAAAGCTGCGAACGACCACAGCGTCGCAAACCCCGCCAGGATACTCCTGGTCAATTTAGATGTGTTCATAGCGCGCTCCAATGCGAGCAGGTTCAGTTTCAGTCATTGCCCGAAGATCGTGGCTTCACCGCCGCCGCCGACGATGGTCATTGCTTTCGAGAGGGTCACATTTTCAAAACCGGAGCCGGGTTTGATCACCACGTTGCCGTCGGCAGCGACCGCCGTTGCGCCGCCGGCCAAGGTTTTGAATGGCTGGGCAAAAGTACCCAGCTGTGTCACCCCGGTGTAATTAAAATCCACCCAAACCGGTCCGTTAAAACCAACCGGATTCGAGGCCACGCCGTTGGCAATGACCACCAGCGAGTACGGCCCGCCGCTCTGACTGATGTTCGCCGGCAAAAAGAATTCGGTGGCGACGGTGGCGTTGCCGGTCGCGACGCCCGTGCTGCTCCAGTTGAAAGTGGTGGCGTAGGAAACGTTGTTCGCGCCATCGGTCAACCGCACGATGGGGTAATTGCTGTCCATCTGTTCGTCATCGCCGTAGGACGCGCCTTGCGACAAGCCGTTCAGTTGGGTGCCGGTGAGATGGAATGAGCCGCCGCTGTTCACGGTGATGCTGTTGATCGTGGGTTTCGCCGCCGCGAGGACGGGGCCGCTCGGCACGTAAACATAAAGCTGTGACGATTCGGATGAGTAGAGCACGGTGCCGTCCGGCAGACAGAGCATGGAAGTCTGATAGGCCGCGAGGCCGTTGTGCGTCAGTCCGCCCGTGGGACTGTTTTGCCGCGTAAAGGTGTTCGCCACCGGATCGTATTCGTAGAAGCTGACGGGCGTGAGAAATGTATTGGTGCCGCTGCCAACTGGATTGCAGGCGAAGAGCACATGCCCGTCGGTCAACATCGCGGCGGGCGCGTCGGGGCAAGCCTGACCGTTGGGAATCGTGGGGCCGGCGATCCACGCACCCGGATTGTTGTTTCCCGTCGGAAGGTAAAGCGCCGTGCTGGTGCTGCCGCCCAGAAAAAATGCGCGCCCGTTTGGCAGCAACAATGCCGGACCAATTTCCGCGCCGACGCCATAGAGGTTGACCGGCACATTGGCGTCATTGATCCACTGATTCGACGCAGGCATGAAGCGCTCGGACTGGCTCGTGTTCTTATCCACCGTGAGGATGCTGTTGTCGGGCAGCTTGACCCACGTCGCTTCGTTCTGGCTGCGCAGCGCCGTTGGCCCGCCCGTCCAAGAGTTGGCCACAGGATCATAAATGAGCGTCTGGTCCGTCACCACCGTGAACACCGGCGCGACCATGACGCGGCCATTCGGCAGCATGATGGAGCCCGAATCGCGAAAGGCTCCGTTGGAACCATCCGTTTGCGGACAGGCGCAGAGCAGGCCACCCGGAACCGGCACGTTGGTCCAGGAATTCGCAAAGGGATCGAACAGTTCGGTGGTCGCTCCGCCGGTCCCGTATTCTGCGCCCGCCACGATCACCTTTCCGCTTTGCAACACCTGCGACGAGAAGTAGCGCCGCGACGAAGCCATGGAGGCGAACGTCGTCCAAGTGCCGTTGGTGTAACTCCCGTTGGCGCCCGGGGTCAGCCGGTAACACGCGGTCGAGGGACTGCCGTTGAAGCACATGACGCTGCCGTCGGTCAACAGCAGCATCAATTGAACGCTGCCCGGCGCGGGTAGGGCCAGCGGAAGCCACGTTCCCGCCGCGGCGCCGCCGCAAAGCGCCAGGATGGCCGCCACTAGTAGCGGCGCCGCGCTGCAAAATTTATGAGCCCTTGATTTCATAAATAACTCTTTGCTTCTCCCGGTTATTGCAACGACACCAGCACGAGCACCATGCCTTTGCCGTTGGACAACCCGCTCATCGCTTTGCCGAGGATGGCGCCTTGAGCCTGGGTGTGATCCGTCACTTTCATGGCGTGACCCGGCGTGGTGGACGTGGTGAGCAGATCGCCGGGTTTGATGGCACCATTGGCAGCGTCGGCTTGAACATAAACCCGGCCGGTGAGCGCCACGTTTTGACCGATGTCGAGCAGACCCGCCTGCTGCAAAGCGACGCCCGTATTCACGCCATTTGCGCCGCTGACAATACCGGCCACGCGTTTGTCGTAAGCCTGAGTGCTGAGTTTCAGTTGCCCCGGATGCGCGTCATCAATCACCACGACGGAGCCTTTTTCAATCCCGGGCTCCGTCATGGGAAACGGCTCGGCGAGATCGCAGCCGCCGGTAATCGTCAACACGCAGGTGCGCGTCGTGCCGCGGACGTCCAGCTTGGCGAGCGGCACATCGGTGCCGATGCCGACATTGCCGGCGGTGGTCACGGCGATGCCGTTTAAGGATGACGGCGGGCCGACGCCGGAGCCGGCGACCATCTTAATGGCCGAGCCATTGAACCGGACATCCGCGCGGTTGCCGCCCTTGATGGAGAAACCGCTTTCGCCATTCGGCGTTCCGAACGTGGTGGTGCCGTAACCTCCAATCGGGCTCAAGGTTGTAGCCCCGCCCGTGTCAATCGTCACGCTGGGCGTCCCGTCGTTGACGAAGAAGTTCAAGGCGTGCGCCGTCCGTGTTCCAAGCCAGGCGCCAAAGCCGGTATCTATGAAGGTGGTCAATCGGACGGTCCCGTCGGTATGCTCAAAACCATAGCCGGTGAAGACGCTGTTGCCGGTGCGAACCGTCAGCTTGCTGGCCGGGGTGGTTGTGCCAATGCCGACGTTGCCGCCGGGAGAATTCAAAATCAACGGTCGCGAGGTCAGTGTTGAATAGTCATACGCGAACAAGAATCCGCCGGCGCCGCCCGACTCCATAAACAATCCCGCACCGGCGCCAGTGTACGGACTGGAGCCGCCGGTAACGGCCAATCCACCACTGCTGACGTGCAACGCGCCGCGCGGAGTCGAAGTGCCGATGCCGACGCGGCCGGCGTTGTAATACGTGTTGTTGGCGTTGACCGCCCAGATGCCGCTGCCGCCCGCGCCAGCGGAGGAGATCGTCAAAGTGTTGCCGTTGGGAGTGATCGTTACATTTGTGCCGGCTTCGAGGGTGACGTCATCTTTGAGCGCGTTGAGACCGGTCACCACCGCGCCGGGCGACGCACCAGAGGCGGTGCCGGCGTGAACCGCATACGGTGTGGGTGTTAAGGCCTGACGGGGCACTAATGACGAGAAATCCTGCCCGCTCCCGTTGGTGGTCACGCCGATTTCGAGCCAGCGGGGATTTCCCTCAAACACCCCGACGCCAAAATCCAGCGTCACTGTGAATAGTCCGTTACTCACGCTTGTCGGCGCATTGGTCAGGCTCGCGCCGACTTGGGTTCCCACGGCCGGATCATCAAACAACGAGAACTTCAGATCGTAATCGCCGTTCGCGGGACCGCCATTGTCCGTTAGGCGGCCCTGGTAGGTGAAAGCAGTGCCTTGCGCGATGGCGAATGGCAACGTGGCGATCGGCACAGCCACCAGGGCGACACCGCGCAGCCAGCGAATTCCAACGTGTTCGGTCTTCATGATTGTCTTTCTGGGTATGCGCCCGATCACGACCGTTCGGTGCAGAACGCGCGGCGGGCTGTCTTTCTCCAGTGCGAAATTTCGGAGGCGAACGGCTCACGAAATTTCAAAGTTTTTTTCCGGGTTACATCCGCGGCCCACTTTGATTATGCTCCGCTCATGAAACTGATGGGCATCGGTGACGAAGCGGGCGGCGGCTTGGACAGCCAGATTACCGCGACGCGCGAACTGGGCTGGAAGCATATTGAGCCGCGCGGCATGGAGGTGCCGGGCTTCGCGAAGGCAAACTTCCACGAAATCCCCGACGCCGCCTTCGATCTCGCCGTCAAGAAACTCGAAGACGCTGGCCTTTCGGTCTATTGCTTCGGCTCGACGGTCATGAATTGGGCCAAGAAAGTTGGCGACCCTTTCGACATCACCCTTGGCGAGGTCAAGCGCGCCATTCCGCGGATGAAGCGCACCGGGGCGAAATACATTCGCATCATGAGCTTCAAGCCGGGTGACGATGAATTCCAAACGCCGCCGGAAGTCTTCCGCCGCGTGAAAGACGTGACGAACATGTTTCTCGACCAGGGCCTCCAGCCGGTCCACGAGAACTGCATGAATTACGGCGGCATGAGCTGGCAGCACACGCTCGAACTGCTCGACAAGGCGCCCGGGCTCAAGCTCGTCTTCGACACCGCCAACCCGATCTTCAACCCTGATCGCAGCCGGCCCAAGCCCTGGCCGCGGCAGGATGCCTGGGAATTTTGGGAGCACGTCCGCGATCACGTCGTCCACATTCACATCAAGGATGCCACGTGGAATCCCGCGAAGAATGACGCGGACTACAACTGGCCGGGCGAAGGTCAGGGCCGCGTGCAGGACATTCTCGCGGATGCCATCAAGCGCGGTTACAGCGCGGGCCTGAGCATCGAGCCTCACATGGTGGTGGTTTTCCATGACGCGCAGGCCAAGGCGAGCGACGCGGACACGATGAAGAACTTTGTCGATTACGGCCGCCGATTGGAGCAAATCGTTACCGGCATCAAGCCGGGCATTCTCTCCGCACATTGAGGGGCAGCCTGCGGTTTCCGCGGCTGGTCGGCGTTTTTTGCTCGAAAAGCCCGCGGCGGGAGTTAAGTTTGGCTCAGATTCAGGCTTTATTATCGCCGCTGTGAACGATGTGTGCAGCAATGGCCTAAAGCATCCGTTGGCGCGGCGGCATGGTGATCCGGCGAATCGAGCACGATTATGAAATCAGCAAAGCCCCGATCCAAACGTTGGCTGCCCGCCTCGACCCAGCACGGCTTCACGCTCATCGAATTGCTGGTTGTCATCGCGATCATTGCCATTCTCGCCGCGATGCTTTTGCCGGCGCTTTCCCGCGCCAAACTGCGCGGCCAGGGCGTTTTCTGCATGAACAACACCAAGCAATTGATGCTTGCTTGGCGCATGTACGTGGATGACAGCAACGACAAGCTCCCTTTTGCCTACGCACCGGAAGACCCCAGTAATCCGAACTATCCCTACTCCTGGACGCACGGTGAATTGAATTACCTTGATTACAACACACAGAATTGGGACACGGACAACACGATCAAGAAAGGCGCCATCTGGCCATACTGCGGCAATAATGTGGCCATCTTCAAGTGTCCGGCCGATGTGGTCACGGTAAAGCCCACAAGTGGCCCTTACGCCGGCAAAACCATCCAACGCGCACGGAGCAATTCCATGAATTCTTGGTGCGGCATGAACCAAGGCGAATGGACTTGGTTTGGCGGACCCGAGTTCAACAAATACATCAAGTTCTCAGATATCGTAAATCCCGGCCCCGCGGGCACGTGGGTACTCGTGGACGAGCACCCGGACAGCATGAACGACGGTTTCTTTTGCGTGGACATGACTGGCTATCCCAATCCAGCGCTATCCCGCTTTCCTGACTTGCCGGCCAGCTTTCACGGCAATGCCGCCGGACTGGCCTTCGCGGATGGGCATTCGGAAATCCACAAGTGGAAGGACCGCCGTACGATGCCTCCGGTGAGCCTAAGGCAACCGCCCAGCGTGAATCAAGGTGGGAATCCCGACGTGGTCTGGATGTGGGAGCACACCACGCGCAAGAACCGCTGAGAGCGGCCCGCCGACCAAACCAACGACCGCGAACGCAACTGGCTAACCGTCCCCGGGTCGCAAACCGGGGCCAACCGGAGCCGTTTCGACCGCAAACCGCTTGATTTGACCTCTGTCTTCCGCCCATCGTAGGAAATGGTTTTGCCTGAACAACCGGTCACTTTGACGGCTGAGCAGCTTGCGGCGCTGAATCGCGAGTTGGGAAACATGCGTCACGACATTAACAACCATCTCTCGCTCGTGCTCGCAGCGGTTGAACTCATTCGCGCCAAGCCGCACATGACGGAGCGGATGATTACCACCATCCTCGAACAGCCGCCCAAGATTAGTAAGGCGATGCAGCACTTCTCCCACGAGTTCGAGCAAACCTTCGGCATCAAGCGCCATTAGCCGCAAAGTCTGTAACCTGGCGGGCCGACGGTGCGTCTCTGTGGGAAAGCTCCCAACCAACTGGACGCCCATGAATTCAACAACCGTCCTCCGCGGCCTCTGCTCGCTATCAGCCGCCGTCGCCACCTTGGTGTGTGCCGATCGCGCTCTGGCTCAGCCGACAACCGGTGAGAAACCGGAAAATCGCCCGGCGCCCGGACGAGCAGCTCCGCGTGGGGAACGGCCGGGTGGGTTTCAGCCGGGGATGATGGGTGGCGGGCAGTTCATGCCACAACTCCAGCGCGTGCTCACCGAAGAACAGCGGACCTCGCTGCGCGCAGCGATGGACGAGCAGCGGGACAAGTCCCGCGAACTGGAGGAAAAAATGCGCGAAGCCCGGCGAGCCTTGCTCAAGGCCAGCCTGCTGGATGCTTTCGATGAAGAAGCCGTGCGCGCCAAAGCCTTGGAAGTAGCCAAGCTGGACGCCGAATTGACCGTGCTGCGCGCCAAAGCGTTCGCGCAAATGAAACCTGCGCTTTCCAAGAGCCAGATCGAGGAGCTGCGGAATCCGCCGCCGTTCGAGGGCGGGTTCAATCGCGGCGAAAACGACGCGCGTCCGCCGGGCCGCAAATTCAACGGACCGCGGGATGAAAACGATCTGCCCGCGGCACCCAAAGGGGACAAGTAGCCTTTCTGTGGGGTACGTATCCAAAAGCCATCGTCGCGCAAGCGATGGTGGCTTTTGGCTTTGGACGCATTGATGGAATTGGCATAGTTATCCGCACAATGGAACGGCCCGATGCTGAACTCATCGCCGAAGTCTTAAAGGGCGACGCGGCCAGCTTCGAACCCTTGGTGCAAAAGTATTCCCCGCGCCTTTTTGCCACCGCCCGCCGCTACGCGCGCCGCGAAAGTGAGGTCGAAGACATTGTGCAGGAGGTCTGGCTGAAGGCGTATCACAAGCTGGCCAGTTTTCGCGGCGATGCTCCCTTCGAACACTGGCTGATGCGTCTGGCGGTGCGCACCTGTTACGATTTTCTCCGCGGCCACCAACGCAATCGCGAAGCCAGCTTCACCGACCTCACCGAACCCGAGAGCGACTGGTTGGAACGATTCGTGACGGCGCCGGAATCCGCCACGGACCACAGCGAAGCCGCCCGCCAGCTGGTGAGCCGGGTGCTGGAACAACTTTCTCCGCCGGCCCGACTCGTCATCACGCTGCTGGAAATCGAAGACCGTTCGGTGAAGGAAATTGCCGAAATCACAGGCTGGTCCGTGCCCCTGGTCAAGGTGCGCGCCTTCCGCGCGCGCGCCGAGATGCGCAAGGTGCTGGCGCGGCTGGCCCGGGACAAGTATTTGTAACCCCGCGCATTTTTTGCGCGTCTGAATCGATGCTGAAGATTATGAACTTGGAAAGTTTGCGCCAACGACTGCTCGCCACTGCGCGGGCGAATCCACCTGCGAGCCGCGTGCCCTACGCCTTCGAGAAGCGCATCCTGGCCCGAATCAGCCAGGCGCCCGTGGTGGACGTTGCCGCGCTGTGGGCGCACGGGCTTTGGCGGGCGGCTGCGCCTTGCGTAGCCATCGCCGTGCTCCTGTTCGTCTGGTCTTTTGTCGGCACCGAGAACAATTCGTTGCCCGCCAACTCCGCCGAAACGGGCGATCTCGCGCAGCATTTTGAACAGACCATGCTCGCCACGGTTACCGCCGAAGAACCCGCCGAGGAAATCTGGTGAACATGTGGAAAGTCATCTGCGCGACGCTGGTGATCTTCGTCACCGGAGTGGTGACGGGTGGATTGCTCGTGATCTACGCCAATCACGTTTCCCTAAAAGGCCGGAGCAAACTTCCCCGTGAGATCGTGCGTCAACCGGGCAATCCGCCGAATCCCAACGTCACCGTTAATCCGCGCGAGGCCAACCGCCTGCCCAACCCAGTCAATTCGGCCAACCGCCCCCGCCTCGGCATCAATCTCGAATTTCTCCAGCGCCTCGATGCCGAAGTTCACCTGACCGCCGGCCAGCACGAACGCATCGAGCAGATCATCAACGAAGGCCAGCAGCGCAACAAGGAAACCTGGGACCGGGTGCTGCCGGAGATCCGCCGCGAAAACGCCGAAACCCAACGCCGGATCCGCGAGACCCTCATGCCGGAGCAACTCGCGCGCTTTGAGGAATTGATGAAGCAAAACCGCCCGCCCACCCGGCGCACTGATGAAACTCTGCCGGCCAATCCGCGTCCGCGGGATCTACGCCGCGCACCCGCGCCCCGCGACGCGATAGAATCGAACCAGCCAGCTCCCGCGGGAACGCCCTGAACCCGGGCGCCGCCGCTCCCCGCAGCTCTCAGAATCGTACTTGCATCGCCCCGGCGTACCGGCGCAGCCTCCGGCTCGGACGCACGGGCTGTGCACCCCATTCGCCTTATGAGCTTCACTTCAGCTGATCGGGCCGTGCTGGAAATTCGCGAAATGCTGCGCAAGACGCGGAACCGGGAAGCCGCCATTCGCGTCATCGCTCAACGCGGCATGGAAGAGGAAGCCGCGCGGGAGCTGGTGAATTCCATTCATCAGGCAACGCTCTCCGCCAATCGCTGGTCCGCCTTGGGTGCGGCCTGGGTTGGTGGAATTGGCGTTACGCTCAGCTTGCTGGTCTTCTTTCTCAGTGCGGACAGCCTGTCGGGCCGTCGCCTGAGCATAGCCGCCGTGGGGGTTGGCCTGCCCATTTCCGCCGTCGCCCTGCTCTGGGGTCTGGTCAAACTCTGCACTGCCAGCGGCTACGAGGTTGACGAAGATTGAATCCGCCACCAACCCAAGGCCACGTTCAAACTCAAGCCATCATGCCCATCACGGAAATGGATCGTCTGGCCGCCGAAGTGCGGGAACTCCTCGCCAGCACCAAGGACAAAGCGGCGGTCGTCCGCGTCTTGCAACACCGCGGCGTCGCGCCGGAGTCGGCGCAGGAACTGGTGCAGACGGTTTACAAACGGAACCTCTGGGAAAACCGCAAGACCGCCCTCGGTGCGGCCGTGGTGAGTGGATTGATTGCCGTGGGCTTGGTCGTGGTCTGGATTGCCACGGACCGGCTGTTTTATGTCTGGCTGCCCATCGCGGCATTGGCCGCCGTCTGGAGCACCATCAAATGCCTCACTGCCTCCGGTTACGAACTGGAGGACAGCGAAGACTGACGCCACCGCCGCAACCGCAGCGCGTTGCCAATCACAATCAGGTCGGAAAACCCCATGGCCGCCGCACACAGCACCGGGCTCATGAAGCCCAACGCCGCCAGCGGCACGCCGATGGCGTTGTAGAAAAAAGCCCAGAACAAATTCTGTTTGATCGTCCGCAAAGTCGCCCGGGCCAGCCCCAAGGCTTCCGGCACGGCTTCGATTTCCGATTTCAACAAAATGATGTCCGCCGCTTCGCGCGCCACATCGCTTGCCCGGCTCACCGCGATGCCCAAATCCGCCTGCGTCAAAGCGGGCGCATCGTTGATGCCGTCGCCCACGAACGCCACCCGCTCGCCGCGAGCTTGAAGTTGTTTCACAAACTCCGCCTTCTGTTCCGGGCGCACTTCGGCAAACACGTTTTCCCGAACGATCCCGACCTGACGGGCGATGCTTTCCGCGGTGAGCAGATTGTCGCCCGTGAGCAAAAACGCCTTCAGTTTCTGCTGCCGAAGTTGTCCGACCACCTTCACCGCGCCCGGCTTGAGCGTGTCCCGCACCGCAAAAAGGCCGACCAACACGTGGTCCAACGCCAAGCCGACCACCGTTGCGCCTTGCGCGCTCCATTCCGCCACGAACGCCTCGCCCACTGTTAGATTGACGCCCGCTTCCCGCAGCCAGGGCAGCGCACCGAGGCGCGCGGTTTTGACGGCGCTGACTTCGTTGAAGCGCGCCTCCAAACCCGCCCCGCGCAACTCGCGCCACTCGGAAAACCGAATTTCCTCCGACGAAAGTTTCGCCAGCGCCTGGCTCAAGGGATGGGTCGAGGTGCGGGCAAGAGCCGCCGCAATGACTTTCACGCGCTCCTGTGCCAAGCGCCCTTTGTCAAGCGGCGCCCTCTCGGTCGCGAGCGGACTGAAGCTTTGCACCACCTCCGGCCGGCCGGCCGTGAGGGTGCCGGTTTTGTCAAACACCACGGCCGTCACCGCGCCCGCCTTTTCCAAAGCCACGCCGTCGCGAATCAAAATTCCGCGCGCCGCCGCCGCGTTGGCGCTCGCCATGATTGCCGCCGGGGTCGCCAGCCCCATGGCACACGGACAGGCGATGATCAACACAGCCGCCGCGATGATGAAGGCGGCGGCGACGCCGACGGGCGGATGGGCAGCCCACAGGAACTGACCCAGGAACTCATGAACGCGATTCGCCGTCGCCGGCGCGACGCCCCAGAAAACTCCCGCCGCTAGAGCGATCAATACCACGATCGGCACAAAGACGTTGCTCACCCGATCGCCCAGCCGCTGGATGTTGGCCCGGCTGGTTTGCGCCTGTTGCACCGCCGCGATGATGTGCGCCAAGGCGGTGGCCTCGCCGGTGGCGGTAACGCGCATCACCAGGCGACCGTTCAAGTTCACCGTGCCGGCATAAAGCTCGGCGCCGGCGGCTTTGTCCACCGGAACGGATTCGCCGGTGAGCATGGCCTCATCCACCGCGGATGCGCCTTCCGTCACCACGCCGTCCACTGGCACGCGGTCGCCGGGGCGAAGCGCCACCAAATCGCCAATGATTAAATCGGACACTGGCACTTCCGTTTCGGCGGTGGTCGTCGTGGGCGCGACGGAGAAGTTGCGCAAATCGAATTTGGCTTTGGCCGCAGCGGGGCGGGCATTGCCAAGACGCCGCGCCATGGCCGGCGCCAGCTGGAGCAGCGCTTTCAAGGCGGCCGAAGCGCGCGCGCTCACCCGGGCCTCGAACCAGTGACCGATGCTGATCAACGTGATGATGGCCGCCGCCTCCATGAAATAAAGGTGCCCGCCCTGCCCGCTCAGCAAGGCCCACGCGCTGTAGCCAAAAGCCGTCGTCGAACCTAACGCGACGAGCGTGTCCATGTTCGAACTGCCGGCCTTTAGCTGCCGCCAGGCGCCGCGATAAAATTGTGCGCCGGCAAAAACCTGCACCACAGCCGCCAGCCCGAAGGCAGTCCACCGAAACCAGTTCGTCATCCCCAAATCGAAAGCCCATTCCCCGAGCATCAAAGGCAACGTGACGCCAACCCCAAGCCAGAGATTCGCGTGCCAGCCGGCTTGGCGCGCGGCGCCACGATCTTGGCTGCCGTGTTCGAGGGTCTGCGCGGCAAAGCCCGCCTGTTTAATGGCCGCCAAAACAGCCGGCACATCGGCCGCCTGGCCGGCTTCCCATCGCGCAGTGACACGTCCGGTCTCCAAGGCAACCGAGGCGCTGCGCACGCCCGCGACACTTTGAACGGCTTCGGTGACGTGGCGGGCGCAGTTGTTGCAAGTCATGCCCGAGACGAGCAGTTCCGTCGCGGCGGCGGACGGAGCGGGGTTGTTCCCCGGTGCGGGCGAGGCATTCATGACGCGGCCAGCTTAGCCGCTCATGGGTTGGGCGTCGAACCCGGACTTGGCCCGGGCCCGGACGGCGGCCACCGTCACATGTCTTTGAGGTAGATCGTGCGATTGCGCCACAGGTACAGCGCCCCCGAGGTGGAAGTAAGGATGACCGTAAGCCAGAGCGTCGCCAGCGCGAACCACGGCGTCCACGGGCTGAAGAAATTGTGCAGCCACGCCCACCATTCGCCGTAGGCATCCATCACCAGCAACGCGATGACGGCGGAAATCTGCGAAATGGTTTTGTGTTTGCCGTAGCGCTCCGCCGCCAGCACCACGTTCTTGGAGGCCGCGAGCAGGCGCAGCCCGGTGATGCCGAGTTCCCGCGCGACGATGATCACCACCATCCAGGCTTCGACCTTGGCATAGACCGGATAATCGCCCGCCGTGAAGACCACGGGCAGGTCGCCGCGGACCATTGCGCCCATGTGCCGCTCGACCAGCGCGATGAACGCGGAACAGATCATCACCTTGTCGGCCAGCGGATCCATCAACGTGCCGAAGCTGGTGATCAATTTCCGATCCCGGGCAATCTTGCCATCGAGAAAATCCGTGATGCCCGCCACCGAAAAGAAAACCAACGCCAGGGTGTCGTTCACCGGCGAACGTGAAAACATGGCCCACAGAAACGCGGCAGTGAGCACGAAGCGCGAAACGGTCAGCTTGTTGGGCAGATTCACGGCAGAGTTGTAGCGGAACGGCGCCCGCAATCAAACTCCCAATTAACCGCCGCCCCCGCCCCAAACCGCGCGGGCATGCGAGCGCGCATTTTCTTGCGTGTCTTTCTCCACCTTCGGGGTTAAGAATGCTCCCGGCATGATCCAGTATCTCGATTTGCTCCGGCACGTCATGGAGCACGGCAAATTCAAGGCCGACCGCACCGGCACGGGGACGTATTCCGTGTTCGGCGCGCAAGCGAGATTCCCGCTGCAAAACAGCTTTCCGGTCCTGACCACCAAGAAGCTGCACCTGCGCTCGATCATCTACGAACTGCTCTGGTTTCTGCGCGGCGAAACCAACGTGCGCTATCTCCAGGAAAACAAGGTCAGCATCTGGAACGAATGGGCCGACGCCAACGGCGACCTCGGCCCGGTGTACGGCAAGCAATGGCGACATTGGGTGAAGAACAGCCGGCCCCGCCGCACCACCAAAGTCGCCGTGGCCCAACCAACGCTCTTCGACGTTCGCGAAAACGGCAATGGCCATGCCCCGGACACCAAGCCGGGCGGCCCGCGCCTGCGCCGCAGCCAATGGGGCATCGACCAGATCGCCAGCGTCATCGCGCAGATCAAAAAGAATCCCGACAGCCGCCGGCTCATCGTCAGTGCGTGGAACGTGGCGGACATTGACAGCATGGCGCTGCCACCCTGCCACACGATGTTTCAATTCTACGTGAGCGAAGGCGAACTGAGCTGCCAGCTTTATCAGCGCAGCGCCGATATTTTTCTCGGCGTGCCGTTCAACATCGCGAGCTACGCCCTGCTGACGCTGATGGTTGCCCAAGTCTGCGGGCTCCGGCCGGGCGACTTCGTGCACACCTTCGGCGACCTGCACCTCTATTCGAACCACATCGATCAGGCGAAGCTGCAACTCTCCCGCGAACCGCGTGCATTGCCGCAGATGAAACTGAATCCCGCCGTGAAGCGGATTGATGATTTTCATTTCGAAGATTTCGAACTGACGGGTTACGACCCGCATCCGGGGATCAAAGCGCCGGTGGCGGTTTGATCCCATCGCAAGGTCAGCATGAAAAAGCTCTTCAAAATTGTTCGACGCGTTTTGATTCTGGCATTGCTGCTCGGTTTGGCGGCGGTGGCCGCGCTGGTCTGGACGGATCGCCTCTGTCAACGCGCCGCCGACGGAAGAATCTTCCGCTCACCCACGGCTGTGCCTGCCAACGACGTCGCGCTTGTCCTCGGCACCAGCAAGCTGATGGCAAACGGAAGGACGAATCTGCATTTCACCCAGCGCATCACCGCCGCCGCAAAGTTGTATAATGCCGGCAAAGTGCGGCATCTGCTGGTGAGCGGTGATAATCACATTGCCAGTTACGATGAACCCACCGACATGCGGGAAGCCCTGATGGCGGCCGGAGTGCCTGAGTCGGCAATCACGTGCGATTATGCCGGCTTCCGGACGCTGGATTCCGTCATGCGGGCAAACTCGGTCTTCGGCCTGCACCAGTTCACCATCGTCACCGAGGAATTCCACTGTCCGCGCGCCGTCTGGATTGCGCGGCAGCGGGGACTGGAAGCGATTGCGTTCGCAGCGCCGGATTTACAATCGAAACGTTGGACCTGGCGGGTGAAGGCGCGGGAAATCGCAGCTCGTGCGTGGTGCGCGGTGGACCTCTACGTCCTGCATCGTCAGCCCAAGTTCCCCGGACCGCGCGAGCCAATTGTACTCACTTCAAGCAATCCATGAGTTTCACTGCCATCGCTGCCATGTCGCTCAACCAGGTCATCGGCGCGGGCAATAAAATTCCCTGGCACTTGCCGGAGGACTTCAAATGGTTCAAGCAGATGACCACCGGGAACGTAGTCGTCATGGGCCGAAAAACGTTCGAGTCCATCGGCAAACCGCTGCCGAATCGCGAGACGATTATCTTGAGTCGCGGCGGTTTTGTTTATCCCGGGTTAAAGACCATTCGGTCGCTCGACGAACTCGCGCCGCTTGCGGACGGACGAAAAATCTTCATCGCCGGCGGAGCGCAGATTTACGCGCAGGCGTTGCCGCTGTGTGCGGACCTTTACCTCACGTTGGTGAAACGCACGGTGGAAGGCGACGCGTTCTTTCCGCCGTTCGAAGATCAGTTCGCGCTCGTCGAGGAGGTCCGGGACACGCCGGAGTTTAAGATTCTGCACTATCGCCGACGGTAGGACGCGCCCCTCCGTGCGGGCAGCGAAGGGACACGCCGGAGACTTCAGACTTTGGGCTTTAGACTTTGGAGTTTGGTCGCCACACTCCGCGCGCGATGTCGCAAATGCTCAAGTCGTCCGGCCTGATGGCCCTCGCTACGTTGACCAGCCGCGTGCTGGGAATGGTGCGCGAGATCGTGTATGGCGCCTTCATGGGCACGGGCTGGGTGGCCAGCGCGTTCTTCCTCGCGTTCCAGGTGCCGAATCTTTTCCGGCGCCTGCTCGGCGAAGGCGCTTTGACCGCGGCCTTCATTCCCATCTTCAAGGAAAAGGAGAAGCGCGATGGCGACGCCGCGATGTGGCAGGCGGCGAATGCCGTCATCTCGGGTCTGCTGGTGTTCACCACCCTGGTCGTGGTGCTCGGCTTTGTCGGCGTGACCGTCGCCCTGTATTTCGGCGGTCAAGTCACGGGCGAAGCCACACGCTTCACCGGCAAGACGCTCCTGGTGCTGCAACTGCTGCGCGTGATGATGCCGTATCTCCTGCTGGTCTGTCTCGCGGCGGTGTTCATGGGGATGCTGAATGCGCGCGGACACTTCTTCATCCCGGCAATGGGCGCGGCGACGCTGAATCTGGTGATGATTGCCTCGGTGTTGTGGCTCGCCCCGCATCTGGGAAAGGAACTGCACGAACGGGTCTTCGCCCTCGCCATCGGCGTGGTGCTGGCCGGTTTGGTGCAGGCATGGTTTCAAATCCCCTCGCTGAATCGGGAAGGCTTCCGGTATCGCTGGGTCAATCCGTGGCGCGACGAAACCGTGCGTCGCGTGGTGAAACAGATGTTGCCCGCCACCATCGGTGTGGCGGCCTTCCAGATCAACGTGGTGACGGTCAACCTCCTGGCCTATTGGGTGGACGACTATGTGGTGGCGTCGTTCCAGTATGCCGTGCGGTTGATGGAACTGCCGCAAGGACTCTTCGGCATTTCACTCGCCACCTACCTGCTGCCCGCGCTTTCCAGCCTGGCCACGGAAAAGAAATTTCCGGAGTTCCGCGCCGAACTGGGCAAGGGCGTGAATTACCTCGTGCTGGTGAACCTGCTCGCTTCGGTTCTGCTCATCGTGCTGGCGGAGCCGATCATGCGGCTGTTGTTCGAACGCGGAAAATTCAACGCCACCTCCACACAACAAGCCACGCTCGCGCTTCAATGCCTCGCACCCGGACTGGTTTTATTCTCGCTCATCAATGTGCTTGCCCGCGCCTTCTACGCCTTGGGCGACACGAGGACGCCGATGAAGATCAGCGTGTTTTGCCTGGCCCTGAACCTGGGGCTCGCCGCGGTTCTGGTGTGGCGTTACAAACAGGGCGGCCTCGGCCTGGCCAATACCGCAAGCGCCGCGGTGAATTTTTCGCTGCTCACGTTTGCTTTGAAGAAGAAATTGAAACAGCTCGAGTGGTCGACGCTGCGCCGGGCAATCGGGCCGCTGTTTCTCGCCACCGCCCTGGCCGCGGGCATGGCCTGGTGGGGCTGGCGTTCGTGGGAAGGCGCGCTCGGCCATGGCAATCTCGCACTAAAAATCGGCGCGGTTTTTGTGCCGGCCACCGCCGCGGCGATTCTCTACTGGCTCGTGACGCTGGCTCTGAAAGTTCCTGCCGCGAAGGAAATGCTCGCGTTCGTGCAACGCAAGTCCGCGGTGAAGTGAAAACGTCCCGCAGGCCGCGCAGGTTCAGGCAAATCGCGCTCTCGTTCCATACACCCCGCGGAGGACACCTCGCCGCTAGGCCGCCAGCCGCCCCGTCAGCAAGTCCACTGCTCCCGGCAGCGGAGCGCACATCTCGTCGAACAACGCGCGGCACTGGGCTTCGGAAATCTGGAGCGGGCGAACCGCCGCCTGGATGAAACCGCGCGTGGTTTGCTGCGCATAACCGAGCAAACCCTGCCGCAGCGGGAGCGAATAAACCACCAGCGTCAAACCATACACCAGCGTGTGCCAGCCGTGGGCTTCCTTGCTTTCGACGGCGGCGAGATATCTCTGCACCATCCGCTCGTCCCGCAAAGGACGAAGTTTCTGGAGCTGACCGTGACCGACGCGCTGACTGGAGCGGGCAAAATCCTTGAGCGAAGGTTGTTCCGCCAGCAACCGATCAAAGGCAATCAACTCGCGCACTTGATTACGGCTCGCGTGATCGAAGGCTGTCCGGATTGCGGGCAGTTCGTGCGGCAACAGGACGCGCTCGCGATAGGCGAGCAGAAATTCCCGCAACGCCGGCAGGCTCGCCACCGGTCGTGCGCGCAGCGAATCCGCCAGCGCATGCAACGAAGCCAGCCCGTCCGCCGAGCCCAGTTGCTCGACCAACGGGTGCGCGTCGCCCAGCCATTCGGCCGGGTCCTGCGCCAGTTCCGGTTTTGCCCACGGATTCATTGTTTTGTATCGCCATGGCTCGCAGTTGCCGTGCCGTGGCTGATGCGGAGAAGATGTTTTCCCATTGCCCGGTTTGCCAGCGATAAAAGTTATCGGCCCGCAATTAAAAGCCTTGCGGCTGTACCAGAGCACACCTAGATTTTTTTGACCCCTCGTGCGCGGTCTTCGCGCCTGTGGTCTTTAGCGGAACACCGTGAATAATACATTCGCCAGCCGCAGATATCGTGAAGCGCTCTCGCCTCGGCAGTGCGCGCGCACCTCAACACTCCCATTACGATCTGATTATCCATGAGCACTGAAAATAAATCGGCCCTGTTTCCTGGCATCCCTGGCACTTCTGACGGCGCGGGCGGTGGCGTGTGGGTCGAGACCAACATCACCCAGGGCACGTGCGCCGATCCGATCACGTCGTCCACCACGATGGGCTCGGGCTACGAAACCGAGGTCGCCA
>CAYWCK010000055.1:0-18657 GCA_964456685.1 uncultured Bifidobacteriaceae bacterium | reverse complement strand
CGACTCCCACCGCTCCAGTTCCTGCGCCAGCAGTTGGGCGAACGCTTCCGTGCCCACCTCACCTCCATGCTGCACATACAGCACGTGCGGCGAGAGGCAACCCAGTTGATTCCAAGCCACGAGGTCAGTTGCCGCGGCGCAAATGATCTGCTTCGCGCTGCGACCAAACAACGCATCCGCCGCCACGTAGCCGAAACTCACGCGATGCCCGTAACCGAGAAAGCGCGTGTGCTTCGGAAGCCGGGACTGGACGGTCCGCAGCGTTTCGTCGGCGCCCGTGGCCGTCACGCAATCAGCCTCCGCAAAAAGCACATCTTCCAATGCCGTGCTGCCTCCGGGCCACTCGGCCAGTTCAAGGCAGGAGCCGACCTTGTGATCCGCATCGTAAAGCGAATGGGCAAACAGTCGCGGCAGGTAGGATGCGCCGCGGCCACATTTTACAAACTGGGCGGAGCGCGTCAGCAGTCCCAACACGAGACTGGTCCAAGTGGGGTTCGGGATATTGCCAGCGGCGATATGCACCAGGAATTCCGGCCCCGTCGCCAGCGCCGCACGCGTTTCGCCCGGCCCGCTGACAAAGCGATCCAGGCGCGCGGCATCCCCGAGCTCTTGTGTGATCAAGGCGCGCAAATTCTCGGACGTGAGCTGGCGGAAAAACCCGTCGAGTCCGCGTTCAATTGTCGCGCGACCGAACCCCGTTTGCGTCGGACCTTCACCCAAAGCGAGCTTGCGACAAGGATCTTCGGCATCAAGCCAGTTGTCCGCAACGCGCGCGATCAGACGGATCATTTCCTCGGTTGTGCGCGCGGCGAGAAAGTGCTCCCGGTTGCGCTTCAACGTCTGACAGGCCTCCGTCAACATCGCGGGCGAAAGCGCCGCGTCAGCCGGCAAATCGGCAAGGAAATAGTTTGGCAGCGTCATCAGGTCGGGAGTTGCGGGTTATGGACGGCGGAATCATCACTCCGTGCCGACGCGTCGAGATGCTCCCGCCGACGAATGGCTTGAAGAAAATAAAGCCCCGGCAATGCCAGCAGAAGACAACCCGCAATCGCGGCGTAGCTGAAATAATAGCCAGCCGGCGAGGAAGCGCGTTCCCCCAAAGCCTTCACCCACACGCCCACCGCCCAGTGCGAGGCGTTGCCGATGAGTCCGCCCACGGTGATGAAGAGACCAAAGACCCGCCCACGCACTTCGTCGGGCACCGCTTCCATGAGCGCAGCTTCGACCATGGGATAGCTGGCCATAAAAAAGAAACCGTAGATCAGGTAGCTGGGAATCGTGGCCCGCACCGGCAGATGCGGGAAGAGCAGCACGACCACCGCAGCCACCACCATCACGAGCAAAGTCCACCGCGCGCGCCCACGATCGCTGAGATGGCCGAACAAAGGATTACTGACCGCGCTGGCGAGGAAAATTCCGCTGAGCGCCAACCCCGTGAACTCCGGTGAGTATCCGTGTGCCTTCTGCAAATAGAGCGAGCCGAGGCTGCCCATAGCCGAGCCGGTAAAATCGCGGAAGCTAAAAGCCAAGGCCGCGAGGAAAAAGAAGGCCCAGAGCGTTGGGGTCGGGAAAATCCTCGTGGCTTGGCGACCGGCTTGGCTCTGTTGTGCCGGGGCCGCATCCCGCGGGGCAAGCCAGACAAAAATCACTGTCATGACCAGCCCCAATACGCCGAGTTCCAAAACGGGTTGTCGCCAAGCGGCCGCGCCGACGCTGGCCGCAAGTTTCCCGGCCCGCCAACCGGCATAGACCGGCCCCAAGAAAAATCCCACACTGGCACCGATGCCAACCAATCCAAGCGCCTTGCCGGTGCCCACCGGAAATAACCGCGCCACCATCGCCGTGGCGGCGGGATGATAGAAGCTGCCCCCCAGGCCAGTGAGCAGGACCGCCCCCAACGCTGCAGGATAGTTAGGCGCCAGAGCGAGCAACACGCCGCCCGCACTGTTGATCGCCAGTCCCCAACCCCGCAGTTGCTTGCGCTTGAACCGATCCGCCGCGACACCGAGAAAATACGCCGGCGCAAAATAGCCCGCCATCATGACCGTCACCAGCAGCGTCGCCTGGCTGATGCTCGTCAGCTTCAAATCCTGCTGAATCAATAAATACAAAGGTAAGAGCGCGACTTGATAGACGTGCGTGAAGGCATGCAAAGCACCGGCCAGCCAGAGCGTAGGCGTCTTGTGATCGGACTCGGCCATTATTTGCCTTCCTTGGGCGGCAGTTTGGCCAGGCGGGCTTTGATTTGTTCATACAATGCCGGCGTCCATTCCGTGAGCTTGGCATTGGTGGGCACCGCCTTGCCGGCCCGGAAGTCCACGGGCGCGAGAATCATCGTAATGCTTTTGATCCCCACGTCCGCCGCGAGGACGAAGAAATCCTCCGCTGCTTCATCACCCATCGCCAGACAGCCAACGGATTTAGCTTTGCCGTGAATCATGATGTCGCCACCCAGCTGGGTGCGTCCCTCTTTCGCTGCCTGCGCCCGATCGAACTCGTTGGGGTAACCGATGCGCATCGAAAGATGATAGCTGCTGTTCGGGTTCAGCCATTCGATGGGATAAATTCCCTCGGGAACTTGCCGGTCGCCTTCGCGAAGTTTCGGCCCCGCGACACCACTGGCGGCGAGCACGGGATACGCGCGGATGAACTTCAGCGCGTTCGTCCCGTTGCGCGCGTAAACCTCCACCATTTTCTCCTCCTTGAGTCCGACAAAAACGAGTTCGCTGGGCGGATAAATCACGCCAGCCTTTTCAAAATGCGGTTTGAGTCGGGCGCATGCGCCGGCACCATACTGATCGAGCCGCTCGGCCACGGTGAATTCGCGCGCCGCCGCCAGCCCCGTTGTCACGAGCAGTGGCACGATCCACCAGAGGAGGTTCCAGATTTTCATGGTTTGATTTCAAGCTACCATCAGAGAGCAACCCCTGGCTTCGGCAAGTTGCGCCCGGCCGATCAATTCAAACCGCTCCCCGCGACGGATCGCGAGGTCTTCGGTTTGTAGGGACAGCACGGAAAAGACATTGGCCAGATCGAAAATACGCAGGATGCCGGTTTCGCCCTCGCCCACTTCGCGACCAGTTTCCGGCGACATGACCTGAACGCGCACCCAAGGTGGAAATGCAAACTGACGAGCGGATGGCGACGTTGACGCACCGGAAGCGGCCTGGCTCAGCGCACGATCGTAGGCTTGGGAGCTGAGTTCGCTCATGCCGTATTCGCACAGAATCCGCGCATCCGGAACGCCCAATCGCTCGCCAATCAACGCGTGCAATTCGGACTTGGGGAGGCTGCGAGAGCGGCCTTTGTAACCGCCCGTTTCCATCACTGCAGAATTCGCAGGCAAGGTCAGGCTGAGATTCCGTTGCGCCATTTCATCGAGCAAATGCACGAAAGAGAAAGCCGTTCCCAAGATGAAGACGGGTTGATTCAATCCGCCGGCCTCATGCAAAGCCGTTACCGCAACATCGAAATCCAGTTCCCACGCACCCTCACGATTGGTGCGCCCGACAAAGGCCGACTCGGGCGCGCCATCGAACTTGCGAATGACATCGAACATGTGCACCAAGGAAGAATTTGGCGCCTGCGCGGGCGGCGGCGTGAGCAGGAGCAATCGGGCAGGACCACACCGATGGGCCTGAAACCACGGCAACAAGGCAGCCTCGTAAACCGCCAGCGATTCCGCGCAATGGTAATGCCGGCCCGGCCGCTGACCGGTCGTGCCGCTGGAATGGAAGACGTGACTCCGGGCGGCAGCCGCCAGGCAAGTTAAATCGAATTCCTTGAAAGCGGCGGCGGGCATGGCCGGAATTTGTGGCCAACATGTCACCGTCAAAGGAGTAACCGCGCGTGCCTCACAAAATCTCCGATACGGGGCATTCGTTCCAAACTGGAGCGCGAACAGTTCCAAGGCCAGCCGTTCAAAGTCAGTGACCGCAAAAGGAGAATGCGAGATCAAACCGCGCAATCGCGCGGCGAAGTTTGAAAGCTCAGTGGTCATGCGGTTTTATTCGACAACTACAGGCTGGTTTTCCGCCACAGCCTGAGCAGCCATGTTAGCCGCCATCGGCTCGCGGGCAAGTCAGGTTTTAATGGACAGAAGGAAGGGCGACGCGAATCAGTTGCCCGTTGGCGCGGTGTTCAGGAGATACTCCTCCAACCGTGCGAGGCGCAGCACGTTCAGCACGGCTTCTGGCAGATTGCGGTAGGTCAGGCGGCAGTTTTCGCGTTGGGCCAGTTTACGGGCGCGAACCATCAGACCGGCCCCCGTGCTGTCCATGAACCGGACTGCAGCAAGATCAATGATGACATCGCGATGGGTCGCGGCGAGGGAGCGAATGTGCGCCTCCGTTCGCCGCCAAACGGATTCGGCGTTGGCGGCCGTGATTTCGCCCTGCCAAACCAGCGGATTGAAGGCAGCGGCAACGCTCGGCAGCGCGGGCGAACCCTCCTCACGCTGGCGGGCCGAAATGACTTCGTGCGCCGCCGCAATGTCTGGTGCGGTGGCAAAAAAATTGTGCAGATGCATCAAACGCAGCGCTTGTTGCACATTCTGGCTCGGCTGCAACAACACCAACTGCCGGCCGGAGGCCCGAATTTTTTTCTGCAAGCGGATCAGCAAGCCAATGCCGGTGCTGTCAATGAATTCCACGCTCGCAAGGTCGAGCAGGCAATCGCGCCCATCCGCCAGCACTTGATCCACGAGCAACGCGTCATTGCGCGCGGCGGCCATGTCGAAGCGTGGTGGGAGCTTGACACATTGCCAGCTCGGTTCGGTGCGGACCGGAGTGCTCACTTGGGCGCGAATTTTGGGCGCGCGAAATTGAAGACTCCACCATTGGATGATAATCCCACACCCAAAAACCCAGATGCCCTTGGCGTAGCGGGCGAAGAGTCGCCGCGGTTCTTGTAACAACCGAAAGATCCATTCAGTGCCGGTGCGTTGCATCCACTTGGGCGCCCGCCGCACCTGACCGGCGAGAAAATCAATCGTCGCTCCCACGCCAACCGATACCGGAACCCCCAGGGAACGGTAATGCATGGCAATCCACTTTTCCTGCTTGGGGCAACCGAAGGAGACGAAAAGAAAATCGGGCCGCGCCTCGCGAATGCGACGCGCAATTCCCTCATGATCCATTTCCAGCAACTTGTTGAAAGGTGGGGAATGATGATCCACAGCGGGGAGCCGTGGGTATTTTGCCTTCAAGTTTGCAACCGCTTGCGCAGCGGACTCAGGTGTGGCTCCGAGGAGGAAAATCCGGAACTGCTTCTCCTCGGCAACGCGCAGTAATAGCGGCACCAAGTCGGAGCCAGCCACCCGCTCCGGCAAAGGATTGCCCAACCAGCGCGATGCCCAAACGAGGGGCGTACCATCGCATAAAACCAAGTGCGCGTCGAAAAGTATGCGGCGCAATTCGATGTCCTCCTGTGCTTGGACTAGAAAGTCCACGTTCGCGGTCACGAGGTAGTGCGGCTGACGCGAGGACACCATGCGAGTGATGATTTCGATGGCCTCAGCGGTGGTGAGGTTGTCAAAAGGAACACCAAGGATGGCAATCGGGGGCTGGCCCGCCTTGGTTTCAATCATCGATGTTTCAGTCATTGCTGCCTCGTCATGCCCGTGTCGCCAGACAGGATTTCGCCCGCGCCGATGGTTTGCGCACGCTGATCAGGAGCGCTGTGTTTATGGCAGGCCTCCCCGCATTTCAATCACAAACTGGCCGTCCCCCGGGGAAGTCCCGGGCACCAGTCCGTCTTATGTCCTAAGTGGTGATCAACAATGTGATATGGCAAGATAGGCGCGTGAATTGCTTATGTTGCGGTGCGAATAATCTCAGGTATGATCGCGAAAACGCATCACATAAGATTTGAAAGGGACATTGTGAACAAATGCTTATTTGGCTTAAGTCTGTCGGTTATTCTGACCACCGTGGTCTGTCCGACCCCGGCGGCGGGTCAACCCTATGGACTGACCTCGCGCGCCCCAATCGGCCCCTTTCTCAATGGTTCTCTGCCTGAAAGCCAGCCGACTCAAGGATCTTACGCCGTTGTCAAAGCATTCCCAAACTTGGTCTTCTTTGATCCTACTTTCATGGTGCCGGAACCGGGCACCAATCGCCTTTACGTCGGCTGCCGGCAAGGCGAGATCTTCATCATCGAGAACCTTCCCAATACCACCAACCGCATGGTCTTTCTCGACCTCACCGCCCGGACGCAAGGATGGGATGACTGCGGTTTGCTGGGCATGGCGTTCCACCCGGAGTTTCGCAACCCTGGTTCAACCAACCGGGGATTCGTGTATGTTTATTACAATTATTCCGCCAATCCGGTGATTCTCGGCAGCGGACGGATACCTCCGCACACGCCTTCCTTCAATCGCCTTTCCCGATTCACGGTGCCGGATGGCTCGTTGGTCGCCGACCCGAATTCGGAATTGGTGTTAATCAACCAATACGACAGTCACCTGTACCACAACGGCGGTGGCATGTTCTTCGGGCCAGACGGTTTTCTCTATCTGAGCAATGGTGACGAAGGTGGTGCGAACGACCAGTTTGGAACCGCCCAGCACTTGGATGGCGGGTTATTTTCGGGCGTGCTTCGTCTGGATGTAAATCAGGATCCGACCAAGAGCCACCCCATCCGGCGCCAGCCGTTGTCCACAGGTTTCGGAAGCCCGCCCAGTTACAGCAGCAATTATTTTATTCCGAATGACAATCCGTTTCTCGACGCGGGCGGCAGCATCCTGGAAGAGTTTTGGGCCATCGGTCTGCGCAGCCCGCACCGGATGACCTACGACCTCACCAACAATCAGATCTGGCTCGGCGACGTCGGCGAGCACACGGTTGAGGAAGTGGACCTCATTGAACGTGGCGGCAACTATCAATGGTATTATCGCGAAGGCATCTTCGACGGTCCACACCCCGATCAACCCGATCCCCTCATCGGCACGAATCAGCCGCCGGTTCACAGTTACCTCCACACCAATGCCAACGGTTGCGTGATTGGCGGATACATCTATCGTGGCGCCGAATTCGCCGAAGAACTCGGAGGCAAGTATATCTTTGGCGACAATGGTTCCGGACGCATCTGGTCACTCACCTACCACGGGTCGAACGCCGCTCCAACCGTCACCCAAATTGCAAACATGCCTCCGGGGGCAAACTACGAGGGCCTCAGTTCGTTCGGCTTGGACCAGAACAATGAACTCTACCTGTGTCAGACCGGAACCAACGGTTACATTTACAAATTGTCTCGCCCGAATGGAGATGCAGCGGCGCCACCAACGTTGCTCTCTCAGACTGGCACCTTCACCAACCTGGCGACGCTTTCCGTCACCGACGCGTTGATTCCGTTTGGTGTAAACACACCGCTTTGGTCCGATGGAGCAGATAAACACCGCTGGATGGCGGTGCCCAATGACGGTGCTCCCTACGGCACGAACGAGCAGGTTGGATTTGAAACCAACGGCGCCTGGACGTTCCCACGCGGCAGCGTTTTGGTGAAGCACTTTCAGATCGCCACCAATGAGAACTTTCCCACGCAAATGCGCCGGCTGGAAACCCGTTTCCTCGTCTGCGACACCAACGGCGGTGTGTACGGGCTCACCTACAAGTGGCGTCCCGACAATTCGGATGCAGATCTGCTCACTAACAGTCTGGTTGAGGACGTCGTCATCACCACGACCTCGGGCACCCGTACCCAGGCCTGGCTCTACCCCAGCCGGCAGGATTGTCTGAGGTGCCACAATTCAAATGCGAAGTTCATCCTCGGCCCCAAGACCGCTCAGTTGAACGGTGTCTACACGTACCCCGGTTCGGGCGTGACCGACAACCAGCTGCGTACCTGGAACCACCTCGGCCTGTTGAATCCACCGCTCAACGAAGCAGCTATCACCAACCTCCCGGCCATGGCAAATCTGACGAACACCAGTGCCACCCTGGAACTCCGCACCCGTTCCTATCTGGACGCCAACTGTGCTCATTGCCACAAACCCAACGGGGTGCCAGCCTACTTCGACGCACGCTTCGACACGCCACTGACCAACCAGGCGTTGATCAACGGATTGCTCAGCGATCACCTCGGCATCACCGGCGCAAAGGTCATCGTCCCGACGAACATTCCAAAGTCCATGTTGCGGTTCCGTCTCAACACCACGGGTCAGCACAAAATGCCGCCCTTGGGACGGAACGTAACCGACACCAACGCCGTTGGAGTTCTGGATCAATGGATCGAGGAATTGCCGCCGACCTCCGACCTGCCGTCACCCTGGCTGCATCAGGACGTTGGCAGTACCGGGCTGAGTGGAGATGCCAGCTACAGTTCCGGCACTTTCACGGCCGTGGGTTCCGGAGCCGATATCTACGGCAACGCCGACGCCTTCCATTACATCTACCAACCCATCACGGGTAATGTGCAGGTGGTAGCGCGCGTTCTGTCGCAGCAATATACCGATCCTTGGGCCAAGGCGGGCATCATGTTCCGTCAGTCGCTGGATGATTTCTCCCGCCACGTTAATATGATCATTTCTCCCGGCAACGGTACGAGCCTTCAGTTTCGCCTCGATAACTACGACAGCAGTTCCAGCATCATGGGTGTCACCAACACCACGCCGTATTGGATTCGCCTGGTGCGCGACGGCAACATCTTCAGCGGATACACCTCCCCTGATGGCCTCAACTGGACCAACACTGGAAGCGTGAGCAACCCAATGCCGGCCACCGCCTACGTTGGGCTGGCGGTCTGCGCGCATAACAACTCCGCGCTCAACTCCGCGACCTTTGACAACGTCAGCCTCGATACCTCACCCCTGCCCAGCCTCAATCCGATTGATGACGAGTTCGTGAACGAGGGTAGTACCCTGATGATCAGCTCACTTTCCGCCCAACCTGGCACACCGACCAACTCGCTTACCTTCCACTTGCTCAACACTGCGCCAGCCGGCATGTCCATCAACCCGACAAATGGCACCATCCAATGGACGCCTTCCGAGGCACAGGGCCCGGGCAGCTACCTCATTACGGCCTTTGTCATGGAGAATAACAATAGCGCACTGATCTCGGCGCAATCGTTCACGGTGACGGTCAATGAGATCAATCAACCACCCATTCTGGCCGGAATAACGAATCATCAACTCAGCTTGGGCCAGACCATTTCACTCACGCTGTCTGCCACCGATCCCGATCTGCCGGCGAACCTGATCACCTTCACGTTGGGCGCCGATGCACCCGCCGGGATGAACCTCAACACGAACAGCGGTTTGCTTACCTGGACACCTTCCGCACTGCAATCCCCCAGCACAAACCTCGTGTCTGCCATCGCCCACGACGACGGGGCACCCAGCCTGACGCACACGCAATATTTCACGGTCGTCGTGACCTCCGCCCCCGGCGCCACCAATCTGCCACCCCCGTGGCTGAACGAGGACGTGGGATCCGTCGAGGTCGCTGGCTACGCCGTCTATGACACCGGCACGTTCAACCTTGCCGGCTCTGGCGCAGACATCTTCGGGAATTTCGACGCCTTCCACTTCGTGCATCGTCCTGCCACCGGGGACGTGCAAATCATCGCCCGCGTCGTCAGCCTGCAACCCACCGATCCCTGGGCAAAGGCGGGCGTGATGATTCGTCGGACGGTGGATGACTTCTCCGCCCACACCTTCATGGCGGTCACCCCGGCAAATGGGGTGCAATATCAACATCGCCAGGACAACTACGGCAGCAGCTCCAATGTGGCGGGCCCGACCAACACCGCCCCCATGTGGGTAAAACTCGCGCGTCACGGCTATGATTTCTACGGCTACTCCTCCGAAGACGGCACGAACTGGACGCTGATTAACGTCTCCTCGAACCAGATGCCCGCCCAAGTCGAGGTCGGACTCGCGGTCTGTTCGCACAACGACGGCGCCTTGAATTCCGCTGCCTTCGATAATGTCGAAGTGTCATTCACCGACTCGAACGCCGCGCCGATCCTGGCCGCCATTGCGGGCCAGACCATTTTGAAAGGCTTCACACTTTCACTCACCAACGTTGCAACCGACCCGGACATCCCGCCGAACAACCTTGCCTTCAGCCTCGGCACCGGCGCACCCGCCGGCATGTTGCTGGACGGCACCAATGGCATTCTCACCTGGACGCCAGATGGCGGACAAGGCGGCACCACAAATCCAGTTTCCGTCATCGTGACCGACGACGGCGTGCCACCAATGTCGGCCACGCAGCACTTCGCAGTCGTGGTCATCAACACCAACCTGCCACCAGCGCTGACCGCCATCGGCAACAAGGTTATCCTGGAAGGCGCCACCCTGATGTTCACCAATACCGCCACCGATCCGGATATTCCCGCCGACCTGCTGACCTTTAGCCTTGGTAGCAACGCACCCGCCGGCATGACCCTCGATGCCACCAACGGGGTGTTGTCCTGGACCCCAACGGGCGCACAATCACCCAGCAGCAACCACGTCACTGTCCTCGTGACCGATAACGGCTTGCCACCTCTGAGCGCAGCGCGTTCCTTTGGCATCCTCGTCCTCCAAAGCAATCCGCCGCCGGTCATCCTGCCCGAACCGTGGGTCCACCACGACGTGGGTGCGGTTGGGTTGCCGGGTAACGCCAGCTTTGACGCCGGCACTTTCACCAACATCGGCGCCGGCCTGGACATCTATAACAATTACGACTCCTTCCACTTCATTCACCAGAATTTCACTGGCGACGTCCAGATCATTGCCCGCGTCCTCCATCTTGACCCCACCGATGCCTGGGCCAAGGCCGGCGTCATGATCCGCCGCTCGACCAACGACTTTTCCGGCCATGTCTTCATGACGGTGACGCCGGGTCATGGCGTGAACTACCAGCACCGGCAGGATGATTATGGTGTCAGCGACAACTTCGCCGGCCCGACCAACACAGCGCCCTACTGGGTGAAGCTGGTGCGTCACGGTCACAATTTCTACGGCTATGCTTCGAGCAACGGCACGAACTGGCAACTGGTTGGCACTTCCTCCAATCAAATGCCCGCCAGCGTCGAAGTCGGCCTAGCCCTGTGCTCGCACAACGATTTCGCGCTCAACACCGCCACCTTCGACAACGTCAGCGTCGCCTTCATCGGTACGAACTCGGCGCCCACTCTGGCCCCGGTCGCAAACCAGACCATCTTGAAAGGCTTCACGCTTTCGCTGACCAACGTCGCCACGGACCCCGACCTCCCGCCGGATGCGCTCGCTTTCAACCTCGGCGCCGGCGCTCCCGCCGGCATGACCCTCGACAGCACCAACGGCATCCTCACCTGGACACCCTCGGGCAGTCAGGGTGGCACGACGAATCCCGTCACGGTAATTGTGACGGACAACGGCGCGCCGCCGCTCAGTGCCACGCAGCAATTCTCCGTGATTGTCATTAACACCAACCTGCCGCCGGCGCTGACCCCCATCGCAAACCACACCATCGTCGAAGGCTCGACCCTGACGCTGACCAACTCGGCGACGGACCCGGACGTGCCTGCCAATGCGCTGAGCTTCTCCCTTGGAGTTGGGTTCCCGGCCGGCATGACTTTGGATGCCACCAACGGCGTTTTGTCCTGGACCCCATCGGGCGCACAGTCGCCGAGCAGCAACTACATCACCGTCACGGTGACCGACGACGGCTTCCTCCCGCTCTCCGCCTCGCAGTCATTCAGCATCCTGGTGTTGCAAAGCAATCTGCCGCCCGCGGACCTGCCCGCACCGTGGCAGCACCTCGACGTGGGCGACACGGGTCTGCCCGGCAACGCCGGTTACGATGCCGGCACGTTTACCAACACCGGCGCCGGCCTGGACATCTACAACAACTACGACGCTTTCCACTACATCTACCGGCCGGTAACGGGCGACGTTCAGATTGTCGCCCGCGTGGTGAGCCTGCAGCCGACGGATCCCTGGGCCAAAGCCGGAGTCATGATCCGGCGCACCATTGATGACTTCTCGGGTCACGTGTTCATGACGCTCACCCCCAGCAGCGGGGTGAATTACCAGCACCGGCAGGACGATTACGGCAGCAGCGACAACATTGCCGGCGCGGCGGTGACCGCCCCCTATTGGGTGAAGCTGATTCGCACCGGCACCAGTTTTTCCGGCTACTCCTCCTCGAATGGCGCGGATTGGACGCTGGTCGGAAGTTCCTCCAACAACATGCCCGCCGCGGTGACGGTCGGCCTGGCCGTTTCTTCGCACGACGAAGGCGTGCTGAACACGGCGTTGTTTGATCATGTGTCCGTGCTCACCGCCGGCGGATCGAATAATCCGCCCAGCTTGGATCCCATGTCGGACCGTGCCATCCATGCGGGTTCAAGGATGACGCTGAACGCCCTCGCGAATGACCCCGATCTGCCGGCTGATGCCCTGAGCTTCACGCTCCTCGCCGGTGGCGGAATCGGGGCTGACTTGAATACGACGAACGGTTTCTTCAGCTGGCAACCCGGCAATGACTTCGCCAACACGACGAACACGTTCACTATTCGTGTCACGGACAATGGCCTGCCGAGCTTGAGCGCCACGCAGTCCTTCAACGTTGCGGTCTGGCCGGCCCTGCGGATTCAGTCCATTGATCTGACCGGCGCGGTTGTGACCCTGACTTGGAGCACAATTCCCGGCAGCAACTACTTCGTGCAATCGAGCCCGGATGCGGCGCTTTCCGCCTGGACAAATCTGTCCGGGACGGTGACCGCGCCCGGACCGTCGGCGTCCAAACAGGATGCCCTTGGCGAGACGCTGCGCTACTATCGCGTCAAGCAGGCGCCCTAACGAGAACGCTCACTCGGCGACGCGCCAGCACTGCAGTTGCACCGCCCGACAACGCGTAGCCAGCGCACCGATAAAACCAGCCGCAGGTTGCAGGTGGCATAAAGTCCAGGCGTCCGCCGCCAGCGGATCCCCGGCGATAGCCAGAACCCGGGGAGTCGCCTCAGCCAGGAACGTGACTTCTATGTTCGCGAGCGATTCGGCGATGCCATCGCCGGTGGCTTTCAACCACGCCTCCTTGCGGGTCCAAAGCCGGAAAAAGGCCGTGTCCCGCGCGGCGCTGCCAACGGAACGGAGGGCCGCAAGTTCGCGCGATGAAAAAAATCTTTCGGCAATGCCAACCGCGTCCGGCATGCCGCGAATGAGCTCTACATCCACGCCGACGGGCATCGTGCCGCTGAAGGCGATCAAGGCCAACTCATCCGAATGGGCGACGTTGAAACAGCAAAGTTCCGCTTGCGAGCCCTTCAAGCTGGGTTTGCCGCGGGAACTGTAATCGAATTCGATCCGGGCCGGATCGCACCGCAGGTATTGGCCCAGCAACCGGCGCAACTGACCGCGGGCCACGATGAAACGTTCCCGCAACCGGGGAAATTTATAGCCCTGTGCCCGCGCCTGCTCGTCCGGAGCGAGCAACTTCTCGAGTTCGCTCACGCACGCCGGCGGCGTGTCGAGGGACACCGCCCAAACATGCACCTCGCCTAACTCCGGCAGGCTGGGAACATGGCCAGGAGGCCAGTTAATTTTGGGGACGCCCATCAGGAGAATGCCGCGCCTCCCCGCCCGCTTGCGCTTGAGCCTCAGTCAGAGCTGCCTTCAACTTCGCCGCAAGCTCGCGGACGTGCGGTTCATGCAACACACCGACGTGGTCACCCGGAACGAGGATGGTTTTCGTTTCACGCGCGAGACTGCCAAAGCCGCAATCCGGCGCCACGACCACGCCATCCCCGTATTTCTCGCGGAGGAACAGGGTGACGCAGCCGGGATAGACGGCTGGTCGCGAGCGATAAACGTGGACGGCTTGGAGATTGATTTGGTAAATGCGCTCGCGATTCACAAGCGGTCCGGAGCGCGCCGCTTCAAACGCAAATTGCTCCGGCGGATCCGCATCGCGATCCTGCCGCGAAACCAGCCGTCGCAACTTGTTCCAGAGGCGACGGAAGACGCCGTGAGGTCCGCTCCAGGCAATGCACAGGAAGTGATGCCAGTAATAGCGCCAATATTTGAGGGGCGGCCGGAAAGCCCAGCCTTCCACCACAGCGAGCAGCGCCACTTTTTGTCCCTGGTCGGCGAGTTGCCAAGCCATTTCCGCCGCCACGTTGCCGCCGAAACACCAGCCGCCCAAATAATAGGGACCTTCCGGCTGAAACTGTCGCAGCAACTTCACGTAATGCGCGGCCATGGATTCGATCGTGGCGTGCGCGGCGCCGGCGCGCAAAAGTCCGAAGGACTGAAAACCGTAGCACGGCTGGTCATTCCCGAGATGGTAAACGAGCCGCATGTAACCCAGCAAATCTCCGGGCGCCGAGTGAACCAGAAAAAAGGGCGGGCGCTCGCCTTTGGGTTGAAGCGTGACCAGGGAAAACCAATCGTCGGTGCCGGATTCAACCGTTTGATTGGTATCCGCCACTGCCGCCAGCTCGGCGATCGTCTGGTGTTGAAAGATTTGATTGAGCGTTAAACCAAGCCCCGCCTTGTTCACGTGGTTGACCACTTGAATGGCCAGCAGCGAGTGACCGCCGAGATCGAAGAAATTATCGTGGATGCCAACCTGTCGCCGGTGCAGCACCTCCCGCCAAATGGCCACCAAAGCCTCCTCAATCGGTGTACGAGGCGGGGCGGATTCACCCGCCACCTCGGGTATTTGCAGCTCGCGGGCCAAAAGGGCCTTCCGATCGACCTTGCCGCTGGGCGTCAAAGGAAACTGCGCCAGGGTCAGGAAGGCGCTCGGCACCATATAATCCGGCAAAGCCGCTCGCACGTGGTCCGTCAACTCCGCGGCGGTCGTTTGTGCTCCCTCTTTGCTTGTAAAATAAGCGATCAACCGCTTGTCTCCCGGCGCCACTTCGCGCGCCACAACCGCGCAGTCGCGCACCGCGGGGTAGCGTCGCAACGTGGCCTCGATTTCCCCGAGCTCCACCCGGAAACCGCGCAACTTGACCTGATGATCGAGCCGGCCCAGAAACTCAAGGTTGCCATCAGGCAGATACCTCACCAAGTCGCCCGTGCGATAAAGCCGTGACCCCATACGGCCGGAAAATGTCTCCGGCAGGAATTTCGTACCGGTAAGTTCCGGTTGCCCAAGGTAACCGCGGGCCAGGCAATCTCCGCTGATGTACAACTCGCCCGGCACGCCAACGGGCAGCGGCTGCCCATGGGGATCTAAAACATATAGGCGGGTGTTCTGAATCGGGCGACCGATGGGCGGCAATGGCGGCCAGGTGCGCGGCGGTCCTGCCAAACTATAAGCCGTCACCACATGACTCTCACTCGGTCCGTAGTGATTATGCAGGGTACAGCCGGGCAACCGTTCGAAGAGCGCCACCAGTTTGCCCGTGATCTGCAATTGTTCGCCGGCCGTGATCACTTCGCGCAGATGCCGCGGTGTCAGTTCACTCTCACTGGCTGCCTCAGCGAGCTGCTGCAACGCCACGAACGGCAGGAAGAGTCGCTCCACCCGCGCGTCCGCCAGTAATTTCCACAGCGCCACCGGATCGCGGCGCGTGGTTTGGGCCACCATCACCAACGTGCCGCCGGAACTCCAAGTCGAGAAAATCTCCTGGAACGAAACGTCGAAACTCAGCGAGGTGAACTGCGCCGTGCGCGTGCCGCGTCCCGCGCGCGAATCGCGCCCCTGCCAAGCGAGCAGGTTCACCAAAGGCCGGTGGGGCATCGCGACCCCTTTGGGCTGGCCGGTCGATCCCGAGGTATAAATGACATAGGCGAGATGATCGGGCTTCACCACGGCCGCGACCGTCGCCGTCGCCGCCGTAGCTGAAGGAATCGGCTCGTCCAAACACACCAATCGTTCCACCCCCGCCGGCAACCTTGTTGCGAGCCGGCGTTGAGAAAGCAGCACACGAACCCCGGCGTCTTTGAGCATGTAGGCGAGGCGCTCGGTCGGATAATCCGGATCCAACGGGACATAAGCACCGCCAGCCTTCAACACTGCCAGCAAACCAACCAGCATTTCGAGCGAGCGCTCGAGAAACAAACCAACACAGACGTCCGGGCCAACACCCAGGGACCGTAGATGGTTCGCGAGTTCACCGGCTTGCGTCTCCAATTCCCGGTAAGTGAGCTGATGTGGCGCAAAGATGGCCGCCACATCATCGGGCGCTCGCGCGGCCTGCGCCTCGACGAGTTGATGCACACAGAGTTCACTGGGAAATTCGGCCTCGGTTTCGTTGAGCGCGAAGAGCACTTGCTCCCGATCCTGCGGACTCAGCAGTTCGAGCGCTCCGAGAGGCGTTTGCGGTTGATGCACGGCGGAAGCCAGCAATTGCCGAAAATTCCGCAGCAACCGCTGAATGGTCTCGGCATCAAACAAGTCGAGGCTGTATTCCGCCCGGAGTTGGAAATCCTCGCCATGCTCGGTCGCGAAGAGGGTGAGATCCAATCCAGTTGATTCGGCGAACATCTCCTCGGCGGCCACCTGCAATCCCGGCAGCGCCAATGCGCGCAACGGGGCCGCTTGCATCACGAACATGATCCGGAACAGCGGATTCCGGCTGAGCGCACGCTCGGGCTGCAACAGCCGGACGATATTCTCGAACGGCAGTTCGCCATGCGCCCACGCTTCCTCCAGGGAACGCGCGACGCGCCCCAAGGCTTCTCGGAACGGTGGATTCCCGGAGAGGTCGGTGTGCAGCGGCAGTGTGTTGACAAAGAATCCAATGGCATCCGCCGTTTGCGGCGCCGACCGACCGGCCTCCAGCACGCCGATGGTAACGTCCTGACCAGTGTAGCGGTTGAGGAGAGTTTGGAGGGTCGCCATTAATACCGCGTACGGTTTGACTCCGGCGGCCTCACTCATGCGCCGAACCGCCTTGGAAAGTTCCTCGCCCAATTCCAGTCGCACACATCCTCCACGCAATGTGCGTATCGCGGGCTCGGGTCGATCCGTAGGCAATCCCAGAGTATCGGGCTTTCCAGCCAGCTTGCTCTTCCAGTAAGCCAGCGCGGTCGCCAACTCCTCGCCCTGCGGGAGTTCTCGCTGCCAGTGAGCAAAGTCCGCGTACTGAATGCTTGGCTCGGGCAATTCCACCACCGCCCCCCTGCTGTAGGCGGCATAAAGAGCATTCAGCTCCGCGCAGAATGGATCTTCCGAGGCGGCATCGAAAACGATGTTATGCCAGGCGAGCGCGAGGAGATGTTCATCTTGGCCAAGTCGGAACAAATGCGCGCGCATCAACGGCCCGCTCTCCAACTTGAAAGGCTGACGAACTTCCTCCAAGGCCAGCCGTCGCGCTTCCGTCATTCGTCGGTTGGCAGGCAGTGATTCCAAGTCGGTGGTGGGCACTGCGAATGGCCGCACTGGCAAGACGCGTTGCCGCGGCTCCTCGTCGAAGGGATGAAAAGTCGAGCGGAGAATTTCGTGGCGGCGGACAATCTCGTTCAAGCTCCTGGTCAAAGCCTTAACGTCGAGTGTTCCTCGCAAACGGATGGCATAGCCGAGGCAATGCTGCGGACTGTCCGTCTCCAGTTGATCGAGGAACCAAAGCCGCAACTGCGGGAAAGATACCGGCGCCGCGCCGGTAGCGTCACGTCGTCGGGAAATCGTCAACTGCCGCGCACGCGCCGTTGTGGTTGGCACTCCGGAGGAAACCAAGGGCGATGGAACGCGATCAGTAATCATGAAGCGGGAGGCCTACTGGTTGCACTATGGCTTCGGGCGGGCACCAATGGTGTCTCGCCGGACTCGGAGCTGGTTGAGTGGTAGTTTGATTGGGCCTGCACCAACTCGGATTTTAGCAACTCGGCCAAGCGGCGGACGTGGGGCTCCTTCAATACTGAACGATGATCCCCGGTCACCATGTGTGAGCGCACCTTGCGCGCCAGCACTCGAAAATCCCAGTCCGGCGTGATGACATCCTCCCCGTAGGTCTCGCGGAAAAACAAGGTGACCTGGCCGGGATAAACCTCAGGCCGAGACCGGTGACGACGCGTGGCTTCCAAATTGATCGGATAAATCAATTCACGATTCTTGAGCGGGCCGGTCTTGGTGGCTTCAAACGCAAAGGCATCCGGCGTGACCACGGGCTGGGCATGGCGGCGGTGAAGGATGCTGCCCAACCGGCGGCAATAGTGACGAAGCGTTCCGGTCACGCCCAATCTCCGAAAATATTCCATGCGCCGGACATAATACCGCCAGCTCTTTACCGGCGGGGTGTGCGCCCAAGTTTCGATCAAGGCCAACACCGCAACTTCCTGCCCGGCGCCGGCAAGCTGGTGCGCCATTTCCATCGCCACGCTTCCGCCGAAACACCAACCGCCCAGATAGTAGGGCCCGCGCGGCTGGAATTGTCGCAACAGCTTCACGTAGTGCGTCGCCATTTCCGGTAGCGAGCGGTGGCATTGTTCCGGATGCGCAAGGCCAAGTGATTGGAATCCATAAACCGGCTGATCGTTGCCCAGAAAATAAACGAGCTTCATGTAGCCGAGCAGATCGCCGGGCGCGGTATGGATGAGGAAAAAGGGTGGCCGCTCACCCCGCGGCTGCAAAGTAACCAGGCAGGACCACTCCTCAGCGCCGATTTCCATCGCGCGTTTGGTATCCACCACCGACGCGAGTTCAGCCACGGTCTGGTGCTGCATCATCTGCTCCAGCGTCAGTCCCAAACCAGCCCGGCTCAACCGGTCAATGATCTGGATGGTTTGCAGCGAAT
>CAYWCK010000054.1:0-18721 GCA_964456685.1 uncultured Bifidobacteriaceae bacterium | reverse complement strand
ATGGCCGGCGCGTTTCAAACCATCGAGGCCAACAATCACTATTGCGAGTTCAATGTGGTGAAGGACATTCCCGCCGCGCAAAAGCTCGCGCGCGACTGGCCAACGCCCATCGTGTGGAGCGGATATGAGATTGGCATTGCCCTGCCCTACCCCGCCGTGAGTATCGAGCGCGACTTCGCTTACGCGCCGCACCACCCGTCGCCGGAAGCTTATATCGCTTACAACCCGCCGCCCCACGAGCGGCCGACGTGGGATTTGACCAGCGCGCTTTACGCCGTGCTTCCGGACCGTGGCTACTTCGGGTTGTCCGCTCCCGGCTCGGTTTCGGTCGAGGATGACGGCTTTACCCGCTTCAAACCGAAGGCCGGCGGCCGCGATCGATTCCTCAAACTCGACGCGACGCAAAAGGCGCGGACTTTGGAAGCCTTGGTTCAGTTGTGCACTCAGCCGCCGCACGCCAACGGCCAGTAATTGACCGCTTGCTGAGGATTTGCCTCGCGTTGCCCAACCGAATCTGGCCTACTCTGCCGGCTTCGGCGCATGGTGCGCCGGACCAAACTGTTTACAAACCATGGAATCATTGCCGACTGTACTTCTGAAACCGGGCGAAGCTGACCGCATCGTGGCGGGCCACCCCTGGGTTTACCACACCTCCATCATGCGCATGACGGCGCAAGCCGGCGACGGCGAACTCGTCCAGGTGAAGGACCACCGTCAACGATTGCTGGGCACGGGCTTCTACAACTCGCGCTCGAAGATCAACGTCCGTCTGCTCGATCACGAGCGCGTCGATGTGGATCAGAAATTTTTCGAAGAGCGGATCAACGCCGCCCTCGCCGTGCGCCAGCGACATTTGCCCAACGTGTCCTCCTTTCGTGTGGTGAATGCGGAGAGTGATTTTCTCAGCGGCTTGATCGTGGACAAATACGAGGACGTGCTGGCGCTGCAAATTTCCGCCCTCGGCATGGAGAAGCGCAAGGATCGCATCGTGGCCGCGCTGCAAAAAATCTTCTCCCCGCGCGCCATCGTCGAACGCAGCGATGTGGCCTCGCGCAAGTTTGAAGGATTGGACGAGGCGAACAGCGTGCTCGCGGGCGAATTAACCGGACCGGTGGCGGTGAACTTGAACGGCTTGAAGTTTGAAACCGACCTTATCGGCGGCCACAAGACCGGCATGTACCTGGATCAACAGACCAGCTACGAAGCCGTCGCGCAGTTCGTCCCGCGAGGCGGGAGCGCGCAGGTGCTGGATTGCTTCAGCTTCCTTGGCGGCTTTGGATTGCACGCGGCGCGTGCCGGCGCAGCGCATGTTCACATGCTGGACCAAAGCGCCGACGCCATCGCAGCTTCGCTTCGAAACGCGGCTGCGAACGGCTTGAAGGACAAGGTCACGGCCGAGGCGATCAATGTCTTCGACTGGTTCAAGGCCAACGCGTCCGCCAAACCCAACGAGCGGGTCGTGCCTCGCTTTGATCTCATCGTGCTGGATCCGCCGTCGTTCACACGCAACCGCGCCTCCGTGCCGGACGCGTTGCGCGGCTACAAGGAAATTCACGTCCGCGCACTGAAATTGTTGAAACCTGGCGGCACGCTCGCCACGTTCTGCTGCTCGCATCATGTGCCGGCGGGCTTGTTCCAAGACACCGTGCTCTCGGCCGCATTCGACACACGCAAAGTTCTCCGCCGCGTCGCCACGTATTCGCAATCGCCCGATCATCCAGTCATCCCGATGATTCCCGAGACGGAATACTTGAAGGGCTTTGCCTTCGAGTTGGTGCGATGACTACGGTTTGAACAGTCGAAACAGTCTTGGCGCGGCACCGATTGGCAGGAACATCTCGTTCTCGTTGTTGGTGACAATGGGTGAGGTCATGGGACTGCTCCAATCAGCCGGGCTGGGTGGCAACACGGAGGTTTGTTGAAGCCCAAAATCGCTGGCCCACAACGGCCAGGCGAGCAGGATGTTCGTCCCAGCCGGCACGATTCGCAGAGCGAGTTGCGTAGATTGAAACTCGTAAGCTCCCAGATCCACCGTGCCGCCGCGAAGGCGCGCATTGCCGTCGAGATCAACCGGGCCCGGAGCGTAGTAGTTGGTGCCGGAGTTGACGCAGGGAGAGTCGGATTGCAACCGGAAGTTACCACCGACGGAATTCACGAACGATGGCGCGTTGGTGATGTTTGCACTCCCCCACCCTGGTAGCGGCGTGGTGCAGCTATTCTCGAAGTTACAGGCATAATCCACAAAATTCGCGTCACTGGGCGACGTGTTCGAATAGACAATGCTGTTAATGGCACGGGAGGGTGACTGGACCTGGATGACAAAGAATCCATAGAGTCCGCCTCCCGCCTGACCAGCAGAATTTCCGGCAACGGTGCAATTGCTCAAATCGCAAGCGTAGACACCCCCACCATTAAACTGCGCGCGGTTGCCAACCAACAAACAGTTGTCCAGTTTGCACGAATAGTATTCAAAACCTCCGGCCTCGCCATAGATCTCGGACGCACCGCCACCGTTCTCGGCTGCATTATCCACAATCACACACCGCCTAATCCACCCCTCAGCCACACCGCCACCAAACTGAGCGGTGTTGCCGCGCAACTCGCAGTCAACGATTTGGGCAGAGAGAACTCCGCCCCCATACGCACCCCCACCCGGACCGAAAGCGGAATTACCCGTGATGACGCAATTGGACACCACAATTGGAGGATCGAGATAGGTTTGCAGGGCTTCGCAGTGAATCCCGCCGCCGCCGGACTCACGGAATTTGACGTAGTCACTCGTTGCGCGCGTTGCTCCATTGGTGAGGGTGAACCCGGAAAAGGTGGCCCCGTTGGTCAGATAAACACAGCGAATCGCGCCATCCCCATTCGTTGTGCCCGGAACTTGATAGCCTTGAATGATGGTGAACTGTGGCCCATTGACACTTCGGAGGGTAAGCGGTTTGTCCACCGCGACACGATTGGTCATCGTGCCAAACACGGCCCTCCCGCCGCCGAGGTAGATGCCATTCGTCACCACAATTTCATCACCTGCCACAGCCACATCAATGGCATCCTGAATCGTGGTTGCGGCGGTGGCCCACGAGGTGAATGGTGGTGCGGAAGACGCACTGTTCACGTCCACGTATCGGATGGTTGCGCCGGCGAGGTGACACCAGCAAATGTACAACAGCAGCCGGACGAGGTTTGCTTTCATGTGCAGACTGCGCTTTCGAGCCGTTAGCGATCCTCTCATTCCGGCGATAGGGCGTCCACCGCAAATTATCCGCAGCGCGAACAGCTGAACCAATCGTAAGCGCCAAACGAAGAAAGGAAGAATTCATGATCCAGTGCTTCCTTCCGTTCATGGCTTTCAGTGAACCGGGCATTCAATTGTCGCCCGCCCCGCGGTTAGGATCGTCAAACCCGCCTTCAATGATTCGGATGATCGGCAGAAACATTGCGATGACGATGCTGCCGACGACGATGGCGAGGAAGACGATCATCACCGGCTCGAGCAGCGAGGTCATGGCACTGACGGCGTTGTCCACCTGGTTGTCGCAATCGTCGGCAATCTTGAGGAGCATGTCCGGCAACGCGCCGGTTTGTTCGCCCACGTCCACCATGCCGACGATCATGGGCGGAAAGATCGGCGATTGCCGCAAGGGAATCGTGACGGTTTCGCCTTCCTTCACGGCGTCGTGGATGCGGGTGATGAGCCGCGCGACGTGGACGTTGCTCGCGGTTTCGCGCAGGATGGTGAGGGATTGAAGGATGGGCACGCCGCTGCCCAGCAACGTCCCGAGCGTGCGCGCAAACCGCGCGATGGCGGACTGGCGCAGGACGTTGCCGAGCACCGGCAGGCGGAGTTTGACGGCGTCAAACATCCAGCGGCCCCACAAAGTACGAATCCACAGCGAGAGCCCAAGGATCGAACCCGCCAACACGCTCGCGACCAACAGTGCGTGGTGTCGCGCCAGATTACTCAGGTATAGCACGAAGACGGTGAAGGCAGGCATCGGTTTGCCGCCCATCAAATCAGCAAACACCAGCTGAAAGCGCGGCACGACGAAGATCATCATGACGGCGAGGATGGCGCAGGCCACCGTCACCACGGCGCAGGGATAGAACATGGCGGATTTGACCTTGCCCAGAATGCGTTGGGCTTTCTCCTGAAATTCGGCGAGCCGGCGCAAGGTAAGTTCGAGTGCGCCGGAAGCCTCGCCGGCCTTGACCATGCTCACGTAGAGCTGGTTGAACACTTTTGGGTGCGCGGCCATGGCTTCGGATAAAGCGCTGCCGCTTTCGATGGCAATCCCCAGATCGTTGATGATGCCCTTCAGTTTCGGGTTCCGCTCCTGTTGCGCGAGGAGGCGCAGCCCGCGCAGCAGCGGCAAGCCCGCCTCGACCAGCGTGGCCAGTTGCCGGGTGAAGGTCATGACCGCGGCCGGTTTCACCCGGCCGCCGATGGAAATGTTTTTGAAGCGCGCCCAGGAAAAAGTTTTGGCTTTCACGCCGGCAGCCCGACGCCGCACACGCGGCTGGATGCGCATGGGGAACAAGCCCATTTCCTTGATGCGTTGCAGGGCCTCACTCTGGTTGGCGACTTCGAGAATGCCTTTGGTGCGCAGGCCGGTGGCGTCCACGGCTTCGTAAGCATAGCCTGTCATAACTTCGCCCTTCGTTGCGGTTGCTGGGAAGCGCTGCTGTCAGGAACGCTTCACCTGTGCTTCAGAAGATTGGATGGGGCCGGGCGATTTTCCTCACGCGAAGACGGAGCGAATCTTTGGCGGCGCGTGTTTCCCGCGCCCAGCAGCGCAGCAACTCAGGCGAGCAATTCTCGCTGCCAGCTCATGAGATTGGGCGCGTGGGCATCCCAGCTTTGGGCGAGGTCCACCATTACGGCACGACTCGCAATGAGGGTGGGATCAATGCCGTGCTTTTCCGCCTGCCGGTCCCGCCGGCGGGCGATCTCATCGAAGCGCCGCCGCTCAGCCTCGGAGGGCCGCCGGCCGCGATGGCGGGGGATTTCGGGATACTGATCTGGCGACACCTGGACGCCGGTCTTCAGGGCCTCGATCAATCCGGCGCGACGGCGATCAGACAGGTGGCGGGGAATCAACGGTTCAACTGGCTTGCGTTGCGCGGCCGCTTCGGCGAGTGCGACGAGGTCTTCATGGCGCAGGATGAAGAAGGGCGGCTTGTTGGCGGCAATGGCTTCGCGTTCGCGCCAGCGCCAAAGTTCGCGCAGGACGGCCAGCGCGGCCCGGTTTAGAAGGTGACTGCCTTTGACGCGCCAGACAAAATCCTCGTCCACCGGATCCGGCCGGGTGCAATCCGCAATCAACCGGGCACAGGATTCCTCATGCCAAGCGAGGCGCTTCTTAGTTTCGAGTTGAGAGCGTAATTCGTCGGCCAGCGGTTTGAGGTAATGCGTGTCGTTGCGGGCGTAGGCTTCCATCTTTGGCGTGAGCGGACGCCGCGCCCAGTTGGCTTTTTGCGAACCCTTTTCCAGTTTCACCCCGAGGAATCTTTCCACCAACGCACCGAGACCGAACTGCTTTTCCCCAAGCAAGCGGGCCGCGAGCATGGTATCGAAGATCGCACCCGGCACGAATTCATGATGCTTGCGCAGGAGGCGCAGGTCGTAATCCGCACCGTGCACGAGCAGCGTGTGGGCACTCAGCGCTTCAAAGAGCGGGTCGAGTTGGAAGCCTGCGAGCGGGTCCACCAACTTGTCGCCGGCGGCAGTGCTGAGCTGGAGCAGGCAGATTTTTTCGGGATACGCGTGCAAGCTGTCAGCCTCCGTGTCCACCGCGACCCACGCCGCAGCGCGGAGGGTCGGGAGGTAGGCGGCCAGCTTGGCTTCCGTGTCAATCACGCGGCGCAGTATGCGAAGAACACATTGATGCGCAAGTTTGGGGTTGGATTTTGCATTGGCCACTTGCCGTCGTCGCAACGCTGCGGCTAAAATCGCAAAATGAACTTAGCCACCGCCTTTACGGGTTCCGTTCAAAAGCATGCCACCAAAACCGCCATGTTTTGGGGCGACCAGGGATTTACCTTTACGCAATTGCACGATCAGGCACGCGCGGTGGCCCAGGAACTGGCGGCCACGCTAGGGGTGAAGCCCGGCGACCGGGTCGGGCTGTGGCTGAAAAACCGCCCGGAGTTCGTGCCGGCGTATTTTGGAATTCTCAATGCGGGCGGCGTCGTGGTACCGATCAACAATTTCCTGAAGCCGGATGAAGTTAGCTACATGTTGGGCAATTGCGGTGCGAAATTGCTCATCACGGAGGAGGAACTCGCCGGCCATGCTCCGGCGATTGTTGCTTCCGTACCCGGCTTGCAAGTTTTGAAGGTCGAGGCGTTCGCGGCGTTGCCGCCGGCGTCACCGAGTCTGCCCGCAAGCCAGCGCACGGAGCAGGATTTGGCGGTGATCATTTACACCTCGGGCACCACCGGCCGGCCCAAGGGAGCGATGCTTTCGCATGGCAATCTGCTGCATAACATTAACAGTTGTCGGATCGTGCTCGAAACGGTGGAGGTGGATCGCTTCGCCGTCCTGCTCCCCTTGTTCCACAGTTACATGATGACGGTCGGGATGTTGCTGCCGTTGTTGGTTGGCGGCTCCATGGTGCTGGTGCGGTCGTTGAATCATCCGCACCACGCGCTGAAGGAACTTTTCCTGCATCAGGCAACGGTGCTGCCGGCGATTCCGCAATTTTATCGAACACTGGCTAATGCCCAACTACCCGGCAAGCTGCCCTTCCGCATCTGCGTTAGTGGTGCGGCGCCGCTGCCCGTCCAAGTTCTGAAGGACTTTGAAGCCAAGCACGGCATTCCCTTGATCGAGGGCTATGGTTTGAGCGAATGCAGCCCGGTGGCTACCAAGAATCCGCTGCGCGGCGAACACAAGCCGGGCTCGATCGGTATCCCCATCCCTCATGTCGAGCTGAGCGTGCAAAATGACGATGGCAAGATGTTGGGCGTTGGGGAGGTCGGCGAAATTTGCATCCGCGGCGGCAACGTGATGATGGGTTACTGGGATAACCCTGCCGAGACGGCCAAAGCCATGCGTGGCGATTGGCTTTTGACGGGAGACGTCGGCTACCGGGATGCGGATGGCTATTATTTCATTACGGATCGAAAGAAGGACATGTTGCTGGTCAACGGCATCAACGTCTATCCACGGGAAGTCGAGGAAGTGATTTATCAATTTCCCGGAGTGAAAGAGGCGGCGGTAATTGGTGTCCCGGACGCTCGCAAAGGCGAACAGCCCATGGCCTTTGTGGCGGCGGCCGACGGCGTGACTTTGGAAGAGAAGGCACTGTTGCAATTCATCAAGCAGAAGCTGGCCGATTACAAAGTGCCGAAGAAGGTCCAATTCATGGCGGCACTCCCACGAAATGCTACCGGAAAGATCTTGAAGACTCAGCTGCGGGAAACTGCGGCAGGCGGCCACTAAGCTCTCAAGAAGCCTGATGCAGCCCGAAAGGGCAGGCATTTTCTCTATTCAGACCGCGGCGTGAAACAAGCGGTTCTGATGTTTGCTGGCGAACGGAGGAGTTGAGAATCTTCCCGGGCAGGAAGACAAACCGACACGTAAATCGCTTTGCGACAACGTCTTATTAAATGCCACCGCTTTGAGGCAGGACGATTGTCCAACCGCTTCCCACCGGCGGTCGCCCGTTTCCAAGTTGACGCTCCCCCCTGCCGCCTCCATCCTCCCGGCATACCGCACGGTGCATGGTGCGCCGGACGGGAAGTTTTCTATGCCCGAAGGATATTGTGTAAAGTGCAAAGCCAAGAAAGAAATTGCCGACGGCGTGGAAGAAACCATGAAAAACGGGCGCAAAGCAATCAAAGGCAAATGCCCGACCTGCGGCACAGTCATGTTCAAGATTCTGGGAGGTAAAGCCGCCCCCCCCACTCCACCGCCCGCCGCCGCCTAATTATGTCGCAACAGTTAGCTTACGTCATTGTCACACCCTACTCCCTGTATAAATCACGCACCGGCGGCATCTTGAGCCGGTTAATCTCGCGCACCGGCTTGGACTTGGTGGCGGCTCGCATGTTTGCCCCCAGCGCCGAGCTGGCCAAGGAATACTCGGAAGTCGTTATTTCCGCCAACGATCCGCAGGATCGCCGCATTCAAGAGCACATCCGCGACTACATACTCCGGAATTTTTCACCCGATCCCAAGACTGGACGCCGCCGGCGGGTAATGGTTCTCCTCTTTAAAGGCGAGGACGCCGTGCGAAAGGTTCGGTCCGTGGTCGGCAATCTCAGCCCCGATCGGCGCGTCGGTGAAACGATCCGGGATACCTACGGCGACTTCATCGTGGATGAAAACAACGAGATGAAGTACTTCGAGCCGGCAGTGCTGGCGGCGCCCACCCCCGAGGAGGCCCAGGCCAAGGCCAAACTTTGGGCGCGTTACTCCGAGAGCGACGGCGGTGTCTTGGAGAACGTCAATATCTACCAACCGAGTGAAACACCTGAGCGCACGTTGGTGTTGATCAAGCCGGACAACTTCCGTTTCGCCACCGGCCGCCCCGGCAACGTGATTGATTTCTTTTCCCGAACAGGACTTTTCATCGTGGCCATCAAGGTCCACCGCATGAGTGTGGCAGACGCGATGGAGTTCTACGGTCCAGTCCGCGAAGTTTTGCGCACCAAGCTCAAGGATGTTGTCTCCTCCAAAGCCAAGGCGGCGCTGGAAAAGGAATTTGGTTTCCCCATTCCCGCCGCGGAGCAAAAAGCGCTGGGCGATTTGCTGTGCCCCGCGTTTGGCGACAATCAATTCGAGAACATCGTTCGTTTCATGTCCGGTCGGGCGCCCTCGGAATGTCCGGATGCCGAACGCACCAATCCGGGCAGCGAAAAGTGCATCGCGTTAATCTACGAAGGCGTCGGCGCCGTGGCGAAGATTCGCGACGTGCTGGGGCCGACGGATCCGTCAAAGGCCCCCCCCGGCTCCATCCGCCGTGAATTCGGCTCGAACATCATGGTGAATGCCGCGCACGCCAGCGATTCGGCTGAAAATGCCCGACGAGAATTCGGCATCGTCAAAGTGGGAGAGAATACCTTCCGCAAGGTCGTCGAGGACTTTTACGGGAAGAGCTAGAAGCCTCACCCGTCCCGCTCACCGCCTCACCGCCACAAGCTGGTTGTGAGGCGGATTTTTTTTAGCAACAACGCATCCGCTGCGGGAAATTCGTGTTCCTGCAAGCCCGGCTGTTCGATCCACTTTACCGCGGCACAACCAATTGGCTGCGGCTCTCCTTTGCAAAGACGACAGACAAAGAATTTCAACGCGACAGTCTTTTCCGGATAGGCATGCGTGACGCTTTCCAGCAGTTCCCCCACCGAGACCTCCACCCCCAGTTCCTCGCGCAGCTCGCGCGCCAGACATTCTTCAAATGTTTCTCCCAGTTCGCGTTTGCCCCCCGGGAATTCCCACAAACCACCCAGATGCGAATCGGCGTGGCGCTGAGTAATAAGCAGCTTGCCGTTGCGAAAAATCAGACCGGCCGCAACTTCGATGATCCTCGCGGCCATGATTAACGGCCGATGCTCTTGTAGATCCAGCCCGCGGCCTCCATCTCGTGCGCGTCAAAAAGATTTCGGCCGTCGAACATGATTGGGTGCGTCAGCGCAGTGCGGGCACGTTCAACATCCAACTTCTTGAACTCGTCCCACTCGGTCGCCACCACGAGAGCATCGCAACCCTCCGCCACAGCATTCATGTCCTCCACATAAATCACGCCCGGCAAAAGGGCGCGGGCTTTGTCCATGGCCTTTGGATCATGCACGCGCAAGACTGCGCCGTCCTTGAGCAACCGCTGGCAAAGGTCAATGGCCGGTGATGAGCGCACGTCATCGGTGTTTTGCTTGAAGGCCAGGCCGAGCACGCCGATCTTTTTGTCCTTCAGCACCCACAAGGTTTCCGTGATCTTCTTCACGAAGCGATCCATTTGCTCCGCGTTGATGCGCTGTACCTCTTTCAACAGCCGAAAATCGTAGCCAATCTGTTCCGCGATTTTGATGAACGCGCTGAGGTCCTTGGGAAAGCAACTGCCGCCAAATCCGATGCCGGCGTTCAAAAAACGTCGCCCGATGCGTTCGTCCATGCCCATGCCGGAGGCCACTTCCTGCACGTTGGCACCCGTGGCCTCACAAAGCACGGAAATCGCGTTGATGTAGGAAATCTTCAGCGCGAGGAACGAATTGGAGGCGTGCTTGATGAGCTCGGCGGAATTAATGTCAGTGACGATGATCGGAGCATTAAAGGGCTCGTAGATTTTCTTCATCGCCGCGACCGGCCGCTGGGAGCGCACCCCCACTACGATGCGATCGGGCTTCATCAGATCCTCCACCGCAAAGCCTTCCCGCAGAAACTCTGGATTGCTAACCACGTCGAACTCGACCTTGGTCTTGCAATAACGCTTGATCGTTTCCGCCACCTTGTCGCCGGTTTTCACGGGCACGGTGCTCTTGTCCACGATGATTTTATAGCTGGTCATCGCAGCGGCGATTTCGCGGGCGACCTTTTCAATGAAACTGGAATCCACCGAGCCGTCGGGCTGGGGCGGCGTGGGCACGGCAATGAAAACAACATCGGATTTCTCCACACCTTCCGTCGTGCTGCTGGTAAAGCTCAACCGTCCCGCCTGGACATTCTTCCGGACCAACTCCTCCAATCCGGGTTCAAATATCGGAATGCCGCCAGCCTGAAGGGTTTTTACTTTCGCTTCATCGTTGTCCACGCAAACCACTTGGTGGCCAACTTCCGCGAAACAAGTGCCCGTAACCAGTCCCACGTATCCTGTGCCGATGATTGTGAGCTTCATTTTGGAATTCTTGAATTGGCTCGCGCCTACCAGTCTGCGACGCATTCGCAGAATGATTTTGCCTGTCCCGATCTTTCCGCCTTGCCGGCAAACTCGACTGCGAGTTTGGTTTTCTTCATGAACCAGTCGATTGGGCGAAGTATATTGGTGCTCGCAAAGTTCCTGGCTGCGCAAAGCCTACCACCCCTCACCCAATTCAATCACCCCGCATCCGGAGAGACGCGGAGGATAGCTCACGGCTTGTTGGTCGAGGTCGCACCAGAAGGTGCGGCTGAGGGTGCTGCCGCCGGCGCGGGCGCGGTCTTAGGCAACTTCTGCCGCAGTTCTTCAGTTTTCACTCCCGCCTCATTGGCAAAGGAGCCGGAAACTTCACCTCGGGAAAGCTCCTCATAAAGCGTTTTGGCCTGTTCCAAGCGGCCCTGGCTTTCGTAGATGCGCGCCAGGGCAAACTTCGCCTGCGGCGCCACAACGCTGCCGGCTTGTTGTTGCGTCAGGGCTTGATAGGCAGCCGCTGCCTCGTCGGCCTTGCCCAAGGCATCGAGGCACGCCGCATTACCAAGCAACGCCTGGCTGCGATACTGGCTATCGCCATATTCGCGCAGGAACCGTTGGAACTGAGTCTGGGCGTCGGCGTATTTGGCTTGCGCGAAAAACACCGCGCCTCCTTGCAGCAAAGCGCGCGCAGCGGCACCGGTGCCGGCGTGGTCGTTGGCCACCTTCACATAGGCCTCAGCGCTTTCATTGCGCGCGCCGCCAGGAATTGCAAGTTGCGCTTCCACTGCGGAGAGTGCATCGCTCGCCGCTTCCTGCACCGCGTGTTGTCGCCAGAAATAAATTCCCAGCACCGAGCCCACCGCCACCACGGCAACTGCCCCCAAGATCAGCTGCTTGCGATTTGCATCAAACCAGGTCCACAGCCGATCGGCGACCGGCAATTCCACCACATTTTGTTCCATAAAGAGCGGCCAGTTTTCCGTCCGCCGCCCCAATGCGCAAGCTCGAAATCCGGGCCTCGCCAGCCGCCACTTGTAATTTGCCATTCCGCTCATAAACTGGAGCCATGAAGAACGACGTGTTGCCGGTTCAAATCCGCGGTATTCTTCCCGCCAACAGCGGGTGCGCGTTATTTGTGGGCAACGACGAAAAAGTCTTCGTCATCAACGTCGAACCACAAATGGGCGCGATCATCGGCATGTTCCTCCGCGACCAGTCCAAGGAGCGACCGCTGACGCACGACCTTATCCAAAGCATTTTCAAGGGCTTCAACATTTCTGTGGAGCGAGTGGTTATCACGGAGTTGAAGAATTCCACCTATTACGCCCGGCTGATCCTGCAGCAGCAAAACGAAATCGCCCGCAAGATTGTTGAGATTGATGCGCGCCCGAGTGATTGCCTCGCCATCGCCTCCGCGCAGAAGAAACCCATTTTCGTCACCAAGGCGCTGTTTGAGCAAGTGGAGGACATGACTGAGGTCCTCGACAAGATCAACGAAAGCGGCGCCGAGCCCGACTGAACCCCATGCCTTCCCCTGCCGCGAAACCGGCCAAGCCGGTCGCACTCGTTTGTGGCGGTGATGAATTCGCCATCAAGGAACGGGCGCGGCAGCTTAATGCACAGTGGACACAGGAACTGGGCGGAATGGATCACGAGGTGATCGATGGCGCAGTGGCCAACAGCGGCGAAGCGTTGAAAGCCATTGGACGTTTGCGGGAAGCCCTTCAAACTCTTCCCTTCTTCGGCAGCGGCAAGGTCGTTTGGTTGAAGGATTGCAATTTCCTTGGCGACGAGCGCGCGGCGCAGACGGGCGCGGTTACCGAAGCCCTGGCTGCCTTGGCCCAAGAACTTAAGGACTTCAACTGGCAAGGCGTTAGACTCCTGGTCAGCGCGGGCAAGGTAGACAAGCGGAAAGTCTTTTTCAAAACCCTCGACAAGCTGGGCAGCGTGGAGACATTTGAGGAATTGTCCGTGGATAATAAGGACTGGGTTTCGCAATGCGAATTCCGCGCACGCCATGCCGTGGCCGAGCGCGAAAAAACCATTTCCGAAGCGGCCTTGGCTGAACTTGTGGCGCGCGTTGGCCCCCACACCCGGCAGCTGGACTCAGAAGTCGAGAAACTCACCCTTTTCGTCGGGGAACGGCAGCAAATTGAATCAGCGGACGTTGCCGCCATCTGTACCCGGAACAAACTGGCGAAGGCCTTTGCCCTGGCCGACGCACTTGGCGACCGGAATCTCTCGGCCCTGCTCCGGCGGCTGGACGAAGAACTGTGGGACATGCAGTTCGATCGGGACAAATCGGAGATCGGTTTGCTGTATGGATTGATCAGCAAGGTTCGCGCGATGTTGCTGCTCAAAGAAATGATCCGCGAAGGCTGGATCAAAGCGGATGCCGATTACAGCCGGTTCAAGGCGCAATTGGAACGCATCCCAGCCGACCGCTTTCCCGCCGACCGGAAGTTCAATCCGCTGGCCATGCATCCTTTCATGCTGCACAGGGCCCTGGGCCAGGCGAAGAATTTCTCCAGCGAGGAGCTGATACGGGCGATGGATTTGCTGCTCACTTGCAATCAACGGCTGGTGGGGAGTGGGTTGGATGAAGCACTGGTATTACAACAAACTTTGGTACAGATTACAGGTGTAGCCAAAACGCCGGCCGCTCCGCCACAACGCGTCGCCGCGGGCCGGCCTTAGCTTTTGGGAAAGTTTGTATGAATTCGCCATCGGCCCAGATCTCTGTGTTGACCGGGGATCGTTTTGCCTGCGTCAAGATCCAGGGCCGCGCCAATTTCACCTCCAGTATTGATTTCAATACGCTCGTTACCCAACTGCGCGAGCGTGGGTTTAACTACTTCGTCATCGAGCTGTCCGAATGCTCGCTGATGGACAGCACTTTTCTTGGTGTGTTGGCGGGATTCGGTTTGAAGATGACTCAGCCCAACGGCCAACCGGCGGGACATTGCGTCGAGTTGCGGAATCCCAATTCGCGGATTGAGGAGCTGTTGGAAAACATCGGCGTGCTTCATCTGTTCAGCGTCGCCACGGGGAATCTGGACGCACCGGAAAATCTGGAGGCTTGCACCCACCAACCCACCTGTGCAACACGCGAGGAACTGACCCGCACCTGCCTGGAAGCCCACAAGTTCCTCATGACCCTCAGTCCGGAGAATGCGGCGCGGTTCAAGGATGTGACCAAGTTCTTGGCGGAAGATCTCGCCAAGTTACAATCGCGCCCGTGAGGCAAGCGGCCCGGCCGCAAATTAAACCGCCGGCACCAGTTCTGTGGCATCCAGACATTCGCGAATAGCGGCGGCGAGTTGTCGTGGTTGGTAGGGCTTCTGCACGTAGTTGAACCCGTGGCGCAAAACCCAATCCTTGCCAATCACATCGGCGCTGTAACCGCTGGTGAAAACCACTTTCAGCGATGGCTGTTCGGCCCACAATTGTTCCGCCAGTTCGCGGCCATTGATCCTGTCAGGCATCACCACATCGGTGAGTAGTAAAGCAATCTCACCTTTGTGCTCTCGCCAGACCTCCAGCGCCCGCAGGCCGGATTCCGCCTGGAGAATCCGGTAGCCGTGCTCTTGGAGCAGGCTGCTGACCAGTTCGCGCACGGGTCGTTCATCCTCAACTACCAGAATGGTTTCGCTGCCGCCGCGCACGGGTGATTCCCTTCCGTCTTCTTCTCTGCTTTCAGCCGTGACCGCACAATGCGGCAGGAAAACTCGGAAAGTCGTTCCCCGCCCCAAGCGGCTTTCGACTTCAATCCAGCCATGATGTTGCTGCACGATCCCATAGACTGTGGCCAAACCGAGGCCCGTGCCTTTGCCAACTTCCTTGGTGGTAAAGAAGGGTTCGAAGATGCGACGGAGAATTTCCGGCGGAATGCCACAGCCGGTATCGGCAGCGGTCAGACAGACATAGCGGCCCGGTCGGGCATGAGCCTGATCGCGAACTTGGGCGGCCTTCAAATCCTCAATGGCGATGCTCACACTCAATTGACCACCTCGGGGCATCGCGTCGCGTGAGTTAACCGCCAGATTGAGCAACACCTGCTCCAACATGCCGGCATCGGCGCGCACCAAGGCCGGCTCCGGCCAATAGCTCATCTGCAGCGCAATGTCTTCGCCCAAAATGCGCCCCAGCATTTTGGTCATGTTGTTCACGACGTCGTTCAGATCGAGCTGCCGCGGTTGCATCACCTGCCGTCGGCTGAAGGTCAGCAATTGGCGCGTTAGCCCCGCCGCCCGCTCGGCCGCTTGCACGATCTGATGCGCGGAGCGACTGCCCACGGTTTCCCCGGCAACACTGTTGGCGAGCAGCGAAGCATGTCCGTGAATCACCGTCAGGATGTTATTGAAATCGTGCGCCACGCCGCCGGCTAATTGGCCGATGGCCTCCATTTTTTGCGACTGGCGCAGTTGATCCTCCAGTCGCTTTTGGACCGTCACGTCTCGGAACAATCCCAACAACAAGGGCGGCTGCCCGCGGAGTTCGACAAAGGAATTGGTATCCTCAAGCACAACAATCTGGCCATTACGCAAGGTCAACCGCCGTTCAATCTGCCGTTCAATCACCCGCTCCCGAAACTTCTCTTGGTAGCGCTTGAGGATGCGCTCCGGCTGTTCGAGGTCGGCATAAATGACCGTGAAAGGATTGCCCTCCAGCTCGGCTCGCGTCATGCCGACCAGTTTGCAGAAGGCTTCGTTGACCGCCACGATCAAGCCGTGCTCGTCGGTCAGGCGCATCCCATCCACCGAGTTTTCCCAGACGGAATGGAAAAGCATTTCCGAACTGCGCAAGGCGGACTCAGTCTGCTTCCGTTCGCTGATGTCGCGCACGTGAAGCAGCAAGGCGGGTTGACCGTTGAAATCTACCCGTGTGGCGCGGATTTCCACCGGTGTTACCCGACCATCCGCCGCCAGGCTCTCGCCTTCGATTTGCGAAGCCACCCCGTCCACAAGGCGCTGAAAAGTTATGGCGACCTCGCGCCGACATTCCGCGGGCACAAGGTCGGACACATTTCGCCCTACCAGTTCGTCCCGCTTCAAGCCATGCAGACGGCAACCGGCGGGATTCACGTCGAGGACGCAACCCTGAAGGTCCTCGACGAAAATGGCGTCCGGTGAATTGGCGAAAATCTCCCGAAAGCGGGCCTCGCTTTCGCGCAAGGCCTCTTCGGCGGCGATGCGCTCCAAAGCTCCGCCGCAATGCTCGGCCAGCACCCGCAAGGTTTCCAGGTCACTTTCCTGATAAGCCTTGGCGGTGTAACTCTGCACGGACAGCGAACCGATGACCTTCTTGCGACTGAATATCGGCGCGAGCAGCAAGGTTGCGGAAGGGCGACTCGTGTCGCCAAAGGCCCGGGCTTCCGGCAGCATCTGGATGGGCTCATCAAGAATTACCAGTTCCGCGCCGTGTTCCATGACGCGGCGCGCCATGGGGCTTGTTTCGTGAACACCACCCGGCGTTTGCACAACCACCCGCTGACCGTCGATGGTATCGACGTTCAAAATCGGACGTGTCAAACCGGTTTCGCGATCATGCAGGTCCAACGTGAGCACGTCCCAGGCGAACAATTGATCGGCTGCGTCGCGAATGATGCCCGCAGCTTCATGGGGGCTGCTCGCCGAACTGAGTCTTCGACCAAGGTTGTAAAGCGCCTGATGGCGAAGTCCGAGCCGCTCACGTTCGGAAGCATCCCGCAAGTTTAGAACGTAGGCTCTAATGTCCGGATCTCGCAGACGATTCTGTCCGACAACTTCGAGGTGAATCCATTGGCCATGCTCGTGCTGGAAGCGAAATTCCATCACCACGGTCTGGTCGGGATGCTCCAGACCGAAACGAAACGCTTGTTCGGCGCGCGCCCGGTCTTCCGCATGAACGCGCTCAAAAAGCTTGGTGCCCGTCAATTTATCGGCCTGCCACCCCAACGTACGCTCCACTGCCGGGCTGCTGTACATGAACAATCCGTCGGCGTCCAAGAGCGAGACAACCTCCAATGCGTTATCAGTGAGCGTGCGGAAGTAGTATTCCCGGCGCACCAATTCCGTTTCCGCGCGGCGGCGGCGCTCGCGTTCCCGCGCTTCCTCCACCGCCCGGCGCACCGCCGGCACCAAGCGATCGGGCCACTGTTTGAGCACGTAATCCGTTGCGCCTGCGCGGAGACTTTCGATGGCCGCCTGTTCGCCGATGGTTCCGGAAACCAGCAGAAAGGGTGTTTGTGGGGTACGCTCACGCGCAGTGGTCAAAGCCTGCAGTCCACTATAGTTGGGCAGGGAAAAATCGCCCAAGATGATGTCGAAACCGCCCTTGGTTATAGCCGCCTCAAACCCCGCCCGATCCGCCACATCAACCACTTCAGCCGCACAGCCCTCGCAATCAAGCAGATCGCGGACGAGTTTGCAGTAGTCTGCGTCGTCTTCCAGATGCAGAATGCGTAATGGACGGTCGGTTGCCATGTGTGAGCCTAAGGAACGACTCTGCTTGCTAAGCACGGTCAGTGCCACCGCTGCCGGTCCCGCAGTCACATAGCCACACCCGGGCGTTGACATTGGCGGGCATTTCGCTACCGTTTCGCCCCTTATTTGAATTAACGAATCGATTTATGCCGAATACGAAGTCCGCCGAACGCCGCATGCGCAACAGTGAGCGCAAGCATCTCCACAACCGCAGCATCATTTCCAACCTCCGCAAACTGGAGAAGAACTACCGCCAGTTGGTCGAGGAAGGCAAGAAGGCGGACGCGGCCAAGGCGTTGCATACGGTCAACTCAGCCGTGGACAAAGCCGTCAAATCAGGAGTGGTTCATCGCACCACGGCCAACCGTAAAAAGAGCCGTCATGCCGCAGCTTTGAATCGCTTGAAGTAATCGGGTTCGGTTTACCAACTTCCCCGCACCGGTTCTCAACTGGCAGTCGCTCCGGTCAACGCCGGCGCTCATGCGGCAGGCTTGCGGGACGAAGTTACGTTCTTGGCTACATATCGGCTCGCGTCGGCCAGCCCCCACTTGGCGAGACGAAACCGCAGACCGGTGCCGAGACAGCCAAAGCCGTATTTGATACTGCGCCGGAGGTTGATCGAAGAAGCTTCGGGGAAATACTTTGTCGGGCAACTCACTTCCCCAATGGTAAAGCCGTGCCAGAGAATCTGCGCGAGCATCTGGTTGTCGAATACGAAATCATCCGAGTTGGCAGCCAGATTGAGCGTTTCCAGAATCTCCCGTGAAAACGCCCGGTAGCCGGTGTGATACTCGGAGAGCTTTGCCCCCAGCAAAATATTTTCGGCCAGCGTGAGGAATCGATTGGCAACGTATTTCCAAACCGGCATGCCCCCCCGCAAGGAATATCCGCCCAGAATCCGGCTGCCCAGCACGCACGGATGCAATCCGTTGCCGATCATGGAAACCATCGCAGGCAGCAGCTTCGGCGTGTACTGGTAATCGGGGTGGATCATAACTATGATGTCCGCGCCCGCTTCCAGTGCCAGCCGATAGCACGTCTTCTGGTTACCGCCATACCCCAGGTTTTTTTCATGCACGTGGACTTGCACGCCTTCCAATTGGCGCGCAATGGCCACCGTTTCGTCCCGGCTCCGATCGTCAACCAGAATGATCAAATCGGCCAGGCCTTGCTCGCGTACTTCGTCGTAGGTCTTTCGCACCGTCTTGGCGGCATTGTACGCCGGCATGACGACAACGACCTTCTTGTCCCGATACATGAGCGTCGATGGGGTGAGCCCGGTTCTGAAAAAAACAAGCCGCCCACTCGGACGGCTTGAAAATCCCGTTGGCTGCTTAGGCGGCCGGCTTGGCTGCCTTGGTCGCCTTCTTCGCTTTGACCGCGGTCTTCCGGCGCTTCAAATAGGCAAGCCGACGTTTGCGTTTGATG
>CAYWCK010000053.1:0-18763 GCA_964456685.1 uncultured Bifidobacteriaceae bacterium | reverse complement strand
AACACGATCACGACTTATCCCGAAGGCGGCAAGGGCGAGCTGGCCACGAAACTCGTCTGGGAAATGGACGACGGAAAGATTCCGGTGCTCGACGAAGCGCGCCGGATGAAGATCGTGGCGTTGGGCGGCGGCGAGTATTTCCTGAATCTGCAATTCACGCTCACGGCGAGCTACGGCGACGTGACGTTCCACAGCGATGCCGTGCATTACGCGTGGCCGTTCATCCGATTGAACAAAGATTTCAACAGCGAGAATGGCGGTATGTTGGTGAATTCCGAGGGGGCGACCGGCCAGACCAACACGAACATGAAGGTCGCGCAATGGGTGGACTTCTCGCGCACAGGCGTGCCGGACGCGGAAGGGCTTGCGATGTTTAGTCATCCGTCCAACGAACAACCGCACGCCTGGCTCACGCGCGATTACGGCTGCATTGGCCCGCGCCGTGTGGACGCGAAGAGCGGCCAGCCCTTCACGCTGAAGAAAGGTGAGACGATCAGCACGCGTTGCGGCGTGCTCGTGCATAAGGGCGATGTGAAATCCGGCCGCGTGGCCGAGCGCTATGCGGCTTATGCCGCCGGACGCCTTTGAGGATTCTAAGGCGGCTTAAGAAGCTCAGCTTCCACGGATCGGCAAAATCTCGCTTTCCGAAGCGAAATCAGCTAGATGATGCCGCATGTCCCTCAAGAGATGCGGATCGCTTCAGGATATTTTAACCCAATTGATCTTCGTGGCCTGCCTGAGCCTGGCATCGGCACGGGCAAACGCCGTTGAGTCCCCCCGGCGGCCAGACGTTGACCGGCGCAAGGCAACTGCCGCGGGGCTGAGCCCCCAGGAAACAGCGAGCCAAAAAGCCGCCGTGGAAAAGCTGCGGGCGCGTGTGCCGTTCGTGAGTGTGGATCGCCGGGCACTCACAGGTGGCGCGAAGTGGATCGCCGCACGGGAAGGTTTTCTCACCGGACCGGACGGGCGCGCTGGAGCGATGGCGGGCGCGGGCAATCACCGCATCGCCACCAACGATCCGCATCGCATCGTAAAAAGTTTCCTGGCGGAGCATGCGGCGGTGTTGGGGCACGATAATACGGTTTTGGATTCGGCACGGCTTACCCGCGATGCCACCGCCGCTCACAACGGGATGCGCAGCTGCACTTGGGAGCAACAGCTCGATGGGGTGCCGGTGCATCGCGGCACCTTGAACGCGCACCTCACCAGAAATGGTGAACTCATCGCGCTGGGCAGCGAGATGATGGCGGATCTGAACGCGGCAGCGGAGGGCACGCAGCGTGACTGGCTCCGGCCAAACGCGCGCACCCCCATCAGCGCCGAGCGCGCCCTCTTTCTCGCGGCCGAAAATGTGCAGGTGGAACTCGAGGAGCAGAAAATCTCGCGCCTCAGTGAACCGGTTGGCGCCGAGCGTATTCACAAACTCGCCCCCGGCAGCGGCGAACCAGCGCGGCTCGCGTTGATCTGGTTGCCGATGAACGCCGCCAGTATGCGGCTGTGCTGGCGGGTGTGGTGGCGGGAATCAAACCATCACATCGGCTACGAATGGTTCGTGGACGCAGCCTCGGGTGAAGTGATCTGGCGTCGCGGGGTGACGGAGAGCGCGGCAGATCCGGCCACTTACCGCTACTACAATACCGAAAGCCCGACGCCGATGTCGCCCGGTTACGCGACGCCGTTGACCAACCAACCTGCGACGGTTGCGCGCGTGCTGGCCACCTTCACGTCAATCAACGCGACCGCCTCTCCGAACGGATGGGTGGATGTGGGAGAGAACACACTTTTGGGCAACAACAGCTATGCCTACTACATGTACGCCACCGGGCCCAACAGTTGGACCGGCCATCCGGTGACGGGCAATCCGAGTCGTGTCTTTGCTTTTCCGCTAGACCTCACCCTTGCGCCGGAGACGCATCCCGAGGCCTCGGCGGTGAACGCGTTCTACTGGGTGAATTTCGCCCACGACAAGCTTTACGCGCTGGGCTTCGATGAAGCGAATCGCAATTGCCAGGAGACGAATTTCAACCGTGGCGGATTGGGAGAAGATCGTGTTACGATCAACGCCAACGACCCCTCGTCAGACGACAACGCCAGCATGACGACTTATCCCGAAGGTGGTAGTGTCTTGATGGCCTTGGGCATTTACAGCGGCCCCAATCCCGATCGCGAGGCCGCCTTGGATGCCGAGATCGTCATTCACGAATACTGCCACGCGATGAGCAATCGCCTGGTTGGCGACGGCTCCGGCATCGACGAAATGCAGAGCCGCGGCATGGGCGAGGGCTGGTCGGATTTCTTCGCCCTGTCGCTGACCAGTGCCTCGGGCGACAACTTGAACGGCAACTACGCCAAGGGCGCCTATGCTTCGCTGCGCATGTGGGGTTCGGATTATCAGGTCAATTATTATTTCGGCGTGCGGCGTTATCCCTATTCCACCGACCTCGAAAAAAATCCACTCACGTTCAAGGACATTGATCCCGATCAGGCCAGCGAACACACGGGCATTCCGATGAATCCGGTGCTCTATGGTTTCAGCGCCGCGGAAGTTCACATGCAAGGCGAGGTTTGGTGCAGCGCCCTGTGGGAATGCCGCGCCGCCTTGATAACGAAGCTGGGCTTCGCCACCGGCAATCAACTGATGATGCAACTCGTGGTGGACGGCTTGAAACTCACGCCGCTCAACCCGACCTTCATTCAGGCGCGCGACGCAATCCTTCAAGCGGAGCAGGCGGATTGTTCCGGCACAAACAAAACCGTCCTCTGGGCCGCCTTCGCCAAACGCGGTCTCGGCGTCGGCGCGACTGCGCCTGCCAGCAGCACGACCACCGGCGTGGTGGAGAGTTTCGATTCGCTCGACAATCTCAACATCACGCCCGGTTTCGGCAAACAAGTGGCGGGCCCGGTGGGCGGCCCGTTCAAACCGGGCAGCGCCACATTCATGCTGACCAATCAGAGCGGCTCGTCGCTGAATTGGGCCGCATACGCGGAGCCGCCGATGGAACTTTCCAGCGTGGGCAGCGCGTTGTCGGCGCACACCGCGCAAAACGTGATCGCCTCGATCAATGCCGCGGCGGCGGGCACGTTGCCGGCGGGCGGCTATGCCTTCTCGGTCTTCTTCACCAACACCACCAGCGGAGCGGTGTTTCGTCGCGTGTTCAGTTTCGTCGTCGGCATCAGTTCGCCCCCGGTGGAGAATTTTGAAACAATCGACGACGCGGGCGATCTCGCCAATCGCTCACTGTGGTTCGAACCGGACGCCACGGGGACGAATTATTCCGTGTGCCGGGTGGTGCCGTCGCCAGCACAATTCATCGTCGCCACCTCCAACGCGGTCACACTGGACCTGACCAATGCTTACGCCGCGACGATCCTACTCACCAACGGCGCCACCTTCCCGTACTACAACTCGAACTACTCGCAGGTGCAATTCTGCCGCTACGGGTCAATCATCCTCGGAAACAACAGTACGGAGTTCGAGACGTCCGGCGGCTACTTCGGGCATTTTGCCGTCCCGCGCATCTCGGCTTTTCGGCAAGGCTTCTACGCTACGGGGCCGGCGCGGTTCTCCTACCAACAATTGCCGGACCAGTTGGTGGCGACGTGGGAAAACGTGAAAAGCACCTCCGCCAAGGAAGCCAGCTTCCAGCTCCAGATGTACTTCGACGGTCGCATCCGCCTGACCTTTCTCGCCGAGGAGGTTGTCGCCGGCATCTGCGGCTTGTCCCCCGGTGGCGGCACACCGCCGCTCTTTGCGGAGACCGATTTGAGCGCCTCTCGCTCATGCAGCGAACCGCAACTGTCCTTGAAGCTGCCGCCCAGCGTCACCGAGGGCGGCGCCAGCGGCACCGGTTTTGTGGCATACGAAGGGCGCGCTTTGGCGGGCGGCATCACCGTCAACCTGACTTCGAGCGACACGACTGAAGTCACCGTGCCCGCCAGCGTCACGATTCCCGCCGGCACGAACCAGACGTCCTTCGCGATCACGCCGGCCAACGATGCGATTCGCGACGGCACGCAAGTAGCCTTCATCACCGCGTCGCGCATCGGTTACACGCCGGCCACCGCGCCGATTTCGATTCACGACAACGAGACGGCGACCATCTCCCTCTCGTTGCCCGCAACGCGAAACGAAAACGGCAGCGGCGTGGGCGTGGTGAACATCAGCGCGCCCGCGGCCGGGCTCGTCGGCGTGTTTCTCCAATCCAGCCAATCCGAAGATCTGGCCGTGCCGCCGGTCGTATTCATCGAGTCCGGCAAAACCAACACCGGTTTCCTTTTCGGCACGCCGGACAACAACCGCATTGAAGGACCGCAAAGCGTCACCGTCACCGCGAGCGTGCAAAACTGGACGCCAGCGAACGCCAACGTCACCGTGCTCGACAACGAAAGCACCAACCTGACGATGTTCACCAGCCTGTTCCAAAGTGAAAGCGGCGGCACGGTCACCAATGGGAGCACGGTGCAACTTTCCGGCGTGCTCGCCACGAATCTCCTCGTGTTCCTGATCAGCGATGACGAATCGGAAATCAAGACACCGCTCTTCGGCGGCTTCATTCCCGCGGGCAGCACGAACATCACGATCCCGCTCTTCATGCAGGACGACGCCGTTGTGGACGGATTGGTGGGCGTGCAGTTGCGCGCACTCGCCACGGGCTTCGCACCGGCCACGAATTTTGTGCTGGTCTTCGACAACGACGGCCCGCCCGAACCTTACAACCCGCAACCGCCGCACCTCGCCACGAACGTCAGCATGGCCACCGATCTTTCCTGGGGCGCGGCCGAAGGCGAACTGGTGGTGAATGGCGATTTTGAAACCGGCGATTTCACCGGTTGGACGCATGTCAGCTCCACCGCCGGCGGCTGGGTGGCCAACAACGGCGCGTACAATCCGCAATCGCCGGATGGTGCGCTCGCGCCGCTGGCGGGCAGTTTCAGCGCGCTCACCGACCAGGCGGGCAGCGGCACGCACGTGCTCTACCAGGATTTTTATCTTCCCGATGGCGCCACCAATCTCGTGCTCTCGTGGACCGATCGCATCCGCAACCACGGCGGACCGTTCAGCAGCACGCACGGCTTCCGCGTCGAACTGCGTGACACCAACGACGTGGTGTTGTCCACGCTGTTCACGACGAGTTCCAACCTGCCGGCGTTCACCGGGCCGACGAATCGCACGGCGAATTTGATGCCGTGGCGCGGACAGTGGGCCCGCGTGGCGTTCGTCGAGCAGGATGATGGCGGTTATCTCAACGTTCATCTCGACAATATCCAGATGGTCGCGCCTTCAGCGGCGCCGACGTTCTTCGATCTCTACTTCGGCACGAATCCGACGCCCGGCGCCGCCGAACGCAAGGGCTCGACGACGAACCATTCGTGGTCGCTCGCCACCTTGCTGCCGGAGACGACGTATTACTGGCAGTTGAAAACGCGCCGCAACAACTACACCAACGACGGCCCGGTCTGGCAGTTCACCACGCGCGGCAACCAGTTCTTCTCGCTGCTCGTCGCCAGCAACACCACGTGGCGCTACTTGAACACCGGCGTGAACCCGGGCTCAACATGGAACGATCCCGGTTTCAGCGATGCGGCCTGGCCCGTGGGCACGGCCAAACTCGGCTTCGGTGGCGATGGCGAAAACACGGTCATCGGCAGCGCGAACGGCATTACCACCTTCGCTTTCCGAAAAACTTTCAACGTCAGCCATCCGGAAGCCATTTATGGTTGGGAGGGCCGGATGATTCGCGACGACGGCGCGGCGGTGTATTTGAACGGCGCGCTCGTTTGGTCCGACAATCTGCCCGGCCGGTTCGCGTGGACGGATGAAGCGTTGACGGCGCTGGCGGATCCGGAGGAGAAGCAATGGATCACGAACGATTTCACGCCTTCGCTGATCGTCACCGGGCAAAATCTCATCGCGGTGGAAGTGCATCAAAACCATCCGCTCATCGGCTTCAGCACCGACCTCGGCTTCGCGTTCGAGTTCCGGGCCATTTACGACAACGCGAACCACGATCCGAGCGTCGCGCTCACCACGCCGACGAACTGGCTCGTGTTCAATCTGCCCGGCACGCTCCCGCTCGCGGCCACGGCAAGCGACACGGACACGTTCGGCAATTCCATCGCCCTGACGAAAGTGGAGTTCTTTGCGGACGACACGAAACTCGGCGAGGATTTGACGGCCAGTTACACGTTGAACTGGGTCAATCCGCCCGCCGGTCAACACACGCTCCGGGCCGTCGTGACGGACAGCGGCGGACTCACCGCCACTTCCGCGCCGGTAAATGTGCTGATCACTCCGCCCGTCGGACTCAACCTGGCCACGCTGATTTCGCCTGGCGCGATTTGGAAATACCTCGATACCGGCGTCGCGCCGGCGGCGAACTGGGTTTCCCCCGCGTTCAACGACGGTGGCCACGGCGGTTGGAAGTCCGCAAAGGCGCAATTCGGTTACGGCGACGGTGATGAAACGACGGTCGTCAATCTGGGCTCGCACCAGCTTTTCCATCCGATCACGACCTGGTTCCGCCACCACTTCTCCGCCGCCACGGGCACGAGCAATCTCGTCCTGCGCCTGCTACGCGATGACGGCGCGGTGGTTTACCTCAATGGCACGGAGATTTACCGCAACAACATGTCCGCCGGCGCCGTCACCGATGCCACGCTCGCCACCAACAACGTTTCCGGCGCGGCCGAAAATGCGTGGTTGGAAATTCCGCTATCGAACGCGCTCGTGCCACCGCTGCTCACCGCCGGCGATAATGTGCTCGCGGTGGAAGTCCACCAGTATTCCGTCAGCAGCCCGGACATGAGTTTTGATCTCGAACTCACCGGCACGGGCAATCAGCTGCCGACGGTGTCACTCACCAATCCGCTGGATCAAGGTTCGCAACTCAACCCGCCGAACCTCCCGCTCGCCGCGCTCGCCAACGATCCCTACGGGAGCGTCACGAACGTGATGTTCTTCGCCAGCGGTCAACTGCTCGGCCACGACACGACATCGCCGTACAATTTCACCTGGAACACGCCGCCACCCGGATTGCACACGCTTACCGCCGTGGCCGTGGACAATTACGGCGCCAGCCGCACCTCGGCGCCGGTTGCCTTCACCGTGCTCACCAACGTCACGCTCTCGGTCCGTCCAGTCGGCGCGCAATGGGAATTGTTCTGGCCCACCAACGCGCCCGGTTACGCGCTCGTCACCGCCAGCAACCTGACGCTGCCGACGATCTGGACGCTGGCAACGAATCCAGTGGTGATCTCGAACGGCGCCTTCCGGGCCGCAGTGGACGCCGACCGCCCGCAGCAGTTCTTCCGGTTGCGGGCGCCTTGAGGAATTGATTCCGCGAACACAGCGTCAATCACGCTACATCAGATTTCTGTCACCGGCGTGACCGAGCATTCTGAACCGACGGCTTATTGATTTACCGTGCGATAGAAACGCGCGGTATTGGTCGTGGCGCCCGGGTCGTCGAATTGAAAAGTTCCCTCCCAAGTCGCTCCTCGGGTCCCCAGCGTGATCCAGTTGGTGGTGCGTAGATTCGAGTTGGCTTGGACCAGATAATAAGCACCCGGCTTGCCCAAAAATTCCAAATGCATCGCGCCCGAACTCAGTCGCCGGATTTGGGTGATGGTTGGACGTGAGGAATCGACGGTAAATGCCGGGCTTGGCCCCGCCGCGGGGAAACTGTTGCCCGCCGAGTCGCGGGCGGTGCCGGCTGGAATTGTGATTCCCAATGTGCCGCTGCCGGTAATGGCGCTGATGGTTACGAGCCGGGTGTTACCCGAACCCGAAACCGTCACATTGCCCGTGGCGCTCCCCGTCTTGTTGAGCGTCACGTCCGACGCCGTGAGTGAGCACGAGGCAAAATTCGACGGCGAATAGGTCACGACGAACGTCACCGGCGCGACCGGCGCAATCTCCGTGTTTAAGACCGGGCGTTCACCCGTCGGGACGCCCGCTGGTGCGGAGCTGAAGACACCCTGGCTGCCGTTGAAATAACTTCCGCTGGGCGTCACCTCCAATTTCACCGCCCGAACCATGTAACTATAATTTCCCGCCGCGGCCGAAGCGTCCCGGTAGCTGAGGGTCGTGGTCAGGCTGGTGTTCAAGCGCTTGAACGTGCCGCCCGCGGCCGGCGCGCGATAGACGGCATAACCTTGCAGAGCCGCGTCCGGGGAGGCGGACCATGTGAGCAGCAAATCGGTGCCGTTGGTCGTGACCACAACATTGGCCGGCGGGGCAACGATGTTCATTCGCAAGGTCGGATCCCCCATCAGCGCCATGTGCACACCGCGCCGGCTGTTCGGCAGACTCGGATAACCCGGGATGTTGTAATAGCTATTGTTGTTCTGGCTGACGCGCGTGCTGAAACCGATGTTCCGCCCCATGGCCATGTGCATAAACACCCACGCCGGATTGTCGGACCAGACATCGGTCAAGGCATAGCCCTTGGCCGCCAGCGGAGCGCGCAGAAAATTATCGGTGACGTCCCACACTTCAAAATAACTGGCGAACTCGGCATTGAACACGGTCTTCACTCCCGGCGAGGCCGCGTAATGATAGGTCGATCCCATGCCGCTGCACGCCGTGTACGCGCCGCCACCGGTGCCCTTGGTGAACCACAGATAATCATTCGCCTGCACCTCATTCCAGAACTCGGGCGAATAATAACCGTTCGCGGCGTAATAGTTATTGGGGATGATCGTCGGCGCCGCGGCGCCGAAGAATTGACGTTGAAAGGATTCGCCGGTCGCCGTCGTCATTTGCGCCGCTCGTGCGGTTACCGTCCATCCTTTGTGCTTCCAGCCGTGCGCCCGGTTTAGATACTCCCGGGTCAGATCCGTGTCGGTCAGGGGCGAAAAGGAAGGCATATCGTACAGATCAACGCGACCGACCTGCAAATCCACATCCGACGGCAGATAACTGGGGTTGCTCCAAACGCCATCGACGTCCCCATAGAATCCATCGGCCGGCATTGCCCGCCCACCGTGACCATCCGGGTTGAGGCTTCCCGAGCGCAACACCGGTACGCGACCCAAAAGATAAACCGCCTGGACCTCGGCCGGGTCGGCGAGATAGGCGGCTTGGATCAATCCCCGCACCGCTGCCGGTGTGCTGGCCCGCGGGACATCCTGACGAATCACCGTCCAGCCGTCGCCGATCAGATCACCAACCAGCTGGTTTATCTCCGACGCCAGGTTGTTCGTGTAGCTGGCGTCCACGACGAGCACGAGTTTTCCACGCGCGTCGTCCAGCGGCACTTCGATGCCCGTGGCCAGATACGCGTTGCCGTTGAAGGAAGAGCCCGTGCGCTCGACGCGATATTCGTATTCAGTTCCGACGACGACGTTCAGATCGGCAAAACTGTTGCCCGTCAAGCCGCTCGCAAGCGGCGTCCAGTTCCCGTCCCCGCCGGCGTAGCCGCCAATGGCGGTGGAACGATAAACCGTATAGCTCGCGCCGCCCCACGGCGCAGCGTCCCAAGACAGCGTGATCTGCGGCGGCGCTTTTTGCACCGCCGCACTGACACCAAATTGCACCGCACGCACTGACTCATGGGAGAACAGCAGAACGAAGCCAACAGCGCAGAATTCAAAAACTTGGCCGACGCACTTCCGCACCGCGAACGTCAACCGCACAGTACTTTCAATCATCCAAAACAACGACCAAGCACCCCGCGAGCCAGCCGAAGCCGCCGCCAGATTTGGTTCTCGATCAGCAAAAAATTCGCACCATCATACATGAGCTTTGATCACCCGCAACCCGCGTTGTGGGCCTGAAATGAAGATTTATCACAAGAGCGCAGTGTCGCTTCCTCTGAATTGCGGGATGCAGCGCCGAAATTGGCACGACGAATTTTGATCGGGCAGTTTGCAGCTTCGCCCGCCGCCTCCGTGCATTATTCAATGCCCCGATTCATCTCGGCGCAGGCAACCTCCGGTGAGCCGAAATGGAGTGCAACCGCGGGAAGTCTCCAACGCGATTCAAATGTCGGCGAGCCGGTATTCTCAGCGCAGCGCGGCGGACTTTTTCGCTGCGGCTTGCGCCAGATCGGGCACAGCCAACTCAAACACGCTGCCGTAGCCAGAGTTGCCGCCCACCAGCGTGGCGCTGTAATACACTCCCGGCGCACCCGGCGTCAGCACCGAGCGACAACGCCCGCCATCGTCAAGCCGGCCGGTGAAATGGTGCAGCGTCTGGTAACCGCGTCCGTCCTTGTTGATCCGGAAAATCGTTCCTTTATCCACCGTCCCACCCGCCAGGGACGTTCCCAGAAGCGAACCATCCCCCGCCTCCACCATGCCGGCGCTGGGTTGGCGCGCATCATCCTTGATCGCTCCAAACTCGTGGAGCACGGTGAAATTGTTGCCCTCCCGGGACACGCGGAAAATGCCGCCCGCGTCGGCGAAACCGCCTTGCGTACACGTGCCGTAAAGCCAGCCATCACTCCCGAGCAACAAAGTGCCTTCCGGCTGCGTCAGCCCTTTCTCCGCTGGCCCCAATCCGCTGGCGCCGATGAACCGGCCGCTGGCGTCCAGGCGGAAAATCGTGCCGCTATTTCGCGGTCCTCCGGCCTTGGTCGTGCCGTAGATCAAGCCATCGGGCGCTTGCATCAGCCCGCCCGTGGGGGTGCGGGGATCATCCGGTTGACCGCGGTAAAAATCCGTCGTGATCGCGTACTCCGAGCCGTCCTTGTTGATGCGGAAGATGCCACCCAGTCGCCGTCCGCCCCCGCCCGTCGCCGTTCCGTAAAGCCGGCCATCCTTCCCTTCCAACAACTCGGATTGCGGAAAGCGGCAATCGTTGCTCGCCGCGAAATGATGCAACACCCGAAACCCGCTCCCGTCTTTCCCGATGCGAAAAATCGTGCCGGCATCGTCGGTGCCACCGCGAAAGGTGGTGCCGTACAACACCCCCTCCCGACTCTCGATGATGCCACCGGTGGGCTCCGCGCCGTCGCGGATTCGATCGAACGAATGCAATACCGCGTAGTCCGCGCCGTTGGTGCGCACGCGATAAATCGAGCCGCTGCCTCCCGGCCCGAGCTTCAACGCACAGCCATACAGAAAACCATCGCGCGCGAGCGTCACCAGGCCCCAGCCGTTCACACCCTCGCTGTTGGTGCGCCCAAACGAGTGCAACAACCGAAACTCAACCCGCGGCAACGGCACGGAGGCGTTGACGCTGGCCGCGCTGTCATTTGTCGGGCCGGGGTTCGTTCCCTCGGCGGCGGAGTTCGTCCGTCGCCATGGGAATTTTCCTGCCAACACCAACCCTAGGATCACCACGGCCAGCATCGCCAAACCCAGAACCAGCTTTCGCCCCGGCCCCTGGCGGCTGACTTCACGGGTTTGCGGCGCGCGCGGCTCGTCAATCAACAACCGGTAAACCTCCACCGTCGCCTGAATGTTCTTCAGCGTCGGCTTGCTGAGTTGGACCAGGGCATGGTCCACCTTGTTCTCGATCTGCTCATACACCGCGCGCGAAACACACACGCCGCCCGGCTCCGCCAGCGGTTCGATCCGCGCCGCGATGTTCACCCCGTCGCCGAACACATCGTTCTCCCGCCGCACCACATCGCCGAGGTGGATGCCGATGCGCACAAAAATCCGCCGTTCCGCCGAGCGACTCCGATTTCGCTCGCGCATGCCCTTTTGAATTTCCACCGCGCATTGGACGGCCGCCAGCGCACTCGCAAATTCCACGAGAAAGCCGTCGCCGGTGGATTTGATTTCCACTCCTTGATGCCGCGGAAAGACCGCGCGGAGCAACTGCCGATGTTCCTCCAGGAGTTCGAGCGCCAGCGCCTCGTTTCGTTGGGATAATGCGCTGTAACCGACCATGTCCGTAAACATGATCGCGGCCAGTTTGCGATGTTCAGTGGGTAGGCTGGACATGGGCTTGGGTCAACACCCAGCTTGCTGGAACCGGTGCGCAGAAACAAGGGATGACTGGCCAAACTTCCATCTCGCTTCGCGGCTTGGGTTTTCGCTAAGCTTCGCGCCTGTTTTTGGTAGGGACGGCGCGCCGCGCTGTCCGGCCACCGCCGCACGGTGACCTTACCGCAGGTTGATTTGCCATGATGACAAGCACTCAAATCCGCCAGTCGTTTCTCGACTTCTTCAAGTCGAAGCAGCACACCATCGTGCCGTCTTCGTCCCTCCTGCCCGATTCGCCGAACCTCCTGTTCACGAACGCCGGCATGAACCAATTCGTCCCGATCTTTCTCGGCCAGAAAAAACCCGACGTCGCCACGTGGGCCGGCGCCGTGCCGCGCCTCAACACCCGCGCCGCCGATACCCAGAAATGCATCCGCGCTGGCGGCAAGCACAACGACCTCGACGACGTCGGCCTCGACACCTATCACCACACGTTCTTCGAGATGCTCGGCAACTGGTCCTTCGGCGATTACTTCAAGAAGGAGGCGATTGATTGGGCGTGGGAACTCGTCGTGCCCGGCTGGAATTTCCCGCCGCAACGCCTCTACGCCACGGTCTTCTGTCCGTATCTCGGCCAGCCCGGTTGGGAAAAGAAGTGGGCCATCGAACTCGAGCAAGTAATCGCCCTCGCGATGACTTCGCCGGAATTCATTGCCCCCAATCCGAACGCGTCGCCCTTCGAAGTCGCCGATCAGGAAGCGGCGATGTATTGGGTGAAGAAATTTACTGCCGCCGGCTGCGATCCGAAAATTCACGTCATCCCCGGCAATAAGAAAGACAACTTCTGGATGATGGGCGAAACCGGCCCGTGCGGTCCATGCACCGAAATTCACGTGGACCTCACGCCCGAAGGCAACACGCGCGGAACACTCGTCAACAAGGGCGACGCCCGTTGCATCGAGATCTGGAACAACGTCTTCATCCAGTTCAACGCGAACCCGGACGGCACATTCGCGCCGCTGCCGGCCAAGCACGTGGACACCGGCATGGGCTTTGAGCGCGTCACGAGCATCATCCAAGGCACGAAGGGCCTGACCGATTTCAAGACCGCCAAGATTTCCAACTACGAGACCGACATCTTCCGCCCGATCTTCGACGCCATCGAAAAACTCAGCGGCAAGAAATACGGCTCGACGCTCCCGAAAACCGGCAGCACCGGCGACACGGAGCAGGAGAAGAGCGACGTGGCGTTCCGCGTCATCGCCGACCACATCCGCACGCTCTCGTTCGCGATCGCTGACGGCATTCAACCCGGCAACACGGATCGCAATTACGTCCTGCGCCGCATCCTGCGCCGCGCGGTGCGCTATGGCCGCTCGCTCGGCTTCCACGAACCGTTCTTCTACAAACTCGTGGACGTGCTCGCCGATACGATGGGCGACATCTTCCCCGAAATTCGCGCCAAGAAGAAGCACGTGCAGGATGTCATCCGCGTCGAGGAGGAGGCGTTTAACAAGACGTTGGATACTGGTATTTCAATTTTCGAGCGGATGGTTGAGCAAGTCGGGGAAGTGGGAAAAATCTGTTTGAGTATCACTCCTCACGTTGCCCGCGTCGTTGCAGCTTACGATGCGAGCGATGCGAATGAAGAACCTCTCGAAAAACATCTCGTCGGTGTCAGAAAGGACGCACAAACAATTAGCGAACGATTGAAACAGTTCGACTACGAATTGTGGGAAGCCTTGCCTCCTGATTTTCGGACGCTTGCAACTGTTGCCGATGAATTTCATGAGACGGTTGAGGCGTTGGTAACTTCATCCAAGATGCCGGAGGATGCTTACGAGGACTTGGTTGACCGGTGGGGGGATAGATTAGTCAAAATTGAAAAAGCTCTTTCTGGAATGAAGGAGCATACAAACCTTTTCACAGGCGAAGCAGCCTTCAAACTCTACGACACCTACGGCTTCCCGCTCGATCTAACTGAGTTGATGGCGCGAGAGCGCGGTTTGACCGTGGACAAGGAAGGTTTCGAGAAGTTGATGGAGGAGCAGCGCAATCGCGCCCGCGCCGCGCAGAAGAAGGAAGTCATCGCCGTTTCCCAAGTCGAGACCACCACGCCAACCAAATTCGTCGGTTACGACAACCTCTCGGTAACGGCGAAGGTCTTGCAGGTCGTGCCGCAAAAGGACAAGACCGCCATCGTCCTCGACACGAGCGCCTGCTACGCCGAAATGGGCGGCCAGGTCGGCGACACCGGCGAGTTGACCGGCAGCGGCCAGAACTGGCGTGTGATCAGCACCCAGAAATCCGGCAACACCTGGCTGCATCTCGTTGACGTAGGACAGGCGTCGCGCCTGTCTCAAACTGGCGGCAAGAATATGGAGACAGGCGCGACGCCTGTCCTACCTTTGCCCGGCACAACTGTCTCGCTTTCGGTGGACAGACCCCGCCGCGATGCCATCCAGCGTCATCACACCGTCACGCACCTGTTGCACTGGGCGTTGCATGAAGTCGTGAGCAAGGAAGCGTCGCAGAAAGGCTCCTTCGTCGGCCCGGACAAGTTGACGTTCGATTTCAACAGCGCGCCGCTCACGCCCGCGCAGGTGGCCGACATCGAGAAACTCGTCAACGAACGCATCCTCGAAAACGCTGGCGTCTCGTGGATTGAAGTGCCGTACGCCGACGTCAAGTCGCGCAAGGACGTGATGCAATTCTTCGGCGACAAATACGGCGACACCGTCCGCGTCGTGCAGATCGGCGGCGGCGCGCACAAGCTCGACGGCTATTCGATGGAACTTTGCGGCGGCACGCACACGCGCGCGACGGGCGAGATCGGCTTGTTCCGCATCGTCGGGGAAAACGCCATCGCCGCCGGCGTGCGGCGCATCGAGGCTGTGGCTGGAATGGAAGCGTACAATGTGGCGAACCATCAACTTCGCCTCCTTCGTTCCGTCGCGGGACATCTGAATTCTCCGGTGGCAGAGCTGGAAAAGAAGATCGAAAGCCTGCTCGCGCAACAGAAGGCGCTGGAGAAGGAAGTGCAGATCGCGTTGCAACGCAATGCGTCCAACGCCGCCAGCGAGTTGGTGGCGCAGGCGCAACCGGTGAACGGCATCCCGCTCATCACGCACAACCTCGGCGACGCCAACGGCGATTTCCTCCAGGCCATCGCGGACGCCTTGAAGAGCCGTTTCAAAGGCGTGGTCGTGCTCGGCGGCGGCTCGGAAAATTCCGTGGCCCTCGTCGCGACAGTTTCCGCCGAATACACCGCCAAGGTTCAGGCCGGTAAGATCATCCAGGCCATCGCGCCGATCGTCGGCGGCAAAGGCGGCGGCAAGCCGGACCACGCCCGCGGCGGCGGCAAGGACACGAGCAAACTGGAGGAAGCGCTCGCCAAGGCGAAAAGCTTGCTCGGCTGACGTGCGGCGGAGCATGACTCCGCCGGAGCACCGACATAATTCGCGGAGCCCTGCTTCGCGCTCGCATGAGCGAAACCGTTTCACTCTACAACCGGCTGGGTGGCCATGAGGGCATCCTGAAGCTCATCCAGCCGTTTTACGCCGACGTGCGGCAGCACGCGGTGCTGGGCCCGATCTTTGCGGCGCACATTCCGGACTGGCCGGCGCACCTGCTGAAAATCACCGAGTTCTGGGCGTTGCAAACCGGCGGCGAATCCAAGTATCGCGGCGGTTTTGCGGGAGCGCACCTTTCGCTCGGCTTGCAGCCGGAACATTTTCAGCACTGGCTGGCGTTATGGGAGTGGAACAGCACGCGCCAGCTTCCCCCCGCCGAGGCCCGGGAGATGATTGCGCTCGCGCATGAATTTGGACGAAGATTGCGAATGATCACCCAAAAGTCGGCCACCTTCCCCGATGTTCGCACATCATAAACCCTGGTGGGCAATCGCCGTGGTGACAGGTTTCGCCGCCGTAATCGGCGCCGCCGAAGCGCCCCGGGCGGCGCGATCGGTGCATCTGGGTTACTCCGCCCCAGAGGGAGACGTTTTCTACAACGAAGTCGTGGTGGAGCAATCCACCCGCGGCAGCTACTTCATGGCGTGCGGATGGAACACCGGTTATTTCGGCATCCAAGAATTGAATTCGCCGACGAACCGACTGGTAATCTTTTCGGTTTGGGATCCGACGAAGGGCGACGACGCAAACAAAGTGCCGCTCGAACAGCGCGTGGAGGTTCTCTTCGAGGGTGCGGGCACGCAGGTGAGCCGGTTCGGCGGTGAAGGAACCGGCGGGAAATGCCTGTGGCCGCATCAGTGGGCGACGAATGAAGTATGCCGTTTCCTGGTGCAGGCCACGGTGGCGGGGACAAAGACGGCTTACGCCGGCTGGTTCTACGATGCGTCGGCGCGGGACTGGCGGCATCTGGTGACGTTTCGGACGCGCACAGACGGCAAACCACTGCGCGGCTATTACAGCTTCGTGGAAGATTTCCGCCGCGACGGCCGCAGCGTGAAGGAAGTCAGGCGCGCGCGCTTCGGTAACGGTTGGGTGCGCACCAGCGCCGATAAGTGGGAGCCGCTGACGCAGGCCAGGTTCACCGCCTCCAGTGCCACGTGGGAGGCGAAGGAGAACATTGACGCGGGGAGCACATCGGATTGGTTCTATCTGGCTACGGGTGGCGAGACGACGCGTTCGCGCGCGTTGGGCACAAGCTTTGCACGTCCAGCTTCCGCGACAAACCCGCCAGTCAACTTGCCCGTGCTGAAGGAGCTAAAGATCGCACGTTAATTTCGCCGGCCTGCCGCCGGAGAGAAAACTGGCGGTTTTGCAAATTGCGGCTAATTTTCGCCCGGGACGATCAGGGGTTACTTTGAACAAACCGGCCGCCGCCGTAGTCGGATAGCGGTCAAGACACAAACCAAAACCACGAGACAACCATGAAGAAACTAATTCTGGCGATTACGGTATCCGCCTTCACGCTCGGCGCTTTTGCCGGTGAAAATACCTGCCCAAAGGATAAAGCCGCCTGCCCGGGCAAGGAAAAGGCCGGGGCAACTTGCGCCGCCGACAAGGACAAGGCGACCTGCCCGATGGCCAAAGCCAAGTGCTGCACCGAAGGCGCATCCGCCAAGGCCGCGGGCAAGAAGCTCGCCAGCCCGAAAGACGCGGGCAATAAATCCTGAGTTTGGTTCATCCGCTCAGCCCCGCGCCGCCCGGCGCGGGGTTTTTCTTTTTCGTGGTCCGCAGAGCCGGTCGGCATCAGGCTGCCTTGCCAACGACCTTTGAGCACGGATCGCCGGACGCAACTGCAACATTCCATGATTACTTATCGCCTCGGCAACGCACTGGACCTGGACCAGGTCATCGAACTATACCGCGCCTCCACTTTGGGAGAACGCCGGCCGGTAAACGACCGTGAGCGGATGCGGCTCATGCTGGCCAATGCCAATCTGGTGGTGACGGCCTGGGACGGTGAGCTTCTGGTTGGCATCGCCCGCAGCGTGAGCGATTTCAGCTACGCGACATATTTGTCCGATCTCGCGGTGCGCGCCTCGCACCAGAAGCAAGGCATCGGCAGAGTTTTGATCCAACGCACACAGGAAGCCGGCGCCGGCGCGATGGTCATCTTGCTCGCAGCACCCAAGGCGGTGACCTATTACCCGCACATCGGCATGAAGCCGCATCCGTCAGCATGGGTATTGTCGCCGGGGGAATCACTCCACTAGAGCGGTATCAATAAAACTGCAGCCGAATAATGCGTAGGGAAGTTCTCCCTCACCCCGGCCCTCTCCCGCCGGGAGAGGGAGAACGGCGCGCTGCGTCCGGATCAAGGGATCGCTGCCAGCGGCTCGATAGAGGCCAAAACTTTCAGAAATTATCCAAAGGCGATCCCCTCTCCCAGCGGGAGAGGGCAAGGGTGAGGGAGAGCGCTGCGCCTCGGCCACACGGCCACCGTTGTAATTAAACCACTATAACGGAGAGCTTCGTGAATGTTAGGTCGTCGCCGTGAAGGCACGATGATTCAGCGAAGAAGGAGTTGGCAAGAAAGGTCAGCCGTTCCCAAACGTCGGCGTCAGGCGTAAACATCCAGCCGATCAGACGGGAGTGCGGATTTCTCCAGCAAGGCGATCATCGCTTCGCCTTGTTGTTCCTGGACATCCTTGGCCTTACGAGCTACGGCGACGCCGATTTCAACGCGCGTGGATTCCGCATTAAGAACGCTTTCCAGCAACGAGTTGTTTCCGGCCGCGGCAATGTCCATACGCGTTTACATCGGCGGCTCAGGGGCAAACTTGAGGCAGAAAGCAAAAGCCCCTCCCAAGCGGGAGGGGCCGAGGGGGAAGCTTTGGGAGTTGGAATTACTTACCGCCCGGCGGCGGGAAACCACCGCCGGCGCGCTGCATCATGTCCTGCATCATCTCCATCATGTTGCCGTAGCGCTTGTAACCTTTCGGCGGCTCGAATTGGGATACATCCGGCTTGCCCAACTTGACGTTCTTGAAAAGCATCGTGACCTCCGTCCCCCGCTCAACGGTCACCATCTTGATCGGAAATTTCTTCAAGTCGGTGGCGTTCCACGTGGTGGATTCGTGCGTGGCGCCCTTGTCGTCGGTGACGACCACCTTGTTCTTTACGCAGGCCCGACCGTCCAAGGTTTCCTTGCCGAGCTCGCTGATATCAATCTTGAATTTGTCGGCCGCCTTGGGGTCTTCCGCGTCCTTGGCCTCCATCTCGATATAGGCTTCCATGCCGGGATAGAGCATGTAGCTCACTTTCTTTTCGGGAACGCTGATCATGATCATGCGGTCCATGCCCATGGCCTTCATCTGGGCCGCGGAATCAGCCGAGATCTTGCCGCCCGCGGCAGCAGTCATGTCAATTTCGATGCGTGTCTTGCCTTCCAAGAAAGCAAATTTGCCCGGCGCCTT
>CAYWCK010000052.1:13524-18788 GCA_964456685.1 uncultured Bifidobacteriaceae bacterium | reverse complement strand
GTGATGGTGCAGGACTTAACGAACCCGATGATTGCACAAATCCCGCACGTCCTGCTCGCCGCGCACGTCGGCACGTTGTATGGCGTGGAAACCAACGCGATGCAGTTTTATCCGGAAGCCTCCGCCATCGAGGCGAAGGTTCACCCCGGACTCTACCGACGGCAAAAAGGCAGACTGGATCTCGCAACGCTGGGCGGCCCCGGCTTCGGCTATCGCTTGGCAGAAATCAAACGGTCGTTGCCCGCGGCGCAGGTTGCTTTCGGTGAGGCTTAAGGGCCATTGAATTGGAGGCCCGAGGGAGAAATGTCTCCGGGACTCGCACGCTGCTGATTGACCTGCCGGCAAGGCGCACGCTACTTTTCGTGCGCATGCCCAACTACGCGTTCGCACAGCTCGACGAACTTCCCGCCCGCCCTTGTCCATGCGGCTCAACCCAGCGGGCCTTTGCAGAACTACCGGGTGCAGTGGCCAGCCTCCACGCCGTCCACATTCACGCCGATGCGCGCTCGCACTATCACCGGCGCATGACCGAAATCTACCTCGTGCTGGAGGGCGAAGGTGAAATGGAACTTGATGGCGAGCGCATTCCGGTGAAGCCGATGAGCGCGATCTACATCAAGCCGGGCTGCCGCCACCGGGCGATCGGCCAATTGAAGATCATCAACATCCCGATTCCCGCGTTCGACGAAGCGGATGAGTGGTTCGATTGAATTTCAAACTGACCGCGTCCGGCTGAGTTCGACCGCGACAGGTTGGGCAGCCGGAGGCTTTATTTTGCGGGCGTGAGTTTCAGTTCCTTGAACTCAATCGGGCCGTGATCACCCTGCACCAATAGTGGGCCCGGCAGTTCTTCGTTGCTGTCGAGCGCGCCCCCAGTAATGCCGGGAATCACCTGCCGCTCGATGATCGGCTCGCCATTTAGCACCACCGTGACAACGCGGCCAATCAGAGTGATATCCAGGGTCTGCCATTCGCCGGCCGGCCGGGCCGCGTTAACCCGCGGATTGAGGAAGCCGTAAACGCCGCCAATGAAATGGCTGTCGGGCGGTGCGCCGAAGTTGTCCTCGATCTGCACCTCGTAACGGCCGCGCAGGTAAATGCCACTGTTGCTGCCTTTGGGATAACGGAATTTTGCGTGCAGTTTAAAATCAGAAAACTCCCGCTCGGTGCGCAGATCGTTTCCGGGAACGGCGTTCGTCAATGCGCCATTGATCACGCGCCACCCGTGTGGCTTCTGCGGGTGCCGCGGTCGCCAACCCGTCAAGTCACGGCCATTGAGCAAGTTGATCGGTGTTCCCCACTTGGGCATCGTCGCACGTTCGAGTGCAGGCGCACGCCGCGCGCTCCAGGAAATGGTCTGCCCCTGATCGTTGGCGGTTTCGCCGCGCAGCGTCTCGCCCGCGAGCACGCCGGTGAACACCACTGGATTCGTGCGGCGCTCCCACTGCGGCGGGATGGTGAAATGAAAGCGGCCCGTTGAGTTCTCCAATTGGACTTCGGCAATGGGGCGGGCGCTGCCGAACTGTCCGCCGTAAGTGCCGACGAGGGTGCGATAACCAGATTGCTCAAATGCGAGCCAGGAGGGATACGATTGCTCGCCGTCGCGAACCGTCACATCCCAGCGACCAACCAGCGGGGGCGGCGTTCGCTTGGTGAATGGATTATCGTCCGCTGCTGACACAGTCATGGCGGTAACCACTGCCGCGAGCAAAAACCAAACGGATCGGACTGACGATTTCCGGGTGGGAATCTGAATTGTCATCTCATTCATAAACACCAAGTTGGTGGATCAGGGATTAATATAAATGGCGGCGATCAGATTGGGACAGCGGCGCGCGGCAGACAACATCCATGTTGCGACTGCCAACCGCAGCCAGAGAATTTGCTTCCGCTTCGCCGGTGCCCGCGTTAAGCCATAGGCATGAAACGGAACGCCTCTTCCTTCACCTCGCGCCGGGAATTCATCAAGACAACGAGTCAATTGGCAGCGGCCTCGGCGCTCGCTGGAGTCCCCCTGCCCGCCGTGCATGCCGGCGAAGACAATACAATTCAACTGGCGCTGATCGGATGTGGCGGACGCGGCAATGGTGCAGTCGCCAATGCGATGTCCGCAGGCGGGTTGGTGTTGGGTGATGATAATGGAACCAAACGTGCGTTGGGCACTGGCGCCGCCGGCCCAATCAAGCTGGTTGCCATGGCGGACTTGCGGGCAGACCGGCTGGAGCAATCGCATTCGGCCTTGGCGACCGCGCTGGGCAAGAACGTGGACGTGCCCCCTGAGCGACGCTTCCGCGGTTTCGATGCCTATCGCCATGCGATTGACTGCCTCCGCCCGGGCGATGTGGCCATTCTCACCACGCATGCGGCGTTTCGCGCACCGCATCTGGAGTATGCGGTGAAAAAGGGCGTGAACGTTTTCATGGAGAAGGATTTTGCGGCCGACCCCGGCGGCATCAAACGAATCCTGCGCGCCGGTGAAGCCGCAGAGAAGAAGGGGTTGAAAATAGCGGCCGGGTTGATGTGCCGCCATTCCTCCGCCCGCCAAGCGTTGATCCAGAAGATCCGCGACGGGGCGATGGGCGAAGTGCAATTGATCCGCGCGTATCGGATGGATCCCGGCTACTTCATGGGACCGCGGCCGCAAGGCGAAAATGAATTACTCTGGCAACTCAGCCCCGGTCACCCGTTCCAATTCATGTGGTCGTCCGGCGGCATCTTTATCGAATTGATGATCCACCAGATCGACGAATGCTTCTGGATCAAGGACAGCTATCCGGTCTCCGCTCACGGTGTGGGCGGGCGGTTTCCCGGGAGCACCGATTGCAGCCAAAACCTCGACAGCTATGCGGTGGAATACACCTTTGCGGACGGCACCAAGGCGCAGGTCACGGGTCGGTACATCCCGAATTGCCACAATGATTTTGCGACCTTCATTCACGGCACCAAATGCGGCGCCAAGTTCTCCGGGAGCATTCACGCGCCGCATTCCTGGCTGTACAAAGATCAGCGCACGGATGAGCAGGCCACCATTGCGTGGCGGCCAGCCAAGGAATTGATCAATCCCTGGCAGGCGGAATGGGATGTACTCTTGAGCGCCATCCGCAACAACCGGCCCCACAACGAAGCGCGCCGGGCGGCGTTATCCAATCTCGGTGCGATCATGGGCCGGGCGGCGGTCCACATGGGCCGGGTGATCACCTGGGAAGAGGCGATGGCTTCGGACTTCCAATTTTGCGCCAGCGTGGATGAATTGACGGAGCAAAGTCCCGCGCCGGTGCAGGCCGATGCACAAGGACGTTATCCCGCACCGCTCGCTGGGAAGACGGTGGAGATTTGAGACCGGCGGAGGCGGGAAACAATGCGGGGAATACCCCGGAAGGGATTGACCGACAGACGCAACCGGGAAATCCAGATGCAGTCCGTATTCTCCGTTGCCTGGGGCACTTTTCTTTACTTGCCGACATCCATCCACGCGCTATGTTTTTGACGTGAGCCAGTTCGCCTCCGCGCACACGGCGGCGAGAAAAGGAATCGGGACACGGTAGAGTCATGAAAATTTTGTTACAGCACACGCGCACACAACTATACGTGCGCAGTTTGGGCAACTGGACGGCCAACCCCCATGAGGCGTTGGACTTCCAGCACTCGCAGCGGGCCATTGATTTCGCCCGCGAGCACTCGCTGACCTCCGTGCAGATTGCCGTCAAGTTCATCGACAGCGAGTTTGATGAGGTGTTCCCAATTCAAGAACTGCCCAAAACCACGCCGACCATTCGCTCGGTGAAGTAAGCTGCTGGTCGGATTTCGGTGGGTTAACGCGCCTGGCGCAAGGCGCGCTTCAAGGTTGGCTCGATAGCCTTTGCCATGCGTAAAAATCCCACATCGTTTGGATGCGTGCCGTCCACCGTGGCCTCGCCATCCTCGCCCAAGAAATTTTGTGCACGCAGATAGAACAGCCGCTTGTCCCCAGCCCGGACGAGGCGTTCGTAAATCTCCCGCAGGCGTTGGTTTTGCTGGCTGATTTTTGCCCGTTTGTTGGCGAGAAATTCATCGTTGGGATACCGAGCGTTCTCCACCAGGACGATAGGCGTCTGCGGATGCGCCCGGCGGAGTATTTGCACGAAATTTTCCATTCGCTCCGCGACCAATTCCGCGGTCATGTTGGCCAGCGGATCGAGCACATAAACCGCCGGATCCAATTCCGCCATCACCCCTGCCAGCTCAGGCTCGCAGCGCGCGCTCCCGGAGAAACCCAGATTGATGGTGGGCCAATCCAACTTGCGGCCAAGAATCGAGGGATACGCCGTGCCGGGTCGCGAAGCGCAGCCGCCTTGCAAAATCGAAGTGCCGTAGAAGACGATCGGCTTCTGCTTCGGTCCACGCGCCGGCATTGCGGAGATGGCCGCCTGGGCCGGAACGCCCACCTTCACTTCCTCGACGCCGTTGTAGAGCGGCAGGTAGAGCGCAAATTCCCGCTGTCCCGGCGTGAGGCCGCTGATCAGCAATTTTTCTTCGGATTGCTGCAAGGGACGTCCATTGGCCACCCAACGCCAGCCGGATTTCGTCTTCACATACAAATCCACCCCACTCACTCCGGTGGCCGGCATGTGTGGCATCGCGAGCGAGGAGCTGCGCAGCTTCCACCGCGCCGTGATAGCCGTGGCGTCCGTGGTGAATCGCACACACATCCCCGCCGAGTGCTGACTCAATCCCCAGACGGAGGAAGTCACCAGACCTTCCGCCCGTGCCGGCAGTCGATCATAGAAATTCTTGGTGTCCGACCAACCTTTGCCCTCGAGGCTTAAATCGCGCGCATCGTGCCAGACCAGATCGGCGGTTTGATTGGTTTGCGCCCGGCTGGTGCTCGGCAGGGCCACAATCACGGCCAACCCCAACCAGCAAAGCGCTGACAGAACCAAAGCACGGAGCTTGAATTGCTTCATGTGCGGTTATTAATCGGACGACCCGAGGGCGGCAAGCAGGAAGTGCCGGTGGCGGCGAACGAATTTCGCCAGGGAGCTCAGCCATCCGCCTGCCACGTGGGAGGATTCTTGAGCCGATACAACATCTCGCCGGCTTTCGGCACAAACAGCACACCTTCGCTTTCGCGGTTTTGGAAATCCTCGAGCCGAATGGTCTTCGGATCGCGATAGCCGAGATTTATTTTCCGACAGATGTTCTCTGGTATGCCGGTGGCCAGTGTGACGCGGATGCGGCAATGCTCGCGCCCGTCCTTCATCTCACCGATGCCACGCACATGAGTG
>CAYWCK010000052.1:0-13514 GCA_964456685.1 uncultured Bifidobacteriaceae bacterium | reverse complement strand
GGCCAGCACGCCCCAGGGATATCCCTTGAAGCGGTCCCATTGCGAAAGGAAGTAATCGCGGCAGTGGTAGCCAAGTTCCTCGATAATCTTGCCGTGTGTGACCGAAATTTCCTTCACGTGCGGCGCGTAAATGATGAGTTCGCCCCCATCGGCCACCACGGGCTCGAGTTTGTACATGCCTTTGCCGGCAACCCACAGGTCGTCATACATCGGCGGCATGTTGGACAACACGGTATGGAATGGCTGGTCCTGATAAATGATGTGGACCTGCCGGGATAGTTCACTCGCGGCATCCCAGGCGGCCTCGGGTGTACCGGCGTAAAGGCCGGCGAGCGACTTGTCTGGCGCCACCACCATGCAGAAGCAAAGCTTGTCCACGCGCACCAACGCGCCCGCGCGATCGACGACCTTGCGCACGGGCGTCCATTTGCTGCCGATGATCATCGGATTGGTGACGACCGCGCCGAGCCAGTGGAAAAAATTCAAAATCTTCGGGCCGCCAACGCCGGGGAACAAATACTTGTTGCCCCCCGAGAAACCGACGACTTCGTGCGGGAACACGGGACCAACCACGATAATCTGGTCGTAATTAAAAACGAGTTTGTTGATCTCGACCGGCACATCCATGGAGAACAAGCCGCCGGTGAGTTCGCTGACTTCGCCCGCGGTCAGCGCTCCGACTTCCCGCAACGCGGCGGGATTGTCCCACTCGTGATTGAAGAAACGGACTTTCCGATACTCCTGGCGATGCTGCTCGACGGAAATTTCCAGCCGCGCGCATATCGCCTCTTCACTCATCGGCGGATGCGTCCCCAAGGCGACCAACACATCCAGTTCACTGGTCGCTTCGCCAAGCTGCGCGAAGATGCTCTTGAACAGCAGTCCCACCGGCGCGGTACGCGTGTGGTCAGGTACGATAAGGAGCACCTTCTTGCCGCGGTAGTTCGCCGGTGGCAAGGCCTGCGACACGACCTTGGCGACTTTAGTTTCATTCAAGCGCCCCGGCCAGGCGGTTTCGGAAATCACAGCCATGCTTTAATCAAATGGTTTGTGCCAAAAACCCACCGTCCACGCGGATGTCCGTGCCGGTCACAAAGCTGCTCGCCCGGATGCTGGCCAGAAAAATCGCGGCGCCGACCAATTCGGACGCGTCACCGAAGCGATTCATGGGCGTGTGCGACCAAATGGCCTTGGTGCGGTCGCTAGGCGAGCCGTCGTCCTTAAACAGCAGCTTGCGATTCTGTTCCGCCGGAAAAAATCCAGGAGTGATGGTGTTCACGCGCACGCCTTTGGTGGCCCACTCGCGGGCGAGAAACTGCGAAAGATTCAACACCGCCGCCTTGGACGACGAATACGTGACCACTCGCGAGAGCGGGAGATGCGCAGTGACACTCGCAATGTTGATAATGCTCCCCTTACCACGCTGGCACATCGCGGGACCAAATTCCTGGCACGGCAAAAAAACTCCGCCGACCAGGTTCATATCGAAATTCGCCTGCCAGGCTTCCAGCGTAATCTTCTCGAAAGGATTCTCCGCCGTCACGGTGACCTTGGAATCGTTACCGCCAGCGGCATTGATGAGGATCGTCGGCGCGCCCAGCTTGGCCTCCAATTGCTCATGTGCCTCGGCCAGGCTGCATCGTGAAATCGCATCGCACGCGAAAAAGGCTGCCTGCCCACCCTTGGCCTCGATGGCTTTGACCCGTGCATTACCGCGCTCGGCGTTGCGCCCGAGCACGGCGATCTTCGCACCGGCCTCGGCGAGTCCTTCGGCAATGGCGCCACCCAACGCCCCGGTCGCGCCGATGACGACGGCGACTTCTCCGGACAAATCAAAAAGTTTCATGTCCCGCAAGTTTGATTCACCATCTCCGCGGCGGGAAGTGGAAAATTGTTCTCCCGGCCATGAAATAAATGAACTCGCCACTCGCCAGTGCTTTGATTTTCAGCTAGCGTGCCGACATGACCGGACTCCCGCGACCTGACGCCATCTTCACCCACGAGAGCGACCTGGACGGGCTGGTTGCTGGCGTCCTGCTGCGACGGCTCGCGCGCAAGCTTTACAAAGAAGACATCCGCCTCGAGGCCTACCACTATAATTTTTGGAAACAGCGGGAGCCGCGCGAAAATACGGCTTGGGTGACGGATCTGAGCTTTGAAGCGCGGCTGGACAAGCCAGGCTGGGCGATCGTGGATCATCACGTTACTGAGGCGCAGCCCAAGTATGCCCACCTTGTGCATGACATCACCAAGTCGGCCGGTCTTCTCTGTTACGAACTGTGTTGTCAGCAAGGCCTCGGCTCGCCGGCGCTCGATCGCCTCGTGCATTTGAACAATGTTGCCGACCTCTTCCTGGAGGACGATCCCGACTTCCTGCTCGCGTGCGACTACGCCGCGCTGGTGAAGCATTACCAGTTCTGGAACCTGCACGATCTTCTCGGCGGCGAAATCGAGAAACTGCTTGATCACCCGCTGTTGGAAGTAATGGCGGTAAAGAGGCGCGTGGAGAACCCGCTCGGTTTCGAATGGAGCAAGCGGAACATAACCGAGCTCAGCCCGAGCGTAGGCCACGTGGACACGGTTGTGGGCAATAACAACCTGATCGTCCATCAGTTGCTGGAACAAAAGGCGACCAAATACCCCGTGCTCGTCACGTTGTTCAAGCGCGCGAACAACATGGTGATTGCCAGTTTCCGCAGCCGCGAAGGAGAAGCCATCAAGGTGGCGGAAAAGTTTCAAGGCGGCGGTCACGCGAACGCAGCTGGCGCCGTCATGCCCAAGTCCGTGCGCCAGGTTTCAGATGCAGTGGATTACATCCGGCAGGTTCTGAGCCCCAAGAAAGATGCCCCCCTTAACAGTCTTGAAGGACTATTCGCAAGTCTTGACGTCGAACGGAAGTAAACCAACCTCGCGCTCATCCGTTCACTCTGCCGCAGTTTTAATGGCAGCATCACCACCAGGACTGCGAGGTTCTGCTAAGGTTGAACACCAATCGCCTTCTTTGGGTGTCTCTATTTCGCGCCCGTTACCTACCAAGAAAGGCCGCACGATTCGTGAACCCCGCCAGCCCGCGCATAAGCGGGCGAAAGTCTTCGAAGAATTCCCCAAGTAAACGCCCAACCACACGGTCGCAAAGTTTTATACTTGACGCTTGGAAGGCTCGGACGGATAACCGTCACTGTTACCTTACCCGTGGATGTCATGACGGCCCATCCAGCCAACCAATTGAGGTTCAATGTCCTCTCGGCAGCCGGAATAGTCATCAAGGTTGGCCAGGTTTTTCAATGAGAACCCGGTCATCCCCCCAAGGTAGGGAACTGTCGTCAAACCAACCCAACACTAAGAAACAAAGAAGGAAACACCATGAAACATCGGCTACCATGGGCGGGCGTGCTTGCGCTTGCCGCTACGCTTGCTGCTCCGCTGGCCAGCATTGCCACCAACTTCACCAACGGCTTCGGTGTGGTTGTCACCAACGGCGTAATTTTCGTCACCACCCGATCCGCATCTGACGGCTGGTTTCGCACGCAAAGCTCAAGCACGGTCTGGGACACAGATGATCCGCGCGGTCCGGGCGGCTATTCCCCTGGTGACGTGAAGATGTGCGAAATTTTGCAAGATCACGGCTACGCCACCCGCGTGCTGCCGGAAAAGGCGCTCTCCTTCCAGAATCTGGGTCTGGTCGGCAATACCTTGTACTGGGACAACGCCACTCCCACGGATCCATATAATTTTTACTACAATGGTGGTAATTCCTTTGGAAACGGTCTCAGCGGCGGTGGCACCGCTTTGAATGATCTCTACTCGTGCGTTCTGTTGATCGTCTCCGGAAGCGGTGGCTCCGCCGACATGCCAATCGCCAACACGAACAACATCCCTGTCATCATGGGGGAACATTCCTGCCTCGGAACAAACCGAGCGAACGCCTCCAATGAACGCTCCGAGATTTACCTGTATGGCAACAAGAACGGCAATAGCGGCAACAATACCACTACCAATGTCGCCAATCTCTACATGAAGGTAGTCAATCCAAACCACCCGATCATGCAAGGCATTCCATTGGACGCACAGGGTCGCGTAAAAATGTATCGAGATCCGTACCCTGAGGAGAATTCCCACGGCCCGCGCTCCGAAGGCGTGAGCGCAGGTAAATTGAACTACGAGGTTTCGTGGACGACGGTGGATACCAGTGCCGGAAAATCCGTACCCGCCCCTGGGTTGAGTATTCTGGGTCGCCTTGATAGCAACACCAATCAGGTCGTGTTTGCAGTGATGGACGCCGGTGGCACGCTGGCTGGCACGGTAGACGATGCCGGTCACCCTTGGTTCGGGCGGTCCACCGCTCCGGCGCGCATGGTCCATTTCTTTGTCAATGAAGGCGGCAACGGTAACATGCGTCGGGCATTTAACTGTTTGTCGGACCTTGGAAAAGTGATTTTTGTTCGCACGGTGAAATGGGCGCTTGGCGAACCGCTCACACCTTATCAGCCCCTTGGAATCATTCGCGTATCCAACCTCGGTAACCGTCAGATCAAAATCGCTTGGGATGGAAGCGCCCTCAAAAGCTACAAGATACTCGGCACACAGAACCTGACGGGGGGACCAGATTTTTCCAATTGGCAAACCGTCGCGGAAGATATCGCTGGGTTGAACGGCGAAGTAACAGCAACACTCGACGTGTCGAATGCAAAACAATACGCATTCTTGCGCGTGATGCCGGTTCCTTGAACTAGCAAACTGTGGTTTTAAACGTGTGAGCAGCCCCAAGGCCTTGGGGCTGCTTCACTTTTTGGCGGCTGTCACATCTAGGAAAGGAAAGACCTTATCCAAACCGTCAATGACTGTAATTGGTGAATCAACACGCGCGCATAGGCGACTTGCGAATCGGCAGCAGCGGTTATTTATCTGCGGGCGCTAGTTCGTTGTTGAACCCAAGCAATGTCGGGATTGTTCGCCTGATAAATGCCGAACGTGAAGCTGGTGGTGTAGGTTGTCTTCAGAGCAAGCGTCCGGGGGTCGCGCCACTTTTTGATTTCGGAGTGACCATCGGCAAAACTGAATCCGCACCCGCCACAGTGGTAATTTGCCGGTCCATCCTGCCAGAGCGACTGCGACATCGCCACGGCGAATGCCGCGTCATTTAGGCTGTCGGGATTCTCATCCACAAAGACCCAAAGATTTGATGGTTGCGGGAGGATCATTTCGGAAGTCTTAGGGTAAATCCGCCACGGAGGCGAAGACGACCAGCCGTCACCCCAGGTCCGGAACATCTGGCTCATGGAGATACTGCGGACCCGCGGCTCCCCGGTGGTGCCGAAATTCCTGCTCATATCGGCCGGACACTTGTACACCGCGGTACTTCCCAGATAAGCCGCAAGGAGACCTTGTTTGAGGATTTCGACATTGGTGTTATCGGGCCGACCGGTGTAGTTGAGGCCTCCATCCAGCCAACCGTCCACCTGCGGGACCACCTCTGGCGGCGTGTCAAAAGCAATCGCCACCTTGCCGTGGTTGTCGTCAGAATACATTATCCAAGCGACGCCAATCTGCTTTCCATTGCTCATGCAGGAAATGGATGTCGCGCGGCACCTCGACTTGGCTAAGGCTGGCAAGAGCATCGCTGCCAAGATGGCAATGATGGCTATTACGACCAGCAATTCGATAAGCGTGAAGGCGGCGCGCTCTTGCTCCGATCGCCGATTCCAAGGGCAACACCCAAGATTCTTCATAGCGGGGGTAAATAATTGTTGGGCGAGATAAACATTGCCATAACCGCCTTCAGCACGCGTGTCAAGGCGGCTTTCCGCGTTGCCATTAGCCTTCCCGGCATTAAAATCCTGCACCAATATGACCGATGCGCAGGCAAGCAACAGAAATTCACCCCGTTCTGATGGTCGATTGTCGCATGAATTGCGACCGATCCGATTTCAAAATCATTTTGCCCCGCACGCGACCGGCTCGACGCTCATCGAGTGGGGCAATACGCGCGTAATTTGCGGCGTGACGGTGGATGAATCAGTGCCGCGCTGGATGAAGGAGCAGAACGTCAGCGGCGGCTGGATCACCGCCGAATATTCCATGCTCCCCTACTCCACGCTGCAGCGGAAAGCCCGCGACAGTTCGAAGGGAAAAATTGACGGGCGCTCGCAGGAAATCCAACGGCTCATCGGCCGCGCGATGCGGGCCGCCCTCGATCTCGACAAACTTGGCCAGCGCACCATCTGGGTGGATTGCGATGTTTTGCAAGCGGACGGGGGCACACGCACCGCCGCCATCACCGGCAGCTACGTGGCGCTGCAACTGGCGATTCGCAAAATGATGGCGGAAGGCAAGATCACCGCCAATCCCATCCAGCACGGCGTTGCCGCCGTCAGCGTGGGCATCGTTGGCGGACGTGGGTTGCTGGACTTGTGTTACGTGGAGGATAATGGCGCCGCCGTGGACTTTAATCTCGTCATGAATTCAGCCGGCGAGTTCATCGAATTGCAAGGCACCGGCGAGGAGGCCACCTTCACCGAGGCACAACTGGCGGAATTGCTCTCCTTGGGCAAAGCCGGCATCCGGCAATTGTTGGAAGCGCAGAAGGCTGCACTGCTGTAAACCGATCGCGCCGCACCGCATGTCGCCCACCCAACTACTTCTCATCCGCCACGCGGAGGTCGAGGCCCGCTACCAGCATGTATTTGGTGGCAGCGTGGACATGGATATTTCCCCGCGTGGCCACGAGCAGGCTGCCTTGCTCGCGCGCTATCTGAAAACCAAACCCTTCGACGCTCTTTACGCGAGCCCGATGAAGCGGGTGCAACAAACACTTGCGCCATTGCTCAACAACGGCACGCCCAAGCCCACCATTCTTCCGGGCCTGCGGGAAGTAGATTTCGGCGATTGGACCGGGCACGGCTGGGATGCCGTGCGCGAGAAGTTTGGTGTGCATGCCTTCACCTGGCTGGATCAACTGGAAAGCGGCGCGATCCCAAACGCAGAGAATGTGACCACCTATCGTCAGCGCGTCGGCGACAGTTTACAGCAGATTCTCTCGCCCAACGCCGGCAAATCGATCGCGGTTTTTTGCCATGGCGGCGTGATTCGAATGATGCTCTCGATTTTGCTCAAAATGCCGCTGCCTAAAACCGATGCATTTCAAGTGGAATACACCAGCCTGACGGAGGTTTCCATTGATCCGGAACGGACGCGGATTGAACTGCTCAACTTTACGCCGTGGCGCGACTGGAAGCCATGAAGCGCAACGAGTTTTGGAAAATCTCTGTCGTCACCACGGCCGAAGCCGAGGACGCAGTGGCAGAGTCACTGACGAATCTGTTGGGCAACGCGGCCAGTACTCACACCGATCTCCGGACCGGTCGCATCACGGTTTCAACCTTTTCAGAGACCAGGCCCGTGGCCCGGATAAGCCGGGAATGGAAGTTCGCCGTGGAGCGGCTGAAATTATTCGGGCTTTCCCCCGGCCCGGCGAAAATGCGGATTGAGAAAATTCAACGGGAGAATTGGGCGGAGAGCTGGAAGCGTCATTTCAAACCACTCGCAATTGGAAATTCCCTCCTGGTCAAACCCAGTTGGATCAAACAGCAGCCCAAACGGGGTCAGGCAGTCGTGGTGTTGGATCCGGGCTTGAGCTTCGGCACAGGCCAGCACCCAACGACTCTGTTCTGTTTGCGCGAACTCGTCCGGCGGCGGCGGCCCGGCAAAGCACAAGCCTTCCTCGATATCGGAACCGGATCCGGAATTCTCGCGATCGCGGCGGCGAAGCTGGGTTACGCGCCGGTTCATGCGTTTGATTACGACCCGGAATCCGTGCGCGTTGCGCGAGGCAATGCGAAATTGAATGGCGTTGAGAAGAAGCTCCGCATCGCTCGCAAAGATCTCACCAAACTGCCCAGGAAATCGTTGCGCAGCTACGATGTAGCGTGCGCGAATCTGATTTCGACACTGCTCATGGCGGAAGCCAAACGAATCGGTTCACGCGTAAAATCCGCAGGCCATCTGGTTGTTGCCGGAATTCTGAAGCAGGAATTTCTCGAGGTGGAGCGGGCGTTCTCAGCACTTGGGTTTAAGCTTGTCGCTTGGAAGTCCGGACGAGAGTGGACCTCCGGCACTCTCGCAAAAGGAAACCAAGCCGGCAAAGCTTTAGTCTGACGCCCGCGATGGGCGCAAATCGTGGTCCAGTTTCCCATTCCCCGTCCGATAATCCATCAGCGGGATTAGATCTCGTCGTGGAGCGAAAGCTCCAAAGGGATGAAGCACGGTATGAATTTGCCTCCATTCAGACTTCGGGGAATGGATTTGATGCACTTAATCGCCTCGTGCGTGCATGAAGGAAGGCAAATATTTGTAGTCGGCAGAAACTTTTGAATGACTTTTCATCATTTCTGTCATACCCTCAACGCACGTGAAGCAACCGCCGCCATTCCAAAGCGCGGTAGCCCATAACAAGGGAGGGCCTGAGGCTTCGTCTGTGCCGGGTCAAACTCAACATGACGCAAATGCCATGAGTAAAGCCTTGGAAAACATCAACGAAACGATTCGTGATCCCAAACATCCGTTTCGCAAACTCGAACACCAGCCCAAGAAGGCGCTGAAAAACCGTTACGAGCGCAGAAAGATAAAGGAATTCCTGCACTTACATGATTGGCAGGACGAAGGTCCGCAGATGGCCTGATTGAAGTTATTGGCAGGCCGGACAGACCCCGAAAAACTCAAGCCGATGGGTAACGGCCTTGAAGCCGTTATGGGAAGCTATTCGTTGCTCGAGGTCACAACCGAAGCATTCTTCTATCTCCACGACCTTCGCACAACGGGTGCAAACCAAATGATGGTGATGACCGTCGTCGCCCGGGCGTAAGAGTTCATAACGCGCCACACCATCGCCCAGGTCGAAACGCTTCACGATGCCGATCCGTTCCAACAAATGGGTCGAGCGATAGACCGTGGCTAGATTGCATTCGCCCGGCGGAAGCGCGGCGTAGATCTGTCGGTTGGAAACCGGCCCGGTTTGAGCCCGGAGAAAACCAAGGATGGATTGCCGGGGCCCCGTCAACCTGCGAGCCTCCTTGCGCAGCCGTTCGTTCAATTCCGGCAGATCGGGAGTTTCATGCATGCCGAGTTCAGTGCAAAAATACGCTGCCGACCCCCAAAGCGGTGCCGACGATTATTGCCAACAGCTTACCCACATTGAACCGATGCACATCACTCGCCTCAAACAAAATGGTGGTCGCAATGTGCATGAAGATGCCGATGACAATGGCCATCAGTTCGCGGGTATGATTCGCAAGTGCCGAATGTGCGCTCAAAAACATGCCCAGCGGCCCCATCGCGGCGAACAAGGCTAGCAACCACAAGGCACTGCCACGCTTCATGCCGCTATGCAGAAGCATGCCCAATAGCGCGATCGAGACCGGAAAATTATGGAGGACAATGCTGGCCAGCAGCAGCCGGCGTGAGCTGGGATCATAGTGGGTGTGTGCATCGCCCAACGCCATCGCCTCCACGAAAGCATGCAGACAAAGCCCCATGAGCACGCCAACCGGCATCCGATTGTGAAGCGGATGAGAATGCCCGTGCTCGATGCCCATGGAAATAACGTCCAGCGCCACCTGCACGAAAAAGCCGACCAGCATCAAACCACCGATCATCAATGCATTCACCGGCTTCGCGCCTTCATGCGCGTGGTAAAGTTCCGGTAACAAGTGCAGTAAAGTCAGGCTCAGCAGAAAGGCACCGGTGAAGGCGTTAACCAGTTTGAGGTGCTTCGGCGCGTCGAGACGGAAGAAGAAAACAGTAACCGCACCCAGAACGATGCTGGAGAGCAGAATCAGATAATCCATAAACACACAGCTGTGCCGAAGCGGCTAAACAATGAACGCCGCCAATTGCAAATCATTTGCAACTGAACGGCGAACAAAACCCCGCCAGTACCCGGCGGGGCGGAAACTACTTCATCAGAAGCATCTGGCGCGCGCGCTTGATGGCCCGGTTGAGTCGGCGCTGATAATGCGCCGGCAGGCCGGTATATTTGCGCGGCAGAATGCGGCCCTGATCGGTCACAAACTGGCGAAGCAGGGTGACATTCTTGAAGTCGAGGGCGTCAGCCGTGAAGTCAATCTTGGGTTTGGGCCGAGGTGTGCGTTGTTCGCTGGAACGGCGACCCCGGCGGTCCGATTTTTCGGTATTGGTTTTACGGGGCATGGCTTACTTGATTTCGCGGTGCAACGTGTGACGACGAAGGGCGGGATTGTATTTCTTGATTTCCAGCTTCTCCGTCTTGGTCTTCTTGTTGCGGGTGGTGGTATAGCGCGAGGGCGATTTGCCCTCCTTGCGCGCTTCCGTGCATTCGATGGTAATTATTTCGCGCGGCATAAATCTTATTCCTATTCCTTTTCCTTGGCCGGCTTCTCCTCAGCCTCGTCCTCAGGTTCTTCTACTTCTGGTGCTCCAGCACTGTCCACACTACCAAGTTGCCCGAGTCGGCGCGAGCGCAAAGCGCCTTCGCGCTCCAACTGGGCCTGGGCCTGAACCGTGAATCGCGTCCAAGGAATCGCTTCCAAGCGCGCCTTGGGAATGGGCTTTCCCGTCAGCTCACAAACCCCGTAGGTGTTCTTTTCGATGCGCTTCAAAGCCTCTTCGATCTCATAAATGGCATCCTGATCAGACGACAAGAGACTGAGAGCGAAGTCCCGGTCGAAATTATCAGTGCCGGAGTCTGCCATGTGCAAACTGTAACCGGCGATTTCCTCGGCGGATTCCTTGGCCAAGCCGTCCATCTGGCGCAGCAACTGTTCGCGCAATTCCAGCAACCGCGCATAGAACTGCTGCCACTCAGCCTTCACTTTCTTGGGATAAACATCTTCCCGAGCTTTCACTGCGGGGCGGCCAAGAATGGAGGCGGCGGTCGCAGAAGCATGCGGTGTGGTCCGCGGGGCTGGCTTCTTGGTCTCTTTCTTCTTCGTAGTCACAAACTCAAATGCACTTGCTCGTCCGGATGAAATCTTTTTCCCCTTCCCCAGCCAATGGGCTCGTTCGAGGGCGGGCGAATCTAGCAAACGAAGTCAAATAATCCACAACATTTTTGAACTATTTTTGCTGCGCGCGGCGATTGGCATCTGACGCAAGGCGCTTCCCTCAGTCGGCGAGGCCCAACTCAACCTCGCTCACGGTGACGGGGACTGCACAGGCACGATGGGCATAAGACTTATGGGAATACTGACAGAATCACCTTGCTTCAATTTTCCAAAATTCAGGCTTGGATTAGCTGCCCGCAAGGCCTCCGTATCCACGCCATACAGTCGGGCGATGAAATCCAGGGTTTCGCCTGCGGCCAGCACGTGCGTCTTCCTAGGTGTTGGCTTGGTCGCCGGCGCTGGCGGTTCGGGCGGCAACTCCTGACCAAGCGCTTGGGCCGCCCCCTTCAACTGTTCCAGTTCCGCCTTCTTGAGTTCGATCGCGAGTTGCTCGGGAGATAAATTGGTTCGCGCCCGCAGTCGAGTAAACTCCTCCTGTGCGGCTTGATTAATTTCATAAATCGCCCCCGCCGCTTCCGGGTTTCCCGCTTGCACCGCCGCGGCATAGGCGTCACGAAAACCGGCATCGTGCAGTTTTGCAAACTGAGCGTAGCGATCCGCACCAAGAGTGTTCTTGATCGCCGCGGCGCGCTGGGCTTCCAGAGACTGCCGCAAACTGACGTTGGCAGGGTCGCTCGCATTCACGAGCGCGGCGATTTGTTGATCCAACGCATCCGTCGCCCGAAACAAATTGCGAAACTCGTCGGGCGTCACGTTGAAGTATTTCAATTGCCCAAGTTCACTTCGGAGCGCGGCGGCGGATTGCGAGTAGCGTAGTAAAAATTCTTCCAATTGGAACGGCTGCAAAACGGCGGCGAGTTCCCCACGGGCTTCCTGCCGGATCCTGGAAATCTCGGCAGGATCTTCCGGCTTGCCCGCCGCCCGTTGCGCCACACTGTAGGCCTCGAGTCGGTCCTGCAAACGCACATGAATGTCCTCCACCTTCTGCTTAACCTCGTTGGCGAGCGTTCCGAGGACGGGACCATCCAACGCAATGCCGGGGCGCGTGGGCCGCGGCAGACTCACCAAATCACCAGTCTCCCATGCTGATCCAAGCAACCGCGTTAACAAAGCTCGTCGCTCTTGATCGAGTTGGTTGCCGCGAGCGATGGCGGCTATCACCACGTTGGTGTCCGGCGAAGTGCGCCACCATTGCTGCTCCGCGGTTACGATCTCGGTGGAGAACTTCCGGGCATACAAGGCGTTCACATCCGCAATAATAATATCGCGGATGGTCTGTTCGGGGCAGGCGATCGCGCGCAAGTTGGCGATGTAATTCGGGTAATCGTCTGATTCAACTTCCTGCCAGGAAAAGAACTGACGCCGGACTTGAATATTGGTTTTGACGACCGGTGACCCTTGCGCTTCCGGAAGAATCCCGGCCCGGCTCAGGCGACGCGATTGCTCGTGGCTCGCCCAATACCAGCCGGTTGCCAGCACCAGATTCGCCACCAACGACAAGGTAAGTATCGCGCGCGAACGCATAAGTGAACTTAGCGCGGTTTGACTGCCACAACCATGGGAAAAATGCAACGCGCGAAAAGTTGCGCTCCCTTGGCAAGTTTTCTCCTTGAGCCGGCCAGCCATTGGTCGTACGAATCGGCCATGCCGATTCATCTCGCGCCACTGTCCCGGAGAAATTTCCTGAAACGTTCACTCACTGCCAGCGCCGGTCTGGCGTTGACGCCACAGCTGTTTGCCGCCTCCCGGCAAACCAATGCCGACTCGTGGGCGCTGTTCTCGGACACGCACATCGCCGGAGATCCCACGAAAATTGCCCGCGAGATCAACATGACGGACCATTTCATCGCTGCCACCAAGGAAGTCCTCGCGCTGCCGCAACGTCCGGCCGGACTGATCGTCTGTGGCGACTGCGCGTACAATCAGGGGGAATCCAGCGATTACTCCCAATTCAGTTCTTTGTTCACGCCGTTGCGCACCGCAGGCGTACCGTTGCACCTAGCCCTCGGCAACCACGACCACCGCGAAAACTTCTGGAGCGCCCTGCCCCAGGCCGACGCCAAGAAGCGACCGCTCGTGGACCGACAGACGGCATTGCTGAAAACCTCCAAGTTGAACTGGTTCATCCTCGACTCCTTAGAGAAGACGCTCCAGACGCCTGGGCTCATTGGAGCAGAACAACTCGCGTGGCTGGCAAAATCACTCGATGCCAACAAGCGCAAACCTGCCGTGATCCTCGTTCATCACAATCCGGGCACCGAAAGCAACATCGGCGGCGTTAAGGACACTGAAGCTCTTTTGCAAATCCTCCGTCCTCGGAAACAGGTTAAAGCCTGGATCTATGGCCACACGCACACCTGGCGGATCAAGGAAGACGAAAGTCGCATCCACCTGGTAAATCTCCCGCCCGTCGCCTATATCTTTCGCGCTGGCGATCCGGCCGGATGGGTGCACGCCCAAGTGCGCAAAGACGGCATG
>CAYWCK010000051.1:0-18878 GCA_964456685.1 uncultured Bifidobacteriaceae bacterium | reverse complement strand
CTGGATTTCGACATCGGCGGCGAAAGCCGAGTTGTCCCCAAAAATCTTGGCGAACCGCGCATCGAACTTCGGCATGCCCCGCATGCCCAGGTTGCCCATGCCGCCGCCGGGACCGAACTGTGCCGGCGATTGCGCCAGGCCAAGGCTGAGGAGAAACGCACCGACGAGGAGAAATTTTTTCTTCATAGTTGAGTTTGATTGGAGGTTGAGGTCTCGCGAAACTGAATAGCATGGAATCGGTTGAACGCGAGCGAAATCGTTGGCGCCGGGCGCATCGCTTTGCACGACTCCCGTGGGTCGTGCTGCTGATGGCAACGTCCGCGAGTTGCTTCGGCGCCGGGCTGGATTCTCGCACCATGACCGGGCTGGGCTTCGAGGCCATCGAGTTGCGACGCACGGCGGAAAATCATCTCTACCTCTCCGGCCGCGCGAATGGTCACCGCGCCAGCTGCCTGGTGGACACCGGCTGGTCGTACACCACCATGCAACCCGGCAAAGCCAGCGGCGGCGGCGGGATCACCTTGCAGCTCGGTCGCGTGACATTCACCAACCAGCCTGCGCGCGTGGAAGCCCTCCGGTTCAACGGCAAACCGGCGTCGTTCGACGTGGTTCTGGGTCTGGACTTTTTGCAAAGCCAGGCGGCGGTGCTGGATTGTGGCCGGCACCGGCTCTACACGCGCAGGCCGTCGGCGAAGGAGCCGAAGCCGCAGGAGCTTGAAACTGCGCTGCGCCGCGCCGGCTTTCAAGAAGTGCAGTTGTCGATGCAATCCCCGCCGGCGCTCACGGTCCACGCCCAGGCCAACGGGCAAGCAATCCAGTTGCTGCTGGATTCCGGCGCTGCCTGGAGTTGCCTCGATGAACGCCAGGTTCTCCGCCTCGGCCTCAAACCGCAGCCCTCGACGACGCGAATCACCGGCGCCGGCAAAACGGGCACGCGAACGGTGGCCGTGGCCACGCTCCGTTCGTTCGTGCTGGGCGAAAGGGAATTCTCCCCGCTCACGCTCGCGTTATTTGATCTGGCCGACTGGGGGTTCGCGGCGCCGGAAGCGCCGCTGCGTGAAGTGCAGGGAATTCTCGGCGGCGAATTGCTCGCGACGCTGAACGCCGTGATTGACTGCCAGCAGCGCAAGCTTTGGATTCAATCCCGCCCGCGCCGCTAAGCACCGCTATCGGGCGGGCGTGAAGTTGAAGTGCAACGTCGTGCGCGAACCGGTCTGCACATTGCGCATCTGGATTTCGGTCACTTCCAGCCGGCCGTTGATTTTTTCCAGCTCCTTCACTTCGAATTCCTTCAACAGCTTTCCCTTCGCATCGTATGCCTCGGCCTGCACGATGCCGCCGGTATCAATATCCACCCACGAGACGACACGGGAATAGCCATTGGTGGCGGGTTCCGCCGGCCGGCTTTCGAGGACCGCGCAGGACTGGCCTTTCTTGAGTTCCTTCCGCCAGACCTTCTGTCCCGGCCAATGCAAAAACTCAAGCGCGAGGTCGACGACCCAGAAGTCAGAATTGGCAAACGGGGACATCAAGTGCGTGCGCGCACTCTCGCTGTCGGAGACCGCGGGTTCAAAACTGTAAGCGTTCGGCCGCCCGGTGAAATGGTGGACGGACAAATAGGCGAGGCCGTTGGTTGCCTGGGCCATATACGTCGTCTGCCAGTTGGTTTCGGTCACGCTGGTAAGCGCCGTCAGCGAAACGTCTGCCCGCCGGGCTTTGCTGCGAATCTGCAGGGTCGCGGAGTTGGTGAAGCCTTCCGGCGGCTGCAAATCGCGGAGTTGTTGGGCGAGGTCGCGGCCTTGGATTTCGGCGGTAGCGGCGTCGTTGGTGGTGACGGCCGGCGCGGAAACGGCGGCCCCAATCACAAGCGCGGCAAAGAGATGACGCAGCCTCATTTCGGCTCGAGCGCGAGTTTCAATGCCTGCGGAAGATGGCTGACGAAGTGGGCCTTGATCTTCTTGCGCACCTCGGGCGGCACTTCCATCCAGTCGGCCTTGTTTTGATCGGGCAGGATCACGCGCTTCATACCGAATCGGACGGCGGCGAGCACCTTTTCCTTCACGCCGCCCACGCGCAGCACGCGGCCACGCAGGCTAATTTCACCGGTCATCGCCGTGTGGGATCGCAACCGTCTCCGCGACAGCAACGAAGCCAGGGCGGCGGCAATCACAACTCCAGCACTGGGCCCATCCTTCGGCGTCGCGCCGGCGGGCACGTGAATGTGGAGATCGTATTTGGCGTAGTCGGAGAAATCGATACCAAGCGCCTGCGCCTGGCTGCGCAGATAGCTCACGGCCGTTTGCGCGCTCTCCTTCATCACGTCGCCCAGCGAGCCGGTCAACATCAGCGCACCTTTACCCGGCATGCGGGTGACTTCGACGTAGAGCACCTCGCCGCCCACCGGAGTCCACGCCAGACCGGTGGCAATGCCGAACTCATGAATCTTCTCCGCCGTCTCAGCGATGAAAGGTGCGTGACCGAGGTATTGCTTGAGCGTCTCGGGCTCGAGCTTGAGGGAGGCCGCGTGGCCATTGCGGCTGACTAGTTTGCGCGCGGCCTTCCGGGCAAGCGCGGCAATTTCCCGTTCCAGCTGCCGCACGCCGGCTTCGCGCGTGTATTCCTGAATCAACCGCCGAAGCGTCGCGTCGGGCAAAGTCACATCCTGGCGCGAGAGACCGTGCTCTTCCAACTGCCGCGGCACCAGGTAACGCTTGGCAATCTCCAGCTTCTCGGATTCGGTGTAGCTGGGGAGTTCGATGACTTCCAACCGATCCCGAAGCGCAGGGTGGATCGGCTCCAGCCAGTTCGCGGTGGTGAAGAACAACACGCGCGAAAGGTCGAACGGCAAATCCAGGTAGTGATCGGTGAAGGTGTTGTTTTGCGCCGGATCAAGAACTTCCAGCAACGCGGCGGCCGGGTCGCCCCGGAAATCCGCGCCGACCTTGTCCAGCTCGTCGAGCAAGATCACGGGATTGCGGCTCTCGACGCGGCGCAGCGTCTGCAAAATCCGACCCGGCAACGCGCCCACATAGGTGCGGCGGTGACCACGAATTTCCGCCTCGTCGCGCATGCCGCCAAGGGAGATGCGGGCAAACTTGCGACCCAGCGCATCCGCGACGCTCTTGCCCAGCGAAGTCTTGCCGACACCCGGAGGGCCAACGAGGCAAAGAATCGGGCCCTTGATCGCTTTCTTGCGCTTGATGACGGCGAGAAATTCGAGCAAACGGTCCTTCACCTTTTTCAGCCCGAAATGTTGCTCGTTTAGAATGCGCGCAGCTTCCGCCAGGTCGAGCTTGTCATCGGTTTGCTTTTCCCACGGCAAGGCGATGATCCAGTCCAGATAGTTGCGTGAGACGGCGTATTCCGCAGCCGCAGGCGGCGTCTGTTGCAGGCGCTCCAGTTCCGCGGTGGCAACTTTCTTGGCCTCAGCCGGCATGGGCGTGTCTTCGATCCGTTCACGGAGCGACTTGATTTCACCCGAATTCGGCTCGGTCTCGCCGAGTTCCCGCTGAATTGCCCGCATCTGCTCGCGCAGGAAAAAGTCGCGCTGGGTCTTTGCGATTGAGGTGGCGACGTCCGTCTGAATTTTCGAACTAAGATTGAGCACCTCATGCTCACGATTAAGCATCGGCAGGAGACGCGTAAGCCGTTCCCGGACCGAGACCGTTTCCAGCAATTTCTGACGATCCTCGAGATTGAGATTGAGATTGGCGGCAATGAGGTCCGCAAAATGACCGGGATCCTCGGTATTGAGCGCGGCGATCTTGACCTGCTCGGAGAGCGCGGGCGACAGCTTGATGATTTCCTGAAACTGGCTTTGCGCATTGCGCATCATCGCCGTGACTTCGATGGAGTCCTCCTTCTCATCGCGCAACAGATCAAACTTCGAGGTCAGGTACGGCGTCTTGGCGGTGTATTCGGTGAAGCGGATGCGCCACAGACCCTCAACCAACACGCGCGCCGTGTTGTCGGGAAACTTCACCATCTTCGCCAGACGCACCACGCAGCCAACTTCGTACAAATCCTCCGGCAACGGATCCGCGACTTCCGGGCGACGTTGCAACACAACACCCATCAGGCGGTCGCCACCCACAACATCGTCAATCAAGCGGATGCTGGGTGCAGTTTCCACAAGCAGCGGCGCGACGGCCCCCGGGAAAATGACGACGTCGGATAAACCCAAGACGGGCAGCGCCTCCGGCAGGGAACGGGCGGAAATGCGTGGTGGTGGCTCCGCACTTCCAGCGGAGCCGAGGATGCTGACAAATTCTGTATCGGGCGCGGTCATCGTCGCAAAGGTCTTTTTGATTAGATGCCGCCGCCTGGATGAAATTCAGAAAAGGTCAGTTTCCTTCGGCGATCGGCACTTTGGTACTCTTTGAATGAGACACGGCCACCGGCACATCAATGCGCAGGAAACCGTTCAAATAGGCAGCCTTGGCCTTGCCAAGGTCGTACCCCGGAGGCAGCTCGATATAGCTCTCGAAAGGACCGTAATTGATCTCCATCACGAGAAAGCTGCACTTCGAGGCCCGGCAGCAATCCGGACGATTGCCGCTGATGCGCAAGCGATTGCCCTCGACGTTAATCTCGAGGTTCTCGCTTTTCATGCCCGCCAGTTCGACTTTAATCACGAGCCCACCATCGGTCACATAGACATCCGTGTTCGGCACCCAGTGACCATTGGCCGACCCGTCCCGGCCACCCACCGTCGTCGAGCGACTCACGAACCGCACTGTCGAACTGATTTTGTTGAGGGCCATGTTTGCGGGGGGAAAATATCCCAGTAGTCGGAGGCGTGCAAGCGCCGCCTCACTCCATTTTCATAAGGATTTGGCGGCGTTCGCCCTTGCGCATGTGAAAGACGATCGAGCTCTTTCGCGCGGCGGAATCGGGTATTGAACAGCCACAATGAGTGTCGTGACCGAAGCGAAATTTTCGCCGGCGAAAACGCCCCCAGATCAGCGCCGTCGCCGCGACCGCCACAATCAAAAGCGAAAGAACCTGCTGCCAATTCACAGAGTCAACATACCCACATCCCCAGCCTCTGCAATGGGGATTTTTGAATCCTGCCGTGGCATCCCACGCTGCAGGCTTCTTTCCGCTTTGAACCCGGTACTCCGGTTACTACGCTGGCCGCATGTCAGGGATTCCTTTCCGCCACCAGCACCGTGTCACCTACGGCGAATGCACGCTCGGCAACCACGTCTATTACGGGCGTTATCTGGACATGCTGGAAGCGGCCCGCGGAGAATTTCTTCGCCAGCTCGGGATCACCTTTTTGGAGTTGGAACGCGCGGCATGTATTTTCCCCGTCATCGAATGTCAGCTCCGTTACAAAGCGCCCGCCCGTTATGACGACGTGTTGCACATTGAAGTCTGGCCTTCCAAGGTCGAGCGGGTGCGTTTGAATTTTGGTTACCGAATCACGGAAGCCACCGGCCGGCTGATTCTCGAAGCGGAGACTTTCCATGTCTGCGCCGGACTGAATGAGAAGCCCAAGCGGTTGCCGGAACCACTGATTAAGCTGCTGACTCAAGCCACGCCGTCGCCCAGCGCCAGCTCCCGCTGAAAAAAAGAAACCCGCAAGCTTGTTCAAGCCTGCGGGTTTGCAAAATCGCTTCGCGCGAACTAAGCGCCGTTGTCACCGATGGCCTCAACTGGACAGCCTTCTTTGGCTTCCTTGCAGCGCGCTTCTTCTTCCGGTGATTCCGGCTGCTTGTAAACGAAGGAGTAGCCGCCATCCTCGTTGCGCTTGAAATTATCCGGCGCTGTTTCGCGGCACAGGTCGCAGTCAATGCACTGGTTGTCCACGTAATATTTCCCGCCGACGTTTACTTCGTATCGGTTTGCTAGGTCTGCCATAAAATGTCCTTTATTGTTGGCCAAAAATATGGCGAGCGCTTCCGGGCGGCGCAAGCCTCAATTGTTCACTGGCCCTCACACATTACAAACTGCTGACTGCAAGCTCGGCGAATTCGCAGTGCAAGTGACCGAGGTCGCGCGAGCTTGGCCACAAAACGCCACAGCAATTATGTCCGTGCGTTCAGGTTCGAAGTGGTGCGCAGCGGTATCGTCCTAATCAATTTCAATGCTGGCGAACCAACCTGATCTGCTTTACGGCGACTTGCCGGCCCCACGAAACGATTGCTTCCCGGGCAGAATTACATAAAAGAAAGCCATGTCCGCGCCCCACGATCAGCCCACCTTGCGAAGCCTAGATGCATTGCGCGCTCCCTTCGCAGAGAAACCCGGGCTCGTGCTCGGCCTCGCAGTGCTGTTCCTGCTCGGGCCGTTCATCGGCAAGCCGTTTAACATGGATGATCCATTGTTTATCTGGACCGCCCAGCATATTCAGGCAGAACCGCTGAATCCCTACAATTTCATGGTCAACTGGTACGGCTGGGATCAGCCGATGTGGGAGGTCACCAAAAATCCGCCGCTCGTCAGTTATTATCTTTCTGTTTGGGCAATCCCGTTCGGCTGGAGCGAACCTTCGCTGCATGCGGCGCTCCTGCTGCCGGCACTTGCGGTGATACTCGGCACGCATCGACTGGCGAGGAGATTCTGCACCCAACCCATCCTGGCCGCCCTGCTGACCTTGGTCATGCCGGTCTTCCTCGTCTCCAGCACCATGGTGATGTGCGATGTTTTGATGCTGGCCTTCTGGGTTTGGGCCATCGTGCTGTGGACGGAAGGTTGTGAGCTGGGCCGTCCCGGCTTGCTGGCGATTGCGGCGGTTTTAATTGGGCTGGCGGCGATGACGAAATATTTTGGCGCGTGCCTGTTGCCTTTGCTTGCGGTGTGGTCGTTCGTGCGCGAGAAATCGCTCCGGCTCTGGCTGCCTTGGCTCAGCATCCCCGTGGTAATTCTGGCCGCCTACCAGATCATCACCAGTCACCTTTACGGTCGCGGACTGCTGCTCGATGCGGGCAGTTATGTGAAATATACGCGGACGATCTACGATACGGACGCCTTGAAGCGGACTGGCAACGCCCTGACTTTCACCGGTGGCTGCCTTGCCGCAGCGATTTTTTTTGCGCCGTTTCTCTGGTCTCGCCGGATTCTGCTGCTGGGCCTAGCAACGATTGGGTTGCTGACCGGCTGGCTCAGCTGGACCGGCTGGCTGGTGGAACCTTACGCCAGCACCGCAGGTTCAACGCGGTTTTGGCTGGCAGCTCAAATCGCTGTCTGGATGGTGGTGGGCATCAGCGTGCTGGCCTTGGGGATCACGGATTACTTGCGCCAGCGGGACGCCCAATCCCTTCTGCTGAACCTCTGGGTGCTGGGGACGTTTGCTTTTGCTGCGTTTTGCAACTGGACGGTTACGGCGCGGACGCTGTTACCCATGGCGCCAGCTGTGGGAATTCTCATGCTGCGGCGCTGGCACACGCGCGCCCCGGCGACTCGGGCCGGAATCCTCCCTGCCCTCGCGCTCAGCGCCACGTTGGCTTTGGGTGTCGCGCGGGCGGATTTTCTGCTGGCGACGGCCAATCACGAGAACGTCGCGCAAGTCGCGAACACTTATGCCAACGAAAACCGCGCACTTTGGTTCTTTGGCCATTGGGGATTCCAGTACTACATGCAATCCGCCGGAGCGCGCCCCGTTGACACGCATTCGCCCCAGCTCAACCCCGCCGACCTCGTGGCCCTGCCCCTTCGAAATACCAACGTCCCGCAGCCGGACACGAATGCCGCCGTCTACGAGCGCACGTTCAGCCAGCCCATCGGAATTCCCATCGCAACACAGAACCCGCTCCTCGGCGCCGGCTTCTACGCGTCCCTCTGGGGACCGTTGCCGTTCGCTTTTGGGTGGCCGCCAGTAGAACAGGTGGATATCTACCGCATCAAATTGCCCTCGCCCAATTCCCCGCCTTAGGCCAACCGGTAACCGACGAGGAAATGTAAATCGGAATGTTCCCCGGGAACTTTTTCCGTCATAGTCGGCGCATGTCAGCAAATGCTCAACGAAGGACGAAAATTCTCGCGACCCTCGGTCCCGCGACGGATTCGCCGGAAATGCTCCGCGCACTGATTGACGCCGGCGTGAATGTCTTCCGCCTCAACATGTCCCACGCGCCGCACGACTGGGTGCGCCGGGTCGTGCAGGACATTCGCACGGCCGCCAGCGCGCGCAATCTGTTCATCGGCATTCTCCTCGACACGCAAGGGCCGGCCATTCGCACCGGCGACCTCAGTGTGCCCCTCGATTTGAAGCCCGGCGAAAAGTTCACGCTCACGGTCCGGGGTGAGAAGCGCGAGGAAGAACGCTCGGTGGATGTGAACTACGAGAACTTCATCAACGACATCAGCGTCGGCGACACCGTCCTGCTCGACAACGGCGCGATTCACATGAAGGTGCTGGCCAAATCCGGCAACAAGGTCGAGTGCGAGGTCCTCACGCAAGGCACGCTCGGCAGCCGCCGCCACATTAATCTTCCGGGCGTCAAAGTCAGCCTGCCCGCCCTGACCGCCAAGGACATCAAGGACGTCCAGCTCGGCCTCGAGGCTGGCGTGGATTACATCGCGCTCTCCTTTGTGCGCGAGGCGCGCGATCTCTTTCAGTTGCGGCAGCTGTTTGAAGAGGGCAAGCCCGCACCCCTTGTCATCGCGAAAATCGAGGACCAACAAGCCGTGCAAAACCTCGACGAGATTGTCGCCGCGGCGGATGGCGTCATGGTTGCCCGCGGCGATCTCGGCATCGAAATTCCTTACGAGGAACTCCCCATCGTCCAGCGCCGCATCGTGAAAACGTGTCTGCGCGTCGGCAAACCGGTGATCGTGGCCACGCACATGCTGGAGAGCATGATCGAGTCGCCCATGCCCACGCGGGCGGAGGTCACCGATGTCGCCAACGCCGTCTTCGAACAGGCCGATGCCATCATGCTCAGCGGCGAGACCACGGTGGGCAAATATCCTTTGAAGTGCATCGAAGTCTTCGACCGCATCGCCCGGCGCATTGAACGCAGCGGCGGGGCGCATTACGAAGTCAGCGCCGAACTCACTACCGCGCGGCAGAAACTGGTGAAAAGCGCGGTGGTCATGGCCAATGAATTGAAGGCCGACGCCATTCTCGTGTTCACGCGCCTCGGCCACGTGGCGCGGCATACAGCGTGGATGCGGCCGCGTTACTCAAAGGTTTACGCCCTGTGCGCGCGTGCCGAGGTGGCCGCCGGTTTGACGTTGAACTGGGGCATCACACCGCTCGTCGTGCCGTTCGACATGATCAATCCGGAGAACACGATCGAAGACGCGCTCAAATCCTTACGGCAGCAAGGTTTGCTGGAGAAAAATCAGACCGTGGTGGTGATCGGCGCGATTCTCGTCGGCGATCAGGTCGTGGATGCCGTCCAGATGCGGGTGGTGGGTTGAACGCCCCACGTTGTTCCCGGTCGAAAACCGTGTTACCTTTTACCGCGGTGCCGCTGCGAAAGAAACTGCGTATGAAAACTCGACCATTCGTAATCCTCGGCGCTTTGCTCGTCGGCGCCTGCCTGGCTGCCTGCGCGGATGAAGAGTCGTCTTACAGTGTCAGCGGCTCGGCGAAAGCGCAGTCGCAGTGGAACACCGACCCGAGGTACTGGGAAACGGTGCTGCACGAACCGAAGGAATTTCCGGACGTGAAGCTCGGCAAAAGTGATTTTACCGTGGGCGGACCTTTGGTGGACGGACTGCGACGCCGGAAAGCATCGCCCGACCTCAGCCTAGGTAAGCGCTTCCTGCGTCTGCCGATCGTGCGCCTGTTTGTGCCGCAGCCGATGCCCTCCCCGCCGGGCGGCGGACGGTATTTCGTTTGGGGCGATAGCAGCCGACCTTGGACAGCCCTGGCGGAAGGGGCAGTCGCGGCCGACCCTTCAAATCCGGTGACGCACGAGCTCCGCAGCCTGATTTCGATTCGCCGTTAACATCCAGGTTTCCGGATTCGCCCACCCGCCCTGACACGGTTCATATTCGACCGCAGCAAACCGTATCTACTCGTAGCGCAGGGATTCAATCGGGTCCAAATTCGCCGCCTTGAACGCCGGGTAGGTGCCGAACACCACGCCGACCACGGAACAAATCACCAGACCAATCACCGCCCAATCCACGGGCATGGCGGGCGGAACTTTCAGATAGAGCGCCACGCCGTTGCCGCCGAGAATCCCCAGCACCACGCCGATCAGGCCGCCGACTTCGCAGAGCACGATCGCTTCGACGATGAATTGCGTCATGATGTTCCGCTTCTTCGCGCCGATGGCCCGCCGGATGCCGATCTCGCGCGTGCGCTCCGTCACGGAGACCAGCATGATGTTCATGATACCAATGCCCGCCGCCACCAGCGCGATCGAACTGATCACCATCACGCCGATGCGCACGGCCAGCGTGAGGCTGCGAAATTGGTTGATCATCGAGTCGTTGGAGGAGATGTCAAAGTCGTCGGGCGCGCCCGGAGGCACTTTACGCGCGGTGCGCAGAATGCCCCGCACCTGTTCCACGCAATCGTCGTAGCTCGCCTGATCGCGGGCCTGGACGAGCAGCGTGAGGCTGCGCCACCAGCTGCCGCCATAGCGATTCAAGCCGAGCGTGATGGGGATCGCCACGAAATTGTCCTGGCCCTCGCCCATGCTGGAAGTCGCTTCCAGTACCCCCACGACGCCATAACCCACGCCATCGAACTTGATCCGCTGGCCGACGGCACCGCCCTGCGGGAAAAGTTTTTTGGCGAGTTTGTTCCCAAGCAGACAGACGAATCGCGCGGCATCAATATCCGACGCCATTAATCCCCGGCCCTCTTCGATGTTCCAGCCCTTGCAAGCCATCGCCTCCGGCGTGACGCCGGACAGCGTCACGTCGGGATCGGTCTTCGTATAGCGGGAGGTAACCTCGCCTTGGGTGAGATAAGATTCGGCGCCGACCGCCACGGCCAGATTTGCGCGCTCTTGCAGCACGTCCTGCTGCTGGAGCGTCAGGGGCTTGCGGCGACGGTATTTCTCCCAGCCTTCCGGCCCCTCGAAATTCATCGCCGGCCATTTATCCACGGTGAACGTGTGGGCGCCCAATCCGCTCAATTCACTTTCAATGTTGTTTTGCAACACACGCATCGCGGTCATCGTGACGATGATGGAAAACACGCCGACAACCACGCCCAGCAGAGTGAGCACCGCGCGCAATTTGTGCGTGACCAACGCACTCATGGCCATCCCGAAGCTCTCGCGAGTTTCGGCCAGCAGCAGGTTGAAGCCACGCGGTTTCATTCAGCACGCAAGGCGTCCACGGGATTCATCCGCGCCGCGCGCCAGGCGGGCAGAAAGCCGGCGATAACACCGGTCAGCGCCGACACGATGAGCGCCAGCGCCGCAATTGACAGCGACATCGAGGCCGGGAAGAAGCGCGTGATTGCCAAAGTGACCATGCCGGAAACGACCAGCCCGATCAGGCCGCCGAGCAGACAGATCGTCGCCGCCTCGATCAAAAACTGCACCAGAATGGTCCGGCGCTTGGCGCCGACGGCTTTGCGGATGCCGATCTCCCGCGTCCGTTCCGTGACCGAAACGAACATGATATTCATGATGCCAATGCCGCCCACGAAGAGGGACAGGCCCGTGATGAACAACCCCACGCTGCCAATGACCTTGGATATTTCGGTGAACTTCGCAATGAACGCCTCGAGCGAGTTGACCGCGAAGTCATCCGGTTCCGTGGGCGTCAGCCGCCGCACGCGCCGCATGATTGCCCGCACCTCCTCCTTGGCGTCCTCCAAGTGCGTCAGTCCGCCCACCTTCACCACGATGCGGATGCCGGGAAAAAAGGTGAACCCGCGGGCCATCAGGCTGACGGGAATGTGCGCCGTGTTGTCGAGGTTCTCGATGCCAAGAAACTTTCCTTTCTTTTCGAGCACACCCACAACCTCGAAACTCATGTCGTCAATGCGAATACGGCTGCCGACGGCATCGCCCTGGGGAAAGAAGTTGTGCGCCACGTCGGCGCCCAGCACGCAGACCGGGCGGGCGCCCTCCACTTCCGCGGCGGAAAAGTAGCGCCCCGCCGAAAAGGCCAGGCCGTCCGTGTAAACCGCCTGTTCGGTGTTGCCGACGAGAAACACGCCGGTGGCCACACTGCGCCCATGTTTCAACGTTCGGATGCCGACCGATTGCAGATTGACGTGCCAAGCGGGATTCGCCTGGCTGATAAAGGCCCGGCCTTCAGCCAGATGATCGAAGGTCTGCCCGGCGGGCAGATAAATCTCGCGGCGCTTAATCAATTTCCACCACGGCTCATCGTGGAACCAGGGCCATTTCTGGACGAAGAACACGTCGGTGCCGATGGCGGAAACGCTCTTGAGAAAAGCGGTGTTGAGTCCGTGAATGGCGGCGCCCATGAGCGTGACAGTGACGATGCCGATCACGATGCCGAGCGTGGTGAGGGCCGCGCGCATTTTGTTGGCGCGAACCGCGCCGAGCGAAATGAGCAAACCTTCACGAATCTCGGTAAAAAAATTCATCGGCCCTCAACCGTCCTGCCGTTCGTCACTGGCGATCAACCCGTCGCGGATGCGCACAATCCGGCGGGCGTGGCGGGCGATGTCTTCTTCGTGCGTCACCAGAATGATAGTGTTGCCACCGCGCCAGAGGGCATCGAAGAGCGCCATGATTTCGACGCCGGTTTTGGAGTCGAGATTTCCGGTCGGCTCGTCCGCCAGCAGGATGGACGGTTTGTTCACCAGCGCCCGGGCCACGGCCACGCGCTGCCGTTGGCCGCCGGAGAGTTCGTTGGGTTTGTGATGGACGCGGTCGGCCAGGCCCACTTGCGACAGAGCTTCCAACGCCGTCTGTCGACGCATGCCCGAATCCATGCCGGAATAAATCAGCGGCAGCTCGACATTATGCAGCGCGTTGGAACGGGGCAGCAGGTTGAAAGTCTGGAAGACGAAACCAATTTCGCGATTGCGGACTTCAGCGAGCTGGTTGTCGTCCATCTGGCTCACGTCGGTGCCGTTGAGTTCGTAGCTGCCAGACGTCGGCGAGTCCAGGCAGCCGATGAGATTCATCAGCGTGGATTTGCCCGAGCCGGACGGCCCCATGATGCCGACGTATTCACCGCGCTGGATTTCGAGGGAGACCTCGCGCAACGCGTGCACCGTCTCCGCGCCCATCTGGTAGCGGCGCGAAATTTTCTGGAGGCGAATCAGGCTCATGCCGGATTACTTGTTCTCCTTCTCCTTTTCCTCGTCCGATTTCTCCGGCTTGCCTTTGCGGAATTTCTTTCCGTCTTCCAGCTCCCGATTCACCGCTTTGTAGCCGCCGGAAACGATCTCCTGCCCTTCCTTGAGGCCGTCGGTGATTTCCCAGTAATCGCTGTCACTGATACCGATCTTCACCGGCACCTGCTTCACGTGATCGCCCTCGGTGACAAAAACAACGGTGACGGGCTTTTGGTTGTCTTTCCCTTTCTTGTCACTTTTGGACGCATTGGTGCTGGTGACGGAAACATTCGTGACCGCAGCGGTGTTGGTGGACGCGCCGGGCGGATTTGCGTGGCTGGCTGCGGGGGCATTGGTTTTCGGCAGGCGTGAGGTGACGGCCGCAATGGGCACGGTCAACACATTCGTCGCGTAACGCGATTCCACCTCCGCGCTCACCGACATGCCGGGCCGGAACGGCTCCTTTTCCTGGATGCGAATCTTCACCTCGAACTTCGTAGCCTCCTGCGATGAACTGCTGGAGTATGCGCTGGCAGTCTTGGACGAATTTGCGATCTCAGTCACCACGCCGGTGAACTTGCGGTCTTTGAAGGCGTCCACTTCCAGCCGCACCTTCTGGCCGGGCTTGATCAACACCACGTCAATCTCGCCAATATCCACACGGGCTTCCATGTTTTCGAGATCGGCAACGATCATGATCGCGGTACCCATGTTGAAGGAGGTGCCCAGCACCCGCTCGCCCAGCTGCGAGGACAACCGGGTGATCGTGCCGTCCATCGGCGCGAGGATGGTGGTCTTGCTCAAATCATCCGCGGCCTTGTCCAATCCGTACTTCGCCTGGTCAACGGCGTGCACGGCGTTCGTGTAGCGGAGCTTTGCGACATCGAACGAGGTTTTGAAATCCAGCCAGATGGAATCCGAAACAAGTTTGGCGCGGAACAACTCCTCATTCCGTTTGAATTCGGCTTCGGCCCGTTCGAGTTCGGCCTGCGCCAGCGTCTTGTTGCCGAGCGCCGACTTGTAAACTGCTTCCGCGGAATTGCGGCTGGCTTGATAGTTATCCGGCTTGATCTGCACCAGCAGGTCGCCCTTCTTGACGCGGTCCCCCTCTTTCACCGGCAAAACGGTGATTTCGCCCGCCACTTCCGGACTGATCACAACCTGGACGACCGGCTGAATCTTGCCGTTGGCGATGACCAACTCGGTGAGATTCCGCCGCGTGACGGCATCGGTTTGAACCGTAATGACGACGTCCCGTTTCTTGAGCACCGCAAAAACCGTCAACGCGATGAGCACGACGGCAATGAGGCTGAAAATAATGATTTTCCGACGCTTCTTTGGATTGGCCATTTTCCTATCTTTCTTACACCCCAGCGGGGCAAATGTTTCAAAAATCTGGTAAACGCAGAACCGCACGCAGCCGTGCCATACGAATTGCGACCCGCTTGCGGCATCGGCCTTGGGCACTGGCTCCGGGTATTGGACCAACGCGGCGCGATGATGTTCCGCAGTCTGTCGCGCCAGCCGGTGGCCTCAGCCAAAAATCCGCTGCACCCCGGCTGAAATAACGATCAAAATGGACGACCAGACGGCCCAAAACCCGATCACCGCAAAACCGGCCCGGCCAAAACTCGTGCCCGCCAGCTTCGCCACGCCGAGTGCGATCACCGCCAGTTCCCAAAAATCGAACAGATTCAAGACGCCCAGCAACATGTGCAGCGGGTTCTTGGGATCCATCTCCCGAATGAAGATCGCCAAGCTGGGCGACGACGTGGGATTGCTGAAGTTCACCTGCAGCAACAGCTTCACGATCGCGCCGAGAATCCCAATCATGGCGGCCAAGCCGACAACCTCGGCCAGCTTCATATAGTCCAACCGCGTGCGCAGCAGCCAGCGGCTCAGCAACCACAAAACCAGCGCCCAGAAAAACACCCGCGCGAAACTCATCGCCACCGCCGTCGCGGCCCCAAAGCTCTTCATGATCGCGGGGGACGAAATTTTCTCCGCGAGTTCCTTTTGCTTCTCCACGTCCTGCCGACTCACCTTGCCCGCCTGAACCAGCTTTTCCATTCGCTTTTCAATGGCTTGATCCTGCTGCTCGCGGATCTTCTGGATGACGGCCGGCTGCGACAGGATAATGACCACGGAGATGGCGCCCACGATGGCCCCGAGCAATGCGCTCACCACCCAGTTGGCCGCCGAATGAGGGGACGTCCGGATCTCTTCAAACACGTCGCTGGGGACGGCAAAAATATTCAGCAACCGCGCCGCCAAGGACATCTTGGGGGCGACCGGTGCGGGCGGGTCCGGCGTCAATGCTGGAGGCGGTTCATTCATGGGTCTGGTCCACGGCCCCGAAGGCAGGGTGAAGCTTGTCTGATTCGACCGGTGGTGTCCAGCCACGGAAAGCACCGATTACACGCCGGCCAGGGTGCCGGTGCGGATCTGCCAGCGCTGCAGCTCGCGCCCAAGTTCACGCGGCCAGTTCTCCTCCGTGCAGGTCATGAACACCTGACCGCTCGATTGCCGCGTCCGTTCGAGCATCGGCAGCAAACCGGAGCGGCGTTTCGCATCCAGCTCGCCCATCACATCGTCAATCAGCAGCACCGGCGCGCTGCCGTGAATTCCCGCGAGGTATTCCGCCTGCGCCATCTTGAGCGCGATGGCCAGCGTGCGCTTCTGGCCTTCGCTGCCAAATTGCGCGGCGGACTTCTCGTTGAGCAGCAGTTGCAATTCATCGCGGTGCGGACCAACCAGCGTGAGGCGCGTCCGCCGCTCGCGGTCCCGCTGCTGCGCCAGCTCGACCGCGAAATCCCCCTTCACGTTAGGCTCGTAATCGATACGCAAGTCCTCGGCGTCATTCGAAATGCGGCGATAGGCCAGCCGCGCGAGCGGCGAGAGTTTCGGAATCACCTCGCGCCGCTGCCGCATGATTTCATTGCCCAACTTCACGAGTTCGTCCGAGTAGGTCTCCAAGGATTGCAGGTCGGGCGCGAATTGTTTGAGCAACGCGTTGCGCGAGCGAACCACAAACATGTAACGCTGAAGCAAAGCGAGGTAGCCGGGCTGGGTTTGCGTCAGCAACAAATCGAGAAAGCGTCGCCGGGTCCGACCCGTGCCTTTGACGAGTTGCAGATCTTCCGTGCAAAAGACCACGGTGCGCAGCGTGCCCAGATAATCGGAAAGTTTTTTTACCGGCCGGCCGTCGAGCGCCAGTTTCCGTTCCCGCGCGGACCAATAGATTTTGATTTCGTGATCGCCCTGCCCCACCGCTCGGCCGCCGACGAAATAGCCCTTCTGACCATGCCGGATCATCTGCGCGCCGCCGACGCCGCGAAAGGAACGCAGCGTGGCCATGAGGTAGATCGCCTCCAGAATGTTGGTCTTGCCCTGCGCGTTGTCGCCCAAAAGCAGATGGAAGCCGGGCGCGAAGTCCGCGTCCAGCCGCGCGTAATTTCGGAAATCGCGCAGGCGCAAGTGAGCCAGATGCACGCCGCCAAGATGCGGGGCGGCGCGCAGGCTCGCGAGATTTTTCGCGCCGCCCGCCCGGCGGCCCCCAACTTTGTCCGGGTTGGCCGGTCAATGCAGTTTGACTTCGCCAGATTCTGGCCAAGAATTTCGCCCGTTATGGAATGGATCGCCCAACCGGAAATCTGGATCAGCCTGCTGACGCTGACCGTGCTCGAGATCATTCTCGGCATCGACAACATCGTGTTCATTTCAATTCTCGCGGGCAAACTGCCGCCCGAACAGCAAGCCAAGGCGCGTCAAACCGGCTTGATGCTCGCGCTCATCACGCGCGTGTTGTTGCTGTGCGGACTGGCCTGGATGGTCAAACTCACCACGCCGCTCTTTCACATCCCCACACTCGGCATCCTGCACGAACCTCATCCGGTTTCGGGACGCGACTTGATCCTGATTTTCGGCGGCCTCTTCCTGCTCTGGAAGAGCACACACGAAATTCATGAGAAACTGGAAGGTGAAGATGGTGAGGTCTCCAATCGCGTCGCCCACAAGTTTGGCGCGGTGGTGTTTCAAATCCTGCTGCTCGACATTGTGTTCTCGCTCGACTCCGTGATCACCGCGGTGGGCATGGCGAACAAGCTGGGCGTGATGATCGCCGCCGTGATCATCGCATTGGTGTTCATGCTGTTTTTTGCCGGCCGCATCAGTGATTTCATCCACAAGCACCCGTCGCTCAAAATGCTCGCGTTGAGTTTTCTCCTGCTCATCGGCTGCGCGCTCGTCGCCGAGGGTTTCCACAAGGAAATTCCGAAGGGCTACATCTACTTCGCCATGGCATTCTCCGTGGGCGTCGAGGCGTTGAACATCCGGATGCGGTCAAAGAAACTGAAGCCGGTCGAAATGCGTCAGCCCTACCGCTGAGCGCGCCGGTGGACAAACCCGACGCGTCGGCTATGCTGCCGGCCATTCGTGGGGCGCGGGGAAGCCGCATGGTTGCAACCGCGCGCCCACGAGGTATCAACCAAACCCATAAACATGAAATCCATCAAGCTCCTCGTCCTCGTGCTCGGCACCACTTCGCTATTGCTCGCCGGCTGCAAAACCTGCTGCCAGGAAAAATGCAGCAGCGCCAAGGCCGCCTGCGGCATGGAATGCTGCACCAACGCCAAGACTGATTGCGCCCACTGCCCGAAGTGCAGCGCCAAGAAGTAGGCAGCATCGCAATTCCAACACGGCCGGAATTCGTTCCGGCCGTTTTGCTTTGGGCCGGCTACAGCGCGAGGAGCAGCCGTTTGATTTCCTTGAGGCGACTGCCGGCATCCTTCTTCGTCAGGCGCGGAAATTTGCCGCCCAGCGTGATGAAATCGCCGTGGCGCGTGAGCATCAGCTTGTCCTCCTGAACTTCGATGACCGTGACCGCCTTCTCCGCGGCGAGTGACTTGAGTTCCGCCACCGCCAGCAACAAATCCACCGACGGCGGCAGAGGGCCGAAACGATCGCGCAGCTCCTTCCGCAATGAATCCAGCGCGATCTTATCGGTCGCTTGCGCCAGCTTGCGATAGACTTCAATCCGGTGATGCGACTCCGGCACGTACGCTTCCGGCAAATTGCTGGCGTCGCCCAAAAAATCCAGCGCCACCCGGACCTCCACGCGCGGCTTCACCTTTTCACCCTTCAACGAACTCACGCTTTGCTTCAGTAACTGGCAATAGAGTTCGAAGCCGACAGCGGTGATATGCCCGCTCTGCGCCGAGCCGAGCAGATTGCCGGCGCCGCGGATTTCCAGATCGCGCATCGCGATTTTGAAGCCGCTGCCCAGCGTCGAGTACTGCTTCATGGCGCTGATGCGTTTCCGCACATCGGTCAGCAACCGTGCGTGCCGCGGCAGCAGCAGGTAGGCGTAAGCCTGATGCTTGTAGCGCCCAACCCGGCCGCGCAATTGGTAGAGGTCACTCAGGCCGAAGCGCTCCGCGTGGTCAATGATGATCGTGTTTGCGTTCGGAATATCGAGCCCGCTCTCGATGATCGTGGTGGAAAGCAGCACGTCGGCCTCGCCATTCACGAACTTGGTCATGACTTCTTCCAGATCGTCCGCATGCATCTGGCCATGCCCCACGACAATGCGTGCGTGCGGAACAAGCTGCTGGAGCTTCTGCTGCATAGTCGTGATCGTCATCACCCGGTTGTGCAAAAAGAAAACCTGGCCGCCCCGATTCAACTCGCGCTGGATCGC
>CAYWCK010000050.1:16310-18889 GCA_964456685.1 uncultured Bifidobacteriaceae bacterium | reverse complement strand
ATCATTGATGCGCCCGCCGTCGTTGCCGGCGCAATTCGTGTCATCCATCACCAGGAAATCCCCACCGATGTCGCGAAAAGTGGTGTAGTGCGCCTTGATGATCTCCGGATCACCAGCGGTGTACCGGCCGCGCAAGGGGAAACGGTGGCAATTGGTCCAATGCTTGAATTGATCGTCCTTGGTCCACCAAACGGTGTACCACAGGCCGAACTGCGGACGAGGCGGGCTGGCGGTTGAATTCGTCTCGCCATTCGCCGGAATGCCGATGGCAAAGGCAAGCAGCAGGACGACCGGCCAAAGTGCTTTCACTTGCCGCAACACTGCTTGAACTTCTTCCCGCTGCCGCAGGTGCATGGGTCGTTCCGGCCAACCTTTGGACCGGTGCGAACAGGCTTCGATTTCTCCACGGCCGCAGCCGCTTCGCTGACGACGTCACTGGCTTTAGTAGCGGGCGCGCCTGACGTGCCGGTGCTGGTGCTGCCGCCGCCAAAGGCACTGGCGGATTGATGCAAGGTTTGCTGCGGTACGTTCCGCAGGAAGTTCTCAAACGCCATGAGGCTCGAGGCGCTGCGGAAGATGTTATGGCAGATCTCCGATTTGATGTTCACCATCAATTCGTCGAAAATCTTGAACGCCTCCGCCTTGTATTCGAGCAGCGGATCGCGCTGGCCGTGCGCGCGCAGACCGATGCTGTAGCGCAAGCTGTCCATCTCATAGAGATGTTCCTGCCACAGCCGGTCAATGGCGCTCAGAATGGTGAAGCGTTCAACCACCGCCAGCTTGTCCGCCTCCTCGAAGCTCACTTTCACCTCGTAGGCTTTGCGAATGCTGTCGCTGATGAAATTACAAACGGCAAATTGCGCCGGGCTGAGGCCGTCGAAAATCGAGCCCGCCACCGGGGCTTCCTGACTGGAGGTCGCTGCCTTGGCAATCTCGCTTTCCGGCATGCCCAGCGGGAAATTCAGGTTCACCCAATCCGCGAGTTGCCGGATCTTCCAGCCATCCTCGCTGAATTCCGCAGTGGTGAATTCCTCCACCTTCGTCAGGATGACCTCCTCCATGATGTCCAGCAAACGATCCCGCACGTTGTCCGATTGGATGATTTCGTTGCGGAAGCCATAAATGACTTCGCGCTGCTTGTTCATCACATCGTCGTATTCCAGGGTGCGCTTGCGGATCTGGAAATTGTGCTGCTCGACACGTTTCTGCGCCTGGCCGATGGAACGATTCAGCAACGGGTGCTCCAGTTCCTGCCCTTCCTCCAGGCCCATCTTCTCCATGTACTTCACAATGCGATCCGATCCGAACAACCGCATCAAATCGTCTTCGAGACCAATGAAAAAGTGCGACGAACCGGAATCGCCCTGGCGCGCGCAGCGGCCGCGCAACTGCCGGTCAATGCGGCGCGACTCGTGCCGCTCCGTACCGATCACGTGCAAACCGCCGAGTTCCTGCACGCCGGGCCCGAGTTTGATGTCTGTGCCGCGCCCGGCCATGTTGGTCGCGATGGTGATCGCGCCGCGCTGGCCCGCCCGGGAGACGATCTCGGCCTCCTGCTGATGGTATTTCGCGTTGAGCACGGAATGGATGAGCTTCTCGCGTTGCAACATCCGGGAAAGCTGTTCGCTGATTTCGACGGAAATGGTGCCGACGAGAATGGGCCGTCCCTCGGCATGCACGCGCTTGATCTCGGCCAGGACGGCGTTGAACTTTTCCCGTTTGGTTTTGTAAACCGAATCGTTCGCGTCTTTCCGGGCAATCGGGCGGTTGGTTGGAATCACCAGAACGCCGAGTTTGTAAATATCGAAGAACTCACTGGCTTCCGTCTCGGCCGTACCCGTCATCCCGGCCAGCTTGGTGTAGAGGCGGAAATAATTCTGAATCGTAATCGTGGCCAACGTCTGCGTCTCGCGCTCGATTTCAACGCTCTCCTTCGCCTCCACCGCCTGATGCAAACCATCGCTCCAACGGCGGCCGGTCATCAAACGGCCCGTGTGCTGGTCCACGATGATGACTTTGTTGTCCTGGACGACGTATTCCACGTCCTTCGAGTAAAGCGAGTAGGCCTTGAGTAGCTGGGAGATGGCGTGAATCTTCTGCGCCTTCGTCTCGAATTCAGACTGCAGCTTGGTTTTGGCTTCCATCCGCTTGCGCGCGTCCGGCTCCGGACCGGCGTCAATGTCGTGCATCGCGGTGCTCAAGTCGGGCAGCACAAACGCATCCGGGTCTTTCGGGCTGAGAAAATTCCGGCCTTTCTCGGTGAGATCGGCCTCGTGACTTTTCTCATCCATCGCGTAGAGCAGCTGCTCCTTCTCGGCATACAGCTCCACCTTCTTCTGATCGGCGTGCAGGTGCAGCTCCGCGTCGTTCATGAGCTTAAGGTTCTGCGGATCTTCCAACACCCGCAGGAGCGCTTCGGAACGCGGCGCGCCCATCTTCACGCGAAACAGCAACAATCCGGCTTCCCGGGCGGTGGCCTCTTCATTGGCCGGGGTGCTCCCGTCCTCGGGGCGCAATTTTTTCAGTAACGCCTCCGCCTCGGACAGGTAGCGGGCGCACAACCGCTCTTGCGCGCGAAC
>CAYWCK010000050.1:0-16300 GCA_964456685.1 uncultured Bifidobacteriaceae bacterium | reverse complement strand
GAACAACCGACTCCACCGCCGGTTTCCACTGGGCGTACTGTTCGTCGTAGGTGTGGACGGCGGGACCGCTGATGATCAACGGGGTGCGGGCTTCATCGATGAGGATCGAGTCCACCTCGTCCACGATGGCGAAATAATGGCCGCGCTGGACCTGCTCCTCCTTGCGTTGCGCCATGCCGTTGTCACGGAGGTAATCGAAACCAAACTCGGCATTCGTGCCGTAGGTAATGTCGCAATTATATTGCTCCCGGCGGAGCGCCGGCGGTTGGTCATGAAGAATCACACCCACCGTCAGCCCGAGGAATTTGTAAACCGCGCCCATCCATTCCGAGTCACGGGCAGCGAGGTAATCATTCACCGTCACCACGTGCACCCCGCGACTCGCCAGTGCGTTCAGATACACGGGGGCGGTGGCCACAAGCGTCTTGCCCTCGCCGGTGGCCATTTCGGCAATCGTGCCCTTATGGAGCGCCATGCCACCGATCAACTGCACGTCAAACGGCACCATTTCCCATTTCAGCGGGTGCTCGCGAACCATGATCTCCTGACCGCACAACCGGCGGCAGGCATTTTTGACCACCGCAAAAGCCTCGGGCAGAATCTCGTTCAACTTGGCCGCCAGTTCGGCTTTGTCCTGAATCTGCGCGAGCTGCGCCTTCCAATCGGCTGTCTTCTTCCGCAAATCCTCGTCGGAAAGCTTCTGCAGACCGACCTCGATCTCGTTGATCTTGGCGACCAGCGGCCAGAGACGTTTCAATTCGCGGTCGTTCTTCGACCCGATGATCTTCTTGAAAATAAATCCAATCATGATGCTAAAACAGCCGCGGGAAGCTACGGGAAGCCCGCTGGAGCGTCAAATTTTAACGGGGCACCGGCAACCCCTTGCGAAGGCAAGTGCGGCGACGGTTCGTGCCGCTTGACTTGTCAATCACACCCACTCACCCGAGCACCGCGTGCCGCCCCTTCGGAATCCGTCCGAGGTGATAGATCAAGAAACCGTGCAGGAACTGCTGGATGGCGCGGGCTTGGGTCGCGGTAGCGCGCAGCGTGGCAAGCCCCGTCCACGAAGCTGCCGCCAGCGCGGCTAGAAGTCGTTGCGTTTCAGCTGGCAATTGGGTTTCTGCCGGATCCGGCTCCAGGCCAAGCTGCCGCAGTAACTTCAGTTCAAAGGAAAATACCGTCCGGGGTTTGGGTGCATGCCCAACCAAATGATCCAGCAAACCGGCGAAAAGCGCGTGAATCTCTGGCAGCGGGGTTTCTGTTTCCGTAGTCTGCTCAATCAACGCCGCACAGTAACCCGCCTGTTGAAACGCCACCAATTCCTGCCGCAACGCCGCATGGGTCTCGCGCAAATTCAGCTCCCGCAGCGTGTGCAGTTCCGAGCGACGGCTGCGAACGAAGGCGAAATCGGCTGCATAGAACAAATCCAGTTTACCCGCGAATGCGGATTTGGGTCGGCGCGACCCTTTGGCCACGGTGCTTAACCGGCCGAATTCCGGCGTCAACCAGTTCACGATGAGGCTCGTCTCGGTGAGCGGGCGCGTGCGGAGGATGATGCCGGTGGCCGTCTGAATCATCGCAGGAGGTTGAACTTGGCGGCTTAAACTCGTTTCGTCCCGGGAGGCGCGGGATCAGGCGCGATGGCGCCGAGACTGATGATATACTTGATGCCCTCGGCCACCGACAGATCGAGCTTGGTGACCTTGCTTTCGGGAACGACGATCAGAAAGCCCGATGTCGGGTTGGGCGTGGTGGGGATGAAGACGTTGATCAACCGTTCCTCGTCACCGTGCCCGGTCAGCAATTCATTCTGCTCGCTGGTCACGAACCCCACCGAGTACGAGCCGGGACTGGGGAATTCCACCTTGACCACCGTTTTGAAGGAAGTCTTGTTGCCCGAGCTGAAGGCTTCGTTGACCTGCTTGATGGTGCCGTAAATTTTGTTGAGCAGCGGCACGCGCAACAGCAGTGCGTCCAGCCACTCAATAATCTGCTGGCCGATGTAGTACCGCGTCAGCACGCCGATGGCGGTGACCAACACAATCGCCACCACCAACGCAGCAAGGCTCCAGTACCAGTGCATCGGCCCGTGACCGTGCTCGGCATGGGTCCATTTGGCCGGCAGGAAAAACAACAGCAGGTCCGTCAAACTGGAAACAGTCACCGCCAGCCACTTGATCACGGCAAACGTGACCACCCCCGGTAAAATGACGACGACACCGGTGAGGAAACTATCCCGCCAGCGGGCTAGTAGGCTTTTCTTCACGAACGCAGTCTAGGTTTGCGCGCCAGCCGGCTCAAGGGAAAGCGCGCAGCCAGCCGGCGCAACAGGCGATTCTCCTCGCGCTTCATCTGGCGACGGGCCGCCGCGTGGTGGTCGTCGTAACCAAGAAGGTGCAATGTGCCGTGAACGGCGTAGCGAACCAGTTCTGTCGGCCAGCGCGTCCGAAACTGCCGCGCCTGCGCGATGGCTTCATCCACGCAAATGAAAATCTCACCGTGCAATTCGACTTTCGCCAACCGCTTTCCCGCTGGTTGCTCGGCGTAATCGAAAGTGATCACATCCGTCGCCCCGGCGTGGTGGAGGAAGTCCTCGTTCAATTGCGCCATTTCCGGCGCGCCCAGCAGGTAGATCCCCAGTTCCGCCCGGGCCACCTGAGGCAGTTCGACAAAGAGTCCTTGCACCACCTGGCGGAACAATTGTAATTCGACGGCCCGGGTCCGTTGCCGATTGCGAAGCGTCAGGTGCAGGCTCATTCGGGCTTGGTCTTGCCCCGATGCTCTTCGTAAGCGGTGATGATTCGCTGCACCAGCGCGTGCCGAACGACATCGCGCTTATCAAACTCGATCACCGCGATGCCTTCCACGTGCCGCAACACACGATGCGCCTCCAACAGACCGGAATGTTTGTGCGGCGGCAAATCAATCTGGGTTTCGTCCCCCGTGATCACCGCCTTCGAACCATGGCCAAGCCGCGTGAGGAACATGAGCATTTGCTCCGTGGTGGAGTTCTGCGCCTCGTCCAGAATGATGAACGCGTTGTTTAACGTGCGACCGCGCATGTAAGCCAGCGGAGCGATCTCGATCGTGTTGCGCTCGGTGTGCTTTTGGATTTCTTCCGCGGGCAACATGTCCTGCAAAGCGTCGTGCAAGGGCCGCAGGTACGGCATGATTTTTTCGTACAGGTCGCCCGGCAGAAACCCCAAGGCCTCCCCGGCCTCGACCGCCGGCCGGGTGAGGATGATGCGAGAAACTTTCCCCTCGCGCAGCGCCGCGAGAGCCATCGCCACAGCCAGGTAGGTCTTGCCCGTGCCGGCCGGGCCAATTCCAAAAGTGATGTCGTGGCGGCGAATAGCCTCGAGATATTTTTTTTGCCCGACGGTCTTGGCGGTGACGCCGGGCTTTTTCTCGTGCGTCTGCACCCGGTCGTTCATCAGGTCTTTCAAGGTGGAAGCACCTTCATGCTTCACAACGTTCAGCGCATGGGTGAACTCGCGATTGCGAACAGGCGAACCCGCCTTGAGGGAGGCTTCCAGCGAAACAAACAACTGCCGCGCCCGTTCGATCGCTTCGGCCGGGCCATCGAGCTTGATCCAACCTTCACGTGATATGGCCTTCACGCCGAGGTGTTGTTCCAGGGCGTCCAGGTTGCGCGAGTCGTTGTTGAACAACTGCTGCGCCACGCGGGCGTTCTCAAAATGGAGCGTTTCAGTGGGCATGGGAAAAGATCGGCATTAATTGGTTCAACGCGCCAACGCGGCGCGCAGTTGCGCGGCCAACTCCGTCAACGCCTGCGGCACGACTGTGCAATTCGCGATCACCGGCATGAAATTCGTGTCGCCCAGCCAGCGCGGGACGATGTGCAGGTGGACATGCTCGACAATGCCCGCGCCGGCGACCTTGCCGAGGTTGATGCCGATGTTGAAACCATCGCACTTCATTTCGCGCTGGAGGACATTGACACAGCGGCGGGCGAGCAGCCAAAGATCACTGAGCTCTGCTTCGGTCAAACCGTTGAGGTCGGGCGACTCTTTGTAAGGGACGACCAAAACATGACCGCCGTTATACGGGTAGCGATTGAGAAGCGCGTAGCACGTGCGGTCGCGAGCGATGACGAAGTTGCCGATGTCATCGCTCGATTGCGCGATCTCCGTGAACAGGCGCACCGGGTGTTCCGGCTTCGGCGAAAGGATGTATTCGATGCGCCAGGGTGCGTGCAGCGATTCCATGAACGCAGCCTAGAAAGGCATGCTGCCAAAGTCAAAACGCGTTCTCAGCCGGATCAACTGAACGCACCTCAAGCCGCCTTGGCCGGGGGTGGCGTTGGCACTTGGGGTGCGAGCTTACCGCGAAGGACATAAACCAGCGCTTTCACGGCGAGTTCGACGAACAGAAACGGTTTGCCGATGAAGTCATTGCCGCCACTCATGGTGGAACTCGCCCGGCTTACAAAATCGTTCAGGCTGGTCACGAAAACCACGGGCGTCTTCTTGTAACCGGGCAACGCCCGCAGTTTGGTGCAAAGCTCAAAGCCATTCATTCCCGGCATGTCCACATCGAGAAACACCAAATCGAAACGGCCCTTGCCCAGCAGGTCTAAAGCGGCGTTTGGATCCTCCACGTTGGTGGATTTCAGCTTGGCTTTCTCCAAAGCGTAGGTGACGGCGCGGCGAGAGATGGCTTCATCGTCCACGACCAGAATGTTCGGGGGCGGAACCTCCTGCTTCTCCGGCGTTACGCCGTGCTCGAAAAGGAAACCGAGAAAATCCACCGCCGTCGCGACCGTCCGCAAAGTTGAGGGGTTGAGATTCTTGGGCTTCTCGTATAGCTCCTTCAACAGCGCCTCCAAAGCATCCGCCATTTGCGCAATGTGAACCAAACCGGCGATGGCCGCATTCCCGGTCAAGGCATGAATCCGTCGATACAACTCATGCAGTTGCTTTAGACTGGCAGCCTCGCCATCAGCTTTAGCCAGGGCTTTCAACAACCCGCGTAACGTAGCCAAAGTGGCCGGCAGACTGTCGATAAACTCCTTGCGCAGGCTGGCCTGGAATTCCTCGTCGGATTCCTGCGTGGCCGGGCCGGCCGCAGTGGCTGCAGCGGCCGCCACGACGGGGACGCTGACAGGTTGGGCTGGTGCGGGGACCGCCGGCTTCGCGGATCCTGCGGCTGCGGGCGCGGGAGTCGCGGGGGCGGAAAAACTGGCTCGCACCACTTCGATGACGTGCCGCGGAGTGCAGTTGGCCTTGGAAAGACACTTGGTGGCGCCCGCCTTCCACGCTTCCTGAACCATGTTGGTCAAGTAAGTGTTGGAAAATACAACCACCGGAATCTTTGCAAAATCCGGCAACTCACGAATCTGCTTCAAGAGATCCACGCCGGTCACCTTGGGCAGCATGAGATCAAGAACCACGGCATCCGGGCGGAAGGTCTTGACCATCTCAATGCCAACCTCTCCGTCCAATGCCACCTCAACTTTATAGCCTTCGACCGAAAACTTGTTTCGGTAGATGTTGGCGACGATCTGGTCGTCTTCGATTATCAATATCTTCTTATTCATCTTTCAGGCGGGCTGCGCCTCGGCTGTGCTCGGCCGGGAGTAAGGCGCAAGAAACGTGCGGATGCGAGCAAATTCCCGGAGGGCTTGTTCAGCGAGGCTGGCGGCGGTGGTCAGCTCTTCCTCAAAACCCTGGCGCTCCATCTCCCGCAACAGCGGCACCAGCTCGTTCATGCCACACGTCGCGCTGGCGCCCGCACAGCTATGGGCGATCCGTCGCACTTCGGCCGAGTCGTTCTGCTGCACCGCTTTTTGCAACTGATCCAATTGGGTCGTGGTCTGGTCCAAATAAAGATTTACCAACTCGCTTAAACCGTCGTCGGTGCCATCGGTGAGTTCGCGGAATCGCTCCATGTCCACCGGGGGTTTCTCGGATGGCGCAGATGGCGCGGCCGACGCGGCCGCTGGCTCGACGGCGGCCGGAACCGGCACCGACTTGGTGGCCAGCGAATTGCCCCAGCGCTCAATCACCGCCCGCACATCTTCCAACCGCACGGGTTTGGCCACGTAATCATCCATACCAGCATCGATGCACTTCTCCCGGTCGCCCTGCATCGCGCTCGCCGTCATGGCCACGATGACAATGGGCGCTCCGTAATTCGGGTGTTGCGCGGAATCCTTCTGACGCGCGCGGATTTGTTGGGTGGCTTCCAAACCATCCATCTCGGGCATCATGACATCCATGAAAACCAGATCGTAGCGCTGCGCATCCAGCCGGGCGAGCGCCTGATGACCGTTGGCCGCAACGTCTGGTTTGTACCCCATCTGCTGGAGCAAGCGGACGGCGACCTTCTGATTGATCGAATTATCATCGCACAACAACACGCGCAAAGGCAGGCGCAAGGCAAGCTTCGGGTCCAGCTTGGCGGCGGCCACGGTGGTGGTCACGACGGGTTTGGCGCCGGACACGGCCCGCACCAACACTTCGAGCAGTTGCGTCGGTTTGAGCGGTTTGGTGAGACAGCTCGCAAAGGAAACGGCTGTGAATTCCGGCGCATCCGTCCGCACCCCCATGGAAGTCAGCAACACGAGCGGCAGCGTGGCGAAGGTCGGCAATTTGCGGATTTCCGCGGCGAGCATCAGCCCGTCCATGCCAGGCATTTGCATATCGAGGATGGCGAGATCAAACTGCTCGCCCGCCCGTAACCACTCCAGTGCCTGTTGAGCGCTCTGGGCACCACGCGCGATCATGCCCCATTTCGCCGCCTGCAAGGTGAGAATGCGGATGTTGGTAAGATTATCATCCACGACCAGCAGCCGCAGATTCGCCAGCTGGGCCTGACGACCTTCAATCGGCGCGGTCTTCCCGGACTGCGCGGACGGAAACGACAAAGTGAAATGGAAGGTCGAACCCTTGCCCGGCAAACTCTCGGCCCACATCTTGCCGCCCATCAGTTCCACCAATCGCTTGCTGATGGCCAGGCCGAGACCAGTTCCGCCGTAATGCCGCGCGGTCGAGGCATCCGCCTGCGTGAACGGCCGAAACAACTTCGCAAGCCGATCGACCTGGATGCCAATGCCGGTGTCGCGCACCGAAAAATGCAAATGCCACAACGGGTCAGCCACGCCATTTTCCGGCGAGGACAGAACTTTGGCCTGCACCTCAACCTCACCCTTCTCGGTGAACTTTACCGCGTTACCCAGCAAGTTCACCAGCACCTGGCGCAAACGCGTCACGTCTCCAAGCACGGTCGGAGGAATGCCGTCGTCCATCTGGTAGGCGAGATCGAGTTTCTTTTCGGCGGCCTTTGCGGCGAGCAAGTCGAGTGCATCTTCGAGGACTGAACGCAGAGTAAATGGCTGCGTATCCAGTTCCAGCTTGCCGGATTCGATTTTCGAGAAATCGAGAATATCGTTGATGATGGTGAGCAGTGCGTCGCTGCTGGCGTAAATGGTTTCCACGTAGCCGCGCTGCTCGTGCGTGAGGGGCGTTTCCAGGATCAAGCCCGACATGGCAATTACGCCGTTCATCGGGGTCCGGATTTCGTGGCTCATGTTGGCCAGGAATTCCGCCTTTGCCCGCGCGGCGTTTTCGGCGGCGACGCGAGCGACGACAAGTTCGTGGTTCGTGCGGGTTAATTCATCCTGCAACCGCTTTGCCCGGAGCGTGGCACAAACGCGGGCGCGCAGCTCGCGCGCTTCAAAAGGCTTCGTCAGATAATCCACCGCCCCCAACTCGAAGCCGCGCAGCTTGTCCTTGGTGCTGTTCCACGCCGTCAACACAATCACCGGGATCGATTGCGTTTCCGGCGACTCCTTCAACTGGCGCAATAACTCGAAGCCGTTGACGCCGGGCAGCCCGAGATCGAGCAGCACCAGCTCGACAGGATTTTCGCGCACCATGACCAACGCATCCGGCGCCGTGGGCGCGTGCACCACGGTGATGTTGGCCTCGTGCAACAGTTCGGCCAGCAACTCCGGCAGCTTCGGGTCATCTTCGACCAGCAGCACCCGGGCAACCGGCCCACTTATACTTTGAACACCATCCATACAAACTTGCGGTTCGACTTAGGTCTCTACGGAACAGGCCATTTCCAGCAAATTCAACACCAATCCGCGAGCCGCGCCAATGCGATTCTTGAAAACCCCTACCAACGACAGCAAGTCCATTATGAAACGCACTTCCTCGCCTGATTATTTCCTGAGCCCGTCGGCGGGCGGCTGGCCCGAAACAAGACAAACTTCCAACGCAACGGGACATCGCAAGGAAAGAAACGTTGCGCCACCCCGGACGAAGCGGCAAAACTAACGCCATGCTGCAAACGGCTCTCAACGCGGAACCGCTGGGGGAAGTCTCTCCCTTGCGCGAAGCGTATCTTGGAGCATATCGAATCATGTTGTTGGCGCGCATTCTCGACGAGAAGCTCGCCAGCCTCTATCGCGCCGGCAAGATTCACGGCGGAGTTTTTCTCGGACGCGGGCAGGAAGCTCTGAGCGCCGCCTGTGGACTCGCCTTGCGGAAGGGCGATGTTTTTGCGCCGCTCATTCGCGACCAGGCCGGCCGCCTCGCCTTTGGTGAACCGATGTTGGATGCCGTGCGCACTTATCTCGGTTCCGCGCTCGGACCGATGCGTGGCCGGGATGGCAACATTCATCGCGGTCGCCCCAAGGAAGGTTTGCTGGCGATGATCAGTCATCTGGGCGCGATGATTTCGGTGGTGAACGGAATGTTGCTTGCCCAGCGGATGAAAGGCATCAAGCACACGGTTGGCCTGGCCTCGTGCGGTGACGGCGCAACTTCAACCGGCTCCTTCCACGAAGCCATGAACCAGGCGGCGGTCGAAAAATTGCCCTTGGTGCTCGTGGTGGCCAACAATCAATACGCCTACTCCACGCCGAACGGCCGCCAGTTTGCGTGCGAATCTCTGCTGGACCGGGCGCAAGGCTACGGCATTGAAGGCCACGCCGTGGACGGCACTGATCTGGCAGCCTGCTTGAAAACCGTCACGGAAGCCGTCGCCCGCGCTCGCGAACAATGCCGGCCGCAAATGATCGTGGCGCGTCTGTTGCGGTTGTGTGGCCACGGCGAACATGACGACGGGAGCTACATCGATCCGCAGCTCAAAGGCACCGGTGTCGGCCGCGATTGTCTGAAGGTCAGCGAGGAATTCATTCAACAGGAAGCCTGGGCGGACAAGGCGGTGCTGGCAGCGTGGCGGGCGGAGGCCATGAGCACCGTGGAAGAAGCCGTCGTCAAAGTGCAGCATGAGTCCGGGCCGGACCCGTTCAAGGAAACTTGGTGCGCGCTTTCCGCCCGCCATCTTTGCGAAGCCCAGGTTTGAACCCAGGTTGTTTCGGTTCATGAGCATCACCTACCTCGAAGCCATCCGCGAAGCGCAAGCGCGCGCCCTTGCCGATGATCCGCGCGTGTTCATCTACGGGCAGGACGTCGGCGCCTTTGGCGGCGCCTTCAAGGCCACGAAGAATCTGGCGACCCAATTTCCCGGTCGCGTGCTCGACGCCCCGATCAGCGAAGATGCCATTGCAGGCCTCGCCGTCGGCGCGGCCATTGAAGGCATGCGGCCCATTGTGGAAATGCAGTTCGCAGATTTTTCCACCGTGGCGTTCAATCAGATTGTCAATCAGGCGGCGACGCAATATTGGCGCACCAACGTCCCCTGCCCCATTACCGTGCGCCTGCCCTGCGGCGGCACTTCCGGCAGCGGCCCCTTTCACAGCCAGACGATGGAAGCCCTCTACGCGCACTATCCGGGTCTGGTCGTCATGACGCCCGCGACGGTGGAGGACGCTTACGGCATGTTGCTCGCGGCGGTCGCACTCGATGACCCGGTCATTTTTTGCGAGCACAAATTGCTTTATTACCACCTCAAAGCCGAGCGACTGCCTACGGAAGGCCTGCCCGTCGGCAAAGCCCGCATTGCACGCGAAGGCCGCGATCTGACCATTGTCACCTACAGCGCGATGGTGCACGAAGCCCTCGCCGTCGCGGAGGAATTGCTCGCCGACGGGTTCGAGATCGAGGTCGTGGACCTGCGCACCGTCAAACCGCTGGACACGGATACGGTCATGGCCAGCGTGGCGCGCACCGGCCGGCTGCTGTGCGTGGGCGAATCGTGGCCGTGGGGGGGCGTGACGGCGGAAGTCATCGCCCGCGTTGCGAGCGAGGGTTTCGGATTGCTCGATGCTCCGCCTCAACGGCTCAACGCCAAGGACACACCCGTGCCGTATCATCCCAATCTCTGGGCGGCCCACCGCCCAACCGCGCGGAGCATCGCGGATGCGGCGCGGAAAATTTTGCGGAGCTGAACCATGTTGCAAATCCCCATCATCATGCCGCAGCTCGGCGAATCCATCGCCGAAGCCACCATCGTCAATTTTCTCGTCCAGCCCGGAGACCTGGTGGAAGCGGACCAGGACATCATCGAAGTGGAAACGAACAAGGCGAACATGAATGTCGCCGCACCATGCCGCGGGCGCATCGCCAAATTCACCGCCCAAGTCAACGAGAGTTATCCCGTCGGGGCCACTCTGGGGCAGATCGAGGTCAGCAAGGAAGATGCGAACCGGTTGGGATTGGACACCGCTTTCGTCGAAAAGACCTCCCTGCCCTCGCCTGCAAGTTCTCCGGCTTCCGCACCGGACAATGGCACGCCGCCGCGCGTCGAACCCACCGTCCGCGGCTTGCCGGTGCCCGCGAATGCGGCCGGCGCCAGTTACATGTCACCCCGCATGAAGGCCCGCATGGACGAGCTGGGTCTGCACGCCGCGGATCTGGCGGGCATCGCCGGCAGCGGCGCGGCGGGACGGGTCACGGTCGAGGATTTCGAGAAATACATCAGCCATCTCACCAAGCAAAAACTCACCCCCGCCTCGTCCATGCGCGTGGCGGTGGCCGATGCCATGCGGCGCAGTTGGACGCGACCGCTCGCCACCGTCGGGCTTCCGGTCTGTCTGGATCCGTTGCTCGCGCATCGCAAAACCTGCACGCCAAAATCCGGACCGGCGCTTTACGTGCTGCGCTCGCTGGCTATTGCCCTGTCCGAAAACAGCGCCCCCGGCGGCCGGCTGGTGGGAAGCCAAATTGTTCACCCGTCCTCGATTGACCTTGGGTTCGCCGTGGAGGCCGACGACGGCGTCCTGGTGCCGGTCCTGCGGGGCGCGGACAAGAAAACGCTCAGCGAACTTTCCACGCGCTACAACGAACTGGTCGAGCTGGCGCGCCAGCGCAAACTTCCGGCCGATGCCACCGGCGGGTCCATCGCCACCGTCACCAACTACGGCACGTTTGGGTTGACCTGGGCCACGCCGATTCCATTGCCGGAGCAAACGCTGGTGATCGGGATTGGCGCCGGCAACAAGGTGCCCAAGTGGAATGAAGCGCGGGCGCAATTCGAACCTGCCACGGAGGCAAACCTGACCTTGAGCTTTGATCATCGCGTGCTGGACGGAGGCGCGGCCGGCCGGCTGCTGGCGCGGGTGACGCATTTCATGATGCATCCGCAGCTGTTGTGAAGTTCGTCCAACTGAGACGGCAGCGTGCAATTGGGTTTCCATTCCATTCGGCCCCGTTAAACTCCCCGCATGCTCTGGCTGCAATCCATTGACACCGCCCTCTTCCGCTTCTGCAACAGCACGCTGCAGAATCCGGTATTTGATGCGTTGATGCCGTGGCTGAGCGGCAACGTGCTCTTCGTTCCGCTGCTGGTTGCCGGCGTGATCTGGCTGATCTGGCAGCAACGCAGCAAAGGCGTTCTTTGCTTCGCGATGCTGGCGCTCATTTTGCCGCTGGGCGACAGCTACGTGTGCCGGACGCTCAAGGTCTCGATTGCGCGTCCCCGACCTTATGTCGCGCTCCCGGACGTCCGCCAGCCACCCGGCGTTCCGCCCACCAGCCGTTACGCGAGCATGCCGTCCTCGCACGCCGCGAACTGGTTCGCCGCCGCAATGATCGCCTGGATTTATTTTCGGCGCGGGGCGCGTTTCGTTGTCCCGCTCGCGGCGGCGGTCAGTTTCTCGCGGATCTACAACGGAGTTCATTATCCATCCGACATCCTCGCGGGTGCGATTCTGGGCGCCGGCTATGGCGCCATGGCGGTGTGGGTGCTGGAAAATCTGTGGCGTTGGGCCGGCAAAAAATATTTCCCGCTCTGGCATGCGCGGTTGCCAACCCTCGTGCCCGCCACCAACACGAGCCGCGCTCCAGCTTCGCCCGGCCCGGTGGCGGATCAGAAATTGGTGGACCAACACTGGCTGCGTGCCGGTTACGTAATGATCGCCCTCGCCACCGTGGCACGTTGGATCTACCTGGCGAGCGACATCATCGAGCTCAGTCAGGATGAAGCTTATCAATGGCAGTGGTCCAAGCATCTGGCCTTGTCTTATTTCAGCAAGCCACCATTGATCGCCTACACGCAATTCCTCAGCACTTCCATCTGGGGTGACAACGCTTTTGGCGTGCGCTTCTTTGCCCCCCTGATCGCCGCCACATTGGGCACGATGGTGTTGCGTTTCTTCGCCCGCGAAGTCGGTGCACGCGTTGGGTTTTATTTGCTGCTGTGCGTGCTGGCCACGCCGCTGCTGTCCGTGGGTGCGACCTTGATGACGGTCGACCCGCTTTGCGTGCTGTTCTGGACTGCCGCGATGTTCGCCGGCTGGCGCGCGATCCGACCGGAATCCGGAGTCCGCGAGTGGGTCTGGGTCGGAATTTGGATGGGCCTGGGATTGCTCAGCAAATGGTCGCAATTATTTCAGCCGCTTTGCTGGGCGGTGTTTTTCTTCCTGTGGCGGCCCGCCCGGGTGCATTTGCGCCGCCCCGGTCCGTGGCTCGCACTCGCCATCAACCTGGTCGCGTTGACCCCGGTCATCATCTGGAATTATCAGCACGACTGGATCACAGCCGAGCACGTGGCCGGCAACGCTGCGCTGGAACAATCCTGGCCCCCGCCCATTGACTTGATGGCGGAATGGTTCTTCACCTTCCTTGGCCAGGAACTTGGGCTGCTGAATCCGGTCTTCTTCGTTTCGCTTGCCTGGGCGGCAGCCACGCTGTGGAAACGTTACCGCGACGATATGCGGCAGATTTTCTTTTTCGCCATGGGAGCACCGGTATTCCTGATTTACCTCGCCTGGACTTTCCATTCCCGTGTGCTGCCCAACTGGATTGCGCTTTCCATCCTTCCCCTCTTCTGTCTGATGGCGATTTATTGGGAACGAGAACGCTTGCGCGGCGCGCGGCAGGTCATCCCATCGCTCGTCAGCGGTTTGACTGTGGGGTTTGTGGTCGTGTTGTTGCTTCATGACACGAACCTGATCGGCAAGATCGCCGGGCGCACGTTGCCGGATGAAATGGATCCCATCGCCCGAGTGAGCGGCTGGCGTGCGTCCGCCAAAGTGGTGGGTGATGCGCGCCAAAAACTTCTGTCGGAAGGCAAACCGGTGTTCATCATTGGAAACCATTACGGCATCACGAGTCTCGTTTCCTTTTATCTACCCGAAGCCAAGGCGGGCGTGCCGGATAATCCACTTGTTTACTGCCGGACCAGCGAACATCCGGTGAACCAGTATTATTTCTGGCCGAATTATCTCGGGCGCAAAGGCCAGAATGCAATCTACGTGGTCGAAGTCGTCGGCCAGCGCAAACTGGACCTCTCGACGGTGGAGTCTCAATTCGAGAGCGTGACACCTTTGCCCCTCGAAGCCGTGACTTACCGCGGGCGCAAGTTGCATCGGTTGCAGATGTACGAGTGCCGCAACCTGCTCTAGCTTTGCCGTGGCTGCCTTGGAAACGACGTTCGTCGTCCGCGATTACGACCTCGCCGCTACTCTCGGCTGCGGTCAGGCATTTCGCTGGCAGCAATCCGGAGCAAGTTGGACCGGCGTCGTGGGCGGGCGATGGCTTGAACTGACGCAGCGGGAAAATCAAATCATCGCCCGCTCGGCCGTGCCGCAGGCGGACTGGCGCTGGCTCAGCGACCACCTGCAAACGGAGATCGAATTAGCTGCGATCCTTGCGACTTTCCCCAACGATGCCCCGATGCAAAGCGCCGTCACCAATTGCCGGGGACTGCGGCTGCTGCGACAAGAACCGTGGGAGTGTCTGGCTTCGTTCATTCTCTCCGCGACCAAACAAATTGTGCAGATCCGCGAAATCATCCGCCTCGTCTGCGGTCGGCACGGGAACGAGGTGGTCGTCCCACCCGGCCAGCCACCGGCGTTTGCGTTTCCCGGACCGGAACAAATCGCGGCGCTGACGGAAAGCCAGCTCCGCGACTGCAAGATGGGTTTTCGCGCACCGCATTTGCTCAATGCCGCACGCCAAATCACCGAAGGGGCGCTGAATTTGGAAGCCATCTCGCAATTGGATTTGCCGGCCGCCCGCGAGCGATTGCAAGCCTTGCGCGGCGTGGGTCCGAAGATCGCCGACTGCGTCCTGCTGTTCGCGTATGGCTTCCCCACCGCGTTCCCGGTGGACGTCTGGGTGATGAAAGCACTGCGACAATATTATTTTCCCAGGAGGCGCGTTTCGTTGAGCCGGCTGCGCGAATTTTCCGCCACGCATTTCGGACCGCACGGCGGTTACGCCCAGCAATATCTTTTTCATAGCCTGCGTCAGACCGAGGGGAAAAAGCTTTCGCAATGAGCCGGGCCGCTTGTAGCGTGCCGCATGGCGTTTGAGATCGAGGTCCTTTATTCACCGGCGGAATTCCGCGCTCTGGCACAGCGTGATCTTTCCACGACCACCTGCGTGGTCTTCGATGTCCTGCGTGCCACCAGCACAATTGTTACCGCCTTGGCGGCCGGCGCCAGCGGTGTTCTTCCAGTGGGTGAAATTCATGAGGCGGTGGCACTCCATAAAACTAGACCAGACATCCTGCTTGCAGGTGAGCGCGAGGGACTGCGCATTACCTCGACCCTTACGGGTGGTATAGAATTCGATCTCGGCAATTCCCCCCGCGAATTCACCGCTGAGCGAGTCGCGGGGAAGCTGGTCGTGATGACCACCACCAATGGCACACGGGCGCTGCAGGCTTGCGCGGGAGCGGCGGAAGTGGTGGTGGGTTCATTCTTGAACCTGACGAAAACCGCACATTACCTCACTGCGACAGCCCGCCAAAACATCTGCCTTATTTGCGCCGGCACCGGCGAACAAGCCGCGTTAGAGGACACCATGGCAGCCGGCGCCATGTGCGAAGAACTGCAATTAATTCAAGCGTCGGCCAAGTTGCAGGACTCGGCGTTGATCGCCCACCAGGCTTTTCTTCAGGTGCGGAATGATCTTGCCGATGCGATCAGCAAAGCCCGCAATGCGCGCCGCCTGTTGGGCGAATCGAAACTGCGTGATGACGTGGAGTTTTGTCTGCGCCGTAACCGGTTTGACATAGTGGGCCGGGCCGACTCGGACAAAGTTCTGCGTGGTGCTCGCTGAATAAGGCCGGCTGGCGCGAACTTCCGCGTCCAGAGCGACCCGGAGTTTCGGCCGCTCAGTGGATGATGGCTCCAAGAATGTTTTGGCGGGGGACGGCTCCATAGACGCGACTGTCTGTGCTGTTGCTGCGATTATCTCCCAACAGGAAAAATTCACCCTTGCCGCAATGCACGGCCAGTTCAGTTTGCTGGGCGAGGGCAAACGTTGGCATCCCGGGCGAGAGGTACGGCTCCACCAACATGCGGCCATTGACGTAAACATGCCCCCCCTTCAAGTAAACCGAGTCGCCTTCCCCAGCGATGATGCGTTTCACGGAGTAGGACTCGTCCAAGGGATCGCGGATGACCACGATATCGCTCGGTTTGGGTTCACGCACCAGGTACACGCAGCGGTTAAGAAAATAGTAACCCGTGTTTTTCAACGTGGGCGCCATGCTGACGCCGACTACCTGAACCGATTGCAGTACGAAATGACTGATGATGAGGTAGCTGGCCAGCGCAACCACCGCGACGATCCCACATTGAACGACTTGGTTGCGCAAGGAGCGACGCGGTTGAGCCGACGAGGTGTGAAGAGGAGTGAGCATGTTAGCTCCGGAAGCCGGGCCGAAATTGATTGGCGGTAGCGTGTGCATTAGCCAGAACAAAGTCTTGTCTCTGAGGAAATTATTCACGAGCCATCAGCTGCGGGCAATTTGACAGATTACGTAATCTGGCGTCGGGGGATTACGGACAGGGCCGCGCTAAGGCGACGCACCGGGCGGCCCCGGGTTGAACTACGCTTGAGCCCCGCGGATTTTGCTCCTAACCTCCCTCCCATGCTGAAGTCAAAATCCCAAACCCGACTCTTGCAAGGCG
>CAYWCK010000049.1:0-18953 GCA_964456685.1 uncultured Bifidobacteriaceae bacterium | reverse complement strand
AACCAACATTTGAGTTCGATGTCAGAAAAGCGTCACCACATCCCTGCCGTGCGAGAATCGCCCCCTTCCTCGGGGGCGACGGATTACCATGTGATGGTCCTCCTGGTGGACGACCAGGCCATGGTCTGTGAAGCCGTCCGGCGCGCGCTGGCGAGCGAGCCCGACATTGATTTCCACTACTGCTCGGAGGCCCGGGAGGCCATGAGCCTGGCCGCGCACATCAAACCGACGGTCATCCTGCAAGACTTGGTGATGCCCGGGATTGACGGGCTCAGCCTGGTGGCTCAATACCGCCTCAGCCCCGTCACCAAGGACACGCCGATTATCGTGCTCAGCACGAACGAGAATCCGCAGGTCAAAGGACAGGCGTTTGCGCTTGGCGCGAATGATTATCTGGTCAAACTGCCGGACCGGATCGAGTTGATCGCCCGATTGCGCTATCACTCGCGCGCGTATCTCAACCAGTTGCAACGCGACGCCGCCTACCGGGCGCTGCGCGAATCCCAGCAGCAATTGATTGAAAACAACGCGGAGCTGGTTGGCCTGAATCAAAAGCTCGAGGAAGCCACCCTGGCCAAGTCGGAGTTTCTGGCCAACATGAGCCATGAGATCCGCACACCCATGAACGGGGTGATCGGCATGGTGAGCCTGTTGCTGGACACCGAGCTGACGGATGAACAGCGGGAGTACGTGGAAGCGACGCGGAGCAGTGCAGATGCGTTGCTGACCATCATCAACGACATTTTGGATTTCTCCAAGATCGAAGCCGGCAAACTGGAATTGGAACATCATCCCTTTGAACTGCACACGTGCATCGAGGAAGCCTTGGACTTGCTCGCGCCAAAGGCGGCGGAAAAGCGCCTCGATTTAAGCTATGTCGTGGAGGACTCGATTCCGAAAATCCTGGTCAGTGATGTAACGCGCCTGCGGCAGATCCTGGTGAACTTGATCGGCAACGCCGTAAAATTCACAGCCGCCGGTGAGGTGGCGGTTGAAGTGAGTCCGGCGGCGCACGGGTTGCGATCCATCCAGTCGGGACACGAGGGCGACACAGATTTCCTGCGTCACCCGGAGCAATGGTTGTTGCATTTCTCCGTGCGCGACACCGGGATCGGGATTCCCGTGGACCGCCAGCACCGGCTCTTCAAAAGCTTTCAGCAGGTGGATGCCAGCACCACGCGGCACTACGGCGGCACCGGTTTGGGGTTGGCGATTTGCAAACGACTCGCGGAATTGATGGGCGGACGCATCTGGGTGGAAAGCGATGCGGGCAAAGGCGCCACGTTTCATTTCACGATCGAGACCAAGGCCGCAGCCGCCACCGCCCCGCCTGCCTGGCAGATGACCCAGCCGCAGCTCGCCGGCAAGCGTTTGCTGGTGGTCGAGGACAACGCGACGAACCGGCGCTTGATCAAACATCGCGCGGAACAATGGGGCATGACGGTGGAGTGCGTCACCTCCGCGGGGGAAGCCCTGCAGGCACTGGGCAACAAGTCACCCTTTGACGCTGTATTGCTCGATTTGCAATTGCCGGACAAGGAAGGACTGGCGTTGGCCGACGAAATCCGCAGCCAGCCGTACGGCCGATATCTGCCGTTGCTGCTGTTGTCCTCCGTGCGCTTGCGCAGCGACGACGCCCGCCCCGCCGCCACCGGCATTTCCGTGTTCGTGCACAAACCGATCCGGCCGGCCCAATTGCTGGACGCCCTCTACCGCGCGCTGAGCGTGCAGATGCAACGTGAGAAGAAAGCCCCCAGCGCGCCATCGCTGGACGTCAACTTCGCGCGGCGTCTCCCCCTCCGGGTGTTGCTGGCGGATGACAATCCGATCAACCAGAAGGTTGGTCTGAGTGTGCTGGCCAAGCTCGGTTACCGCGCGGACGTGGCCAATAACGGACTCGAAGTCGTGCAGGCCCTGGAGCAGAAGGTTTACGACGTGCTCTTTCTGGATGTGCAAATGCCGGAAATGGATGGCCTCGAATGCGCCCGTCAGCTCAACCACCGGTGGACGCGCGATAAACGTCCCGTGGTCATCGCCATGACCGGCAATGCCCTCATGGGCGACCGCGAAAAATGTCTCGCTGCCGGCATGGACGATTACATCTCCAAGCCCGTCCGCATCGCCGAACTGCAGGCCGCATTGGAACGTTGGGGACCGACCAAGGCGCACAAATTCGACACCTCCATGTTGCGCCGCAAGAACGTCGCGGCGTCGGAAATCCTCGATACTTCCATCCTCGCGGAATTGCGCGACATCCCGCCCACCGAGGGCGTGACCATGCTGCGTGAACTCATCGAGATGTTTCTCGACAGCGCGCCCGCGCGCATCGGCCAGATCGAGCAACACGTCGGCGAGCCGATCAAACTTGCCTTCCACGCTCACGCCTTGAAAAGCATGAGCCTCAATCTGGGCTGCAAACGGATCGTGAACCTCTCGGGCCAGCTTGAGGATTTGGGCCGCGCCGGCACCGTCCAAGACGCCCTGCCGCTCGTGCGCGAATTGGAAGCTGCCTTTACCGAAACCAAAATCGAACTCGACAAGTTGCGGCAGGAGGAGATCGCGCGCATCACGCCGCAAATCTAAAGCGCGGCGGCCGCTTGTTTTTGCTTGAGCCGACGCCGGCGTCATCCCAAATAACCGGCATGTTGATTCGTCCACGCCACCTCGAACCCGGCTCCACCCTCGGCATCATCGCTCCAGCGAGCGCGCCGCCCGACCCGAAGAACGTTGATCGCGCGATCGCCGCGCTGGAGAAACTGAAATTCAAGACCAAGCTCGCGAAGAACGTCCACAAGCGAAACGGTTTCCTTGCGGGCACGGATCGCGAGCGCGCCGCCGATGTCATGCAGATGTTCGCGGACCAGAAGGTGGACGGCATCATCTGCGTCCGCGGCGGCTACGGCACGGCGCGCTTGCTGCCCTTGCTCGATTACGCCGCCATCAAGCGCCACCCGAAAGTGTTCGTCGGCTACAGCGACATCACCTCGCTTCACTGCGCGTTCCTGGTGAAGTCGAATTTGATTTCGTTTCACGGGCCCATGCTGAATTCCGATTTCGCGCACGACGACATGCCGGCGTTCACCACGCAAAGCTTTCTCCGCACGCTCATGCGCCCCGAGCCGTATGGCGACATCGCTGCCGGTTACGAGGGCAAAGCGAGAACTCTCCGCGGCGGCGTGGCGCACGGTTATTTGATCGGTGGCAACCTGTCCATTCTCTGCGCCAGCCTTGGCACACCCTGGCAACCCTCCTTCCGCGACCGCATTGTATTTTTCGAGGACGTGGACGAAGTCCCGTATCGCTTCGATCGCATGCTCACGCAGTTGCTGAACGCCGGTCTGCTGCAACAAGCCGCCGGCATCGCCATCGGCATCAACCACGAATGCTTCGACCCCAAAGCAAAGGACGCAAAGGAATATCGCCAGACGATGGAGGATGTTTTCCGTGAACGCCTGCTACCGTTGAAAGTTCCCGTCGTGATGGATTTGCCCTTCGGCCACGTTCCCATCAACGCCACCCTCCCCGTCGGCACACGCGTCACGCTGGATGCAACAAAGGGGCTGTTGATTGTGAGTGAAGCGGCGGTTGTCTGAAATCGGCTGTGCGAGATAGTCAACGCTCGCCCTCACCCCAGCCCTCTCCCCCGGGGAGAGGGAGAATCCTTCGCCGCCGCCGGTGATTTTGGCTCCGCCAATTTCAGCGTACGGTTTAGTGCGAAGTCAGAAAGCCTGAGAAAGCACGGCTGGCTGACAATCGTTCAGGATGCGTCGCTAGCGCCTCCCTCTCCTGGGGGAGAGGGCCGGGGTGAGGGCGGTTGTCGAACCAAATTCCTGTCGTGCTGCCCGTGGTGCTAAACCTCCCTTTCGGCCACATCCCGCATAACGCCACCCTCCCCGTCGGCGCGCAAGTCACGCTGGATGCGACGAATGGGAGGTTGATCGTGAGCGAAACCAGCGTCAAATAACGCGAAACGTTTCGTCTCGACACAAAACTGGGTGGCTCGCAACTTTGAAGCGATGAAACGAGTCCCACTAACCCTTGCGGTTGTCTGCTGCGTAAGCCTTCTTCTTGCAGGCTGTGACAGCAATACGAACGACAAGAACAAGGTGTTCAAGCGCTGGTTCCAAGTTTCCGCTCCGACCAATGCTAACATAATTGCGGGTAGCTATTCTGCTAACCAGATTGGACCGATGCTTGACGGAGAAGAATTAATCTTGGACGTAGAACTTCCGCATAATTTCTTGGATGAAAACCTGCCACACTTTCCAAACGCGCCACGACACCTCGATCAAGCGCAACTTCGCGAATTCATCGGGAGCACTCTTATGAATGGAGTCAGTTGGGAAAAGGAAGCAGTGGCCAGCGCTCTGCAGGGTCGCCCTGCATGGTTCAAGCCAATCGATACGTTACAGTTCTCGATTACCGCCCCCAATACGAATGTCGCCACAATCTCTTTTTTCGACTCAGAGCCGACGAATCGATTTGAGCTTACGCTATGGAATTATGGTCGCAGCAGGGTATTCATCGACAGAAAGTCCGGACATGTCTATATCCGCGACAAACACACTTATTGATCCCCTCTCCTTCGTCTTTACGCTTTTTCCCGCTGCGGCTGCGATTTCCTTTTCCCCCGATAGAAAAAATAAATCGGCGTGCCCACCAGGACCAGCGCGACACCAAAGGCTGAGTTGATCAACGCCGGCTTTCCCGCAGCGGCGGCCGCACGGTAATCGGTCAGATCGTTGTAAACCGTGAAGCCAAGAAAGATCAGCGCGAAGAGGATGAACAACCACGGCACGACGGGATAGCCCGGGACTTTGTAGGGCCGCGGCGCGTCGGGAAGTTTGCGGCGAATCACGAACACGCCGTACGCGCCGGCGGCGTAAAAAATCCAGCTCACGAAAATCAGCGTATCCGTCAGCATGTCGAACGTGCCGCTGAACAACAGCAGCACGCTCCAAATGCCTTGCACCACAAGCGAAGCCGCCGGCGTGTGGAAGCGCGGGTGCACATTGCCGAGAAAGCTCGGGAAAACATTCATGCGCGCCATCGAGAAATAGACGCGCGCCGTCGCGAGAATGATGGCGCTGGTCGTGCCGAAGGTGGAAACCATCACCAGCGCCGCCACCCAGTGGCCGCCGCCGGAAAAAATCTTTTCCGCCACATCGAACACGAAAAACTTTTTGGACTTCGCCAGTTCGTCCACCGGCATGACGTGGAGATACGCGACGTTCATCAGCACATAGACCGCCGTGACCACAAGCATGCCCCACAGCAACGCGCGCGGGATGTTGCGCTGCGGCTCTTTCACTTCGCCGGCGATGTAGGTGATCTTGTTCCAACCGTCGTAAGCCCAGAACGCGCCTTGCAAGGCCGCCGCAATGGCCGCGAACATCGCGAGCCCGCGCAGGTGAACGGTCGCGCTCGGCGTAGTGAAGTTCGCCATGCTCCCGCCAGTCGAAGCCAGAAACGCTCCCACGACGAGCAGCGCCATCGCCGCGAGTTTGGCGATGGTGAAAATATTTTGCACGATGCCGCCGAACTTCACGCCGAGGTAGTTCACCGCCGTGAGCAAAATGATCAGCACCGCCGCCAGCCCTTTGGTGCCGATGTCGGCCAACGGGGAGACATCGCCGATGAACGGCAGGTGAAAGGACCACGTGGCCGCGGCGCCCGTGAATTCCGGGAGGTGCATCAGCCGTCCGGCGTACTCAGCGAAGAGATACGCGACCGCGGCGATGGAGCCACATTGCATGATGGCGAACAACGCCCAGCCGTACAGGAAGGCAAAGAACGGCCCATACATCCGCTCGAAGTAGATGTATTGCCCGCCGGTTTCGGGAATCAGGCTGGCGATTTCAGCGTTGGTCAGCGCGCCAAATAGAGTGATGACTCCGGCGAGCACCCAGACGAGCAGCAGCAGTTCCGGCGAACCAAGCTGCCCTGCCATCACGCCCGGCTTGCGGAAAATTCCCGAGCCGATGACCCCACCGATGACGAGCATGACGGTGGAAAACAGACCGAGGGCGGGGAGCAGACGGGGAGACTTCGGACTCGGTTGTTCGGCCATTTCAATTTGGTCGGGACGCGTTCCACCCGCGTCCCAAACTTTTCATTTGGAATGGGGACGCGGATGGAACGCGTCCCGACCAGCTCTATCCGGTGTTCATTGCCCTTTCAAAAACGCCAGCAAGTCCGCCAGTTCCTGCTTCGTCATCGCTTTCTCCAATTCCTGCGGCATGAGCGAAAGGCGACCGGTGGCCATGGACGCGATATCGGCACGTGAAATTTGCTGCTCGATACCCTGGGCCATGCGTAGCGTGATGCTGCCGGAGGTCTCCGCCGCCAGCAAGCCCGAGTAGCTTTCGCCACTTTTGGTCTCCACATTGTACGCCGTGTAAATTGGCATGATCTCATACTCGGGCACGATGATGTGCAGCAGCAAAACGTCCGCGGGCTGGTTGCGAATGCCTGTCAAATCCGGCCCTACGGCTTTGCCCTCGCCGGCGAAGGTGTGGCAGGTAATGCAATGCTTTTGAAACATGGCGTGGCCATTTTTGCCATCGCCCGTCAGCGCGAGAACGGGTTTGGTCTCCTCGTAAACTTTCAGGCGGTCACCGGGCGTCAGGTCTTTGAACAGTTTTTCGGCGCGCGCTTTGATCGCCTCGTCCTTGTGGTGCATGAGTTGATTGCGTCGTTCCGGGTTCACCGTGTAGGCCGGCACGTCGCCGGCATCGACCGCCGCGAGCAGCGCGGGCACAAAACTCGGATTACCGACCAGCACGGACAGAACGACGTCGCGAACCGTGGGCGTGTACGCATTCCACCGCGGGCGTTGCACAAACAGCGGGGCTTTCTCCACCGGCACCATCCGACTCAAGGCGCGGATCGCCGCGGACTGGATCTCCCCCGGCTGCTGCGGCTCAATCAACTTCTCCAACGTTGCGCCGGCGAGGGCGAAGTCGCCTTCCGCCAGCAAACTGACGGCGGCGAGCCGGTCAGCGAGCGGGCGTTGCCCGTCCAGCGCCAGGCCCGCGGAGCGTTGGAACAATCCGGCCAATTGCATGCTGAGATTCGCGGCATCTTCCTTCACCAAGCTGAGCAGGGCCGGCGTATCTTTTGAACCAAGGCCGCGGGCGCGCAAGCCTTCGCCCAATCCGCCCATCGCCGCCATTTGCCAGGCGAGATTCTCCGGGCGACTGCCGGCGGACAGCTCGCGCATAACCGGCAGCAGTTTCGGTTGTGCGAGCGAGGCACCAAGAATCCGCCCCAGTTCACCCATCAGCGCCGGAAATGAGCCCGATGGTTTGTCAGCCATCACCGGCAACAATGCGTGCAGGAACTTATCTTCATGTTGCGCGATAGCAGACAGCACCGCGGCGCGTGTCCACTTGTCGTCCAGATTTTGAGTCACAATCCGAACCAAGGCAGGCACCACCCGTTCGTCGGCACTGACGCCGAGAGACAGGGCGCACTGGAAGCGGACGCGGGGGTTGGGATCTTCCGCAAGATTCAAAACTCGCGTAACCAAAGCGGGCGAATTGGCGAGGCGCGGCTCAGCCAGTTGGATCGCGTGCTCGGCAACCGCTGGCTCGCTGTCCTCCAGTTGCCGCTCCAACAAGGCGAAGTTCATTGCCCCCAGCGCATCCAGCAAATGCATTGCCTGCACGCGTGCCTCCGGCAGTCGGTTGCGGCCCTTGGCCAGCTGTTCCAGCAATGGCACGGCGGCCTTGTCCTGCCGTTCGAGTAACAGCCGGTGCGCCGTCATCCGCTGCCACGCGTTCAGGTTCTCCAGCTCGTTGCCAAGCTGTTTCAGAGAAGCCTTGGCAAAATCGATGGTCCGCGCCGATGGCTTCGACTTTTTCGCGCCCGGTGGTTTTCCCTGGACCGCCGCAGACTCGCCCGGCGCTGCCGCTACGACCCGGTAAATGCGGCCCATGCCCTTGCCGCTTTCGAAATCGGTCACCTTGCGGGTGGCTTCGGGGAGATACTCCGGATGTTCGATGGTCTTGCGATACATGTCGCAGACATACAAAGCGCCGTCCGGGCCGACGGCCAGGTTGACGGGGCGGAACCAATTGTCCGGCGAGGCGAGAAATTCATTCGTTGGATACGCGCGCTTCGCCAGGAACGTCACGCCGTTCGGCACGAGCACGTCGCGATGCACAAGATTTCCCGCCGGCTCACAAGTGAACGAGTTCCCGCGATATTCACCGGGCAACGCGGTGCCGTTGTAAATCGTCACACCGCACGCGCTCGTCACATAACCGCCGTGATAGGCGGCGGTCACGATATTTGCGCTGAGCGGGTAGAGCTTGCACGCCGCACCGTGATCCGGACAGTCCTCCACGAACTGGGAAAAGCCCAGGCTTGGATTCCTTTGTAGATAACTCTGCTGCATCACGACGTGTTGCAGGTGATTGCGATTCGAACAGGTGAAGCGCCGTCCGAAGGCATCGAACGTTTGACCAAACTGCGCCGTGCCGGAAGTGGATTCGATTTCGGTCGTGCCGGGACGGAAGCGGCCATCCACGCGATTGAGGAAGACCGCTTCACGATTCGTTGGCCACGCGGGCGACCGCACTTTGGCCGCAGTCAAACCGCTGGTGAGATAAACCCAATTGTCCAACGCCAGCGTCGGATGGCTGACCCGCAGTTGCGTCGTGGAAAGGTCCTGAAACCCTTGGAAGACGATCTTCTTCTCGTCGGCTTTGCCGTCACCGTCCGTGTCCTTGAAGTAATAGAGATACGGCGCGCAAGTCACGTACACTCCGCCCTTCCAAGGCATCACGCCGTTCGGAAACGTGAGCCCGTCGGCGAAAACCGTGCGCTTGTCGTACCGGCCATCCCGATCGGAGTCTTCCAGCAAAACCACCTGCCCCAACGGCGGCTTCCCTTTGCCCGGCCCGGTCGGATAACCGCGGTCTTCCACGACAAACATCCGGCCGTGTTCATCCCAGGCGACAGCGACGGGATCCACCACCATCGGCTCCGCGGCAACCAACTCGATGCGCAGGCCCGGTTCGGTTTTGAGGTACTTCAGCGATTCTTCCGGCGAGAGCGGGCCGTCCACGGCCAACGCAACGACACCACCAACTACTAAACTCGCCCCAGCGAGCACGAATGCCCCACGACGCGCCAAACGCACGCGCTTCGACACTTTGGAATTCGAATTGGGAATTTCTTTCGTCATTCGGTTTTCATCCTTCCTCGTTGCCTTGGCTTCGTGGTCCTCACTTTAGTTCTTTTAACAACTCCACCGCCGTGTCAACCAACGTTTCCCCCACGCCAGGTTTTACGCGTGCATTGGTGATTTCATAACTTCCTTCCCCAAACGCTTTCAATGTCGGCACGTAGCTTGGGCGGTCGTTGCAAATCGAAATGACGAATGTGCGCTTGAAAGGCGACGCCTTCTTAATCGCCAAGCCCAACTCCACAAAAATCTCACACGGCAGTCCGACGATGGCAGTGTCTTCGTCCAAACGGAAAGCCTGCACCTCCATCGGCATGCTTTTACCGCGCTCGCTCAAATCCACATCTCGCACGGCCACGACCTTATCCATGAAACCGCCATCATCGCCGCCTTCGAGCAGTTTTAACTTGGCGCGGGCTTCGGCGAGTTGCTCAGGCGATACGTCCTTTAAGGGCACGGTAAGAATCTTGTTCCGCATCGCGAAGCGCGGCTGCTTGATCGCGACCAAATCCTTTTGCGACGCGAGCACTGCGTTGGCGAGGTTTGTGCCGATGATTGCTGCGCGGCCGAAGCCTTTTACTTTTTCCCATTTCTCCGCCGTGTTGATGTGATTGATGTCACCGCAGGTGCCGGCACCGAAAGCGGAAATGAAATGCTCGCCGAACTCACGCCGCAAAGTTTCCTGAAGGAAGAACGGATAGTCCGCGCTGAATTCCGTGCCACCGATGACATCGCAGTGGCAGGCGAATACGGTCAGCCCGGCCGCCGGCTTGGTGTCGCCCGCCGGCTGCACAAACAGCATCGCCACGTCGGGATCAATCGGCCCGGCCGGTCGAACAATGTTTGTATTCAACTGCCCCGGATTCCACGCCACGCGACCATTCTTCATGTGGTAGCGACGATTAAACCCCAGCCCCTCGCGCTTCGTGATCCCGACGCTCAAGTTTGCCGCAACAAGCTTGCTGTCGGCTTCAGAGAAAACTTTCACCAGTTTCGCGGTCAAGAACTCCGGGTAAGCGTATTGCTCCTGCGGGTCTTTGCCGGTAGTCGCCACGGCTTTGTTGTGAAAATAATCTCGGATCACGTTGTCGAATGACGGTCCGGTGTGGCTATGCGTCGCCGAAATCATGATGTGCGACACGGGAATGCCGCTCGCGCGGCTGAATTGCGCCCGCGCATTCGTGGTCACGTGCAGCGTCACTCCGACGAGATCGCAAAACGCGAACGCGAACTTCTCTTTCCCATCCTGCAAGATGATGGCCTTGGCCTTGAGCGGATCATGCGTGCCAGTGGCGAGGCGCTCGTTGAAATAGCCGGCCATGCGGTAGCCAACATGCGGGGTAATGTCGATCTCCGCCACACCGGCTTTGAGTGGCGGCCTAGCCGCAGAGGCTGAAAACGTCGCCGCACACAAAGTGAAACCCAGAACGAGAAAATGCCGGCAGGCGAAGGCTGGTTTCATTTCGCGGCTCACGATGAGGTCGCGGCGAAAAGCTGCAAGAACAAATTTGGCTGGTGAAGTCAGGCAGCCTTTTCGCTTGAAGCCCACGCGGCGCTCCCGCACAGTTTGCAGCGCCAGGGCCCATGGAATGCGGACTTACGAACCCCGCCAGGGCCGGAAGGCAGCAACGGTAGTTTGCTCTACATCTGCCGTGGTCACCCTGGCATTTCTCAATTCAGGATTTCAATTTTCCGAAGGCCGGTTGGAAATCGTTACTCGACGCGCGAAATCTTAATCGTAAGCTTTCTTGCAACCGAAATCGCCGATGTCCTATCAAGTCATAGCCAGGAAATATCGCCCGCAACGTTTCGCCGACGTCGTGGGGCAGGAGCACGTCACGGACACGCTGGCCAACGCGATCCAGCAAAACCGCATCGCGCATGCTTATCTCTTTTGCGGGCCGCGCGGCACGGGCAAAACCACCGTCGCGCGCATCTTTGCCAAATGCCTTAATTGCACCGGCGGGCCGAAGGTGGATTTCGACGACAACGACACCCGCGTGCAAGAAATCACCGACGGCCGTTCCATCGACGTGCTGGAAATTGACGGCGCGAGCAATAACGGCGTCGAGCAGGTGCGCGAGCTACGCGAAACCTGCAAATACGCGCCGGCCTCCTCGAAGTTCAAGATCTACATCATTGACGAAGTTCACATGCTCTCGACGGCCGCGTTCAACGCGCTGCTGAAGACGCTGGAGGAACCGCCGGCGCACGTGAAATTCATGTTCGCCACGACCGATCCGGAAAAAGTTCTGGCGACAATTCTCTCGCGCTGCCAGCGTTTTGATCTGCGCCGCATTCCAACCGCACTCATCGTCAAACACCTCGCGTGGGTTGCCGAGAAGGAAAAGGTGACGATTGATAACACCGCGCTCTACGCCATCGCCCGCGGCGCGGATGGTGGGATGCGCGACGCCGAGAGCGCGCTGGATCAACTGATCAGCTTTTGCGGCGACAAGATTGACGAAGCGGACGTGCTCTCGATGTTCGGCCTCACCGCGCAGGGACAAATCCTCGGGCTCTCGCGGGCGGTCCTCGCGGGCGAAATTCCGAACGCTCTCCAGCAGTTGAACGATCTCGCCCAAAAAGGCAAGGACCTCGGCCGCTTGCTGGGCGATTTGCTGAGTCACTTTCGCAATCTGCTGCTGTTCCAAGTTTCGCGCGGCGACCTGAGCCTGCTGGAGGTTTCGGAACTGGAAAGCGCCGCGCTGAAAGAACAGGCCGCGATGGCAACCGCAGAAGGATTCACGCGCATCCTGGAAGTCCTGACCGAAACTGAGATGCGCTTGCGCGACGCGGCTTCGAAGAAAATTCTCATCGAAGTCGCGTTGCTCAAAGCCATCGAGGCACGCAACGCAATGAATCTGGACGCGGTGTTGAAGCAATTGAATTCATTGCGTGGGCAGGCCGGACCGGGCAGCACAGCCCCGACTGCTGGAGCGGCCGCTTCACCCAACCCCGCGCCCGCGTCATTCTCGCTGCAAGCTGAGGTTAAAGCCGCCGCAGTCAAGCCGGTGGTGGCAGCCGCCCCTGCCCCGACAGTGACGCCGCCGGCTGCAGTTGCTGCGCCAACGAACAACGAGGAATTGGAGGCGTTGTGGACTAAAGTCGTGGAAGCGGTGTCCCGCGCAAGCAAGTTCACCGGCGGTTACTTGATCAGCGCGCATCCGGTTTCCTTCGCGAAGAATCTATTGACCGTTGGCTTCGATCCGGAGTTTGAAGATCAACTCAGCCTCGTCGATCATCCGCGCAATCACACTTTGATTCAAACGAAGTTGGCTGAACTCGGCCATCCGAATTGTCAGGTGAAGTTCGTCAAGGCCGACGCGCCAGCCGGCCGGGCTGTCGTCCAACCGAGCATTTCGATTGCGCCGGCGCCGGCGTCAGCACCCGCAAGCGCGGCCCCGCCGACCGCTCCCACCAAGCCGGCCACACCTAGCGGCACCGCGAAAGAAAAGTCGGCTTCCGTTCCGTTCAACAAGGATGATTTCAAAAACGATCCGCTCATCCAGAAGGCGTTGGAGATTTTCAAAGGCCAGATCGTGGAAGTTCGCGCTTGATGCGCGGCCGCAGTTCACCAATTTAACGAATCACAACTATGTCCAGCATCGGCAAACTCATGAAACAAGCTGCGCGCATGCAGCAGCAGATGGAACAAATCCAGGCGCAACTCGCCGCCAAAACCGTGGAGGCCACCAGCGGCGGCGGCGCGGTAAAAGTCGTGGCCAAGTGCGACGGCTCGCTCGCTTCGATCAAAATTGATCCGCAGGCGCTAAATCCTGCGGACGCCCAGTTGGTGGAGGATATGATTCTGACGGCGGCCAATCAGGCGTTGGCCCAGGCCAAGGAGATTTCCAACGCCGAGATGGGCAAGGTTACCTCCGGCTTCAATCTGCCGGGTTTCGGCTGAACCCGTGCCGCTACCTGATTCCATCACGGCGCTCATTGCCGCCCTGAGCAAGCTTCCCGGTGTCGGCCCCCGTTCGGCGGAGCGAATCGCCCTGCATCTCGCGCAGACGGACACGGCGACGGTCAAGCATCTCGCGGAAACCATCGTGCAGGCACGGGAGCGCATTCAGTTTTGCACCACTTGCGGTGCGCTGACGGAGCAATCGCCCTGCGCCATTTGCGAGGATGCCCGACGGGACAATTCGCTGATTTGTATCATCGAGCGCGCCGTGGACATCCTCAGCGTGGAGAAATCCGCCACGTTCCGGGGCAAGTTCCATGTGTTGGGCGGTAAAATCTCTCCGCTCGATGGCGTCGAACCGGAAGACTTGCGCATCGCGGAACTGGAAAAGCGGCTGGCGGCGGAGCCGATCAAAGAAATCGTGATCGCATTGGGCACGGACGTGGAGGGCGACGCCACCAGTTTTTATCTCGCCAAACGGCTCGCCCGACCGGGCCTGAAAATTTCCCGCATCGCTTACGGCCTTCCGGCGGGTAGCGGACTGGAGTTCGCCGATGAACTGACGCTAAGCCGCGCACTCGAAGGCCGGCGCGAAATGAACTGATTTCCCATGACCAAACCTTCCATCGTCGTGTTCGACCTCGGCAAAGTGCTCGTCGAGTTTGACTACTCCATCGCCGGCAAACGCATCGCTGCGCGCGGGACGTTGTCCGCAGACGAAGTGCAAAAGTTCCTCGATCACTCTCCCCTGCTCTACCGCTATGAAACCGGCCTGATGACGCGGCAGGAATTTTATGAAGAGGTGCGGCGGGGCACCGGGTTCAAGGGCGATCTCGCCGAGTTTGGGCAATATTTCGCCAATATTTTTTGGGAAATGCCATCGATGATCGCACTGCACTCCGAGCTGCGACGCAAAGGTGTGCCGGTTTACATTTTCTCCAACACCAACGATCTCGCCATCGAGCATATCCGCCGCAACTTCCCGTTCTTCTCGCAGTTTGACGGCCATATTCTTTCCTACGAGGTCGGCGCGATGAAACCGGCAGCCAAGATCTACGAGGCGCTGGAAGCAATGGCGGGCAAGCGCGGTGCGGAAATCCTTTACCTCGACGATCGCCAGGAAAACGTGGACGCCGGTGCTGCGCGTGGCTGGCAGGTGATTTTGCAAACCGCCCCTGCCAAGAGCCGGGCGATCGTGGAAGCCGCCGGCCTGCTTGGCTAAAGTTCCCGCAAGGGACGACGCGGCACGATGGACATGCAATTACCACGCGCCGCGCTTCGCTGTCCTTTGACTTATTTCGGAGTCACAAGCTTACACTTGGCAATCTCCTTCTCCCCAGTTGCGTCATCGACGAGTTCTGGGAAGACGTGACCGACGAAGAAGCCCATAGCGAGGTTCAGGCGCACATACCGCGTCTGTTGCTTCTCCAAGGTCAGGCTTAACTGCCGCTTCACCTCGGTGCTGGTTTCCACCTGGTAATTGCCCGGGGCACGGTCCACAAAGAAGAACCCTCCCGGCTTCGCCGTGCCGATCTTCTCGCCGTTAATTTTGACCGCGGGTTGAACCGCCGCTCCCACCGCGGTTATGCGGTAGAAATAGATCCGCCCCTGGTCGGCAGCCAAAGGCGGCAGCGTGGATTTGGCATCCGAGAATTTCTTTCCGGTAGCGCAACCGGAAAGCAGGGCGCTGGACACGACGAGCAACAAGGCAATCAGCTTCTTCATGGGTTTATGGTGGGTTTGGGTTGGTTTGATTCACGGGCAACAAAATGGACTTTGAGACGGCAACGAAGGTCTTTTCGACCGGCAAATAGAATCCCTTAACGCAACTCCCGGCGACGACCAGTTGCGCTTCGTAATTGTTCGAGGCTTCCACCATCACCACCTGATCTTTGGTGGCGTACACGTCACCCTGCTCTACGCTCCCGATCTGACGCCATCGCGTTCCCGCCTTCAACACGGTGGGGAAACCCGAGCCAAGTTTCACTTTCACCTCTTGCAGCAAAACGAACTCCCGGAAAGCCGAAGTGACGGCTCTGAACTGCACCGGTTGCTGACGAACATGGCTGACATCGAACGCACAGCCAGCGAGAAACAGCAATGACAGGACGCGCAAGGCATAGCGAACCGGATTGCTGAGAGTACGATTCAAGGGAGCGCGACGATCAGGCCGCGTTTGCGTTCGCATCAGTTTGGCCGGCTCGTAGAGCCTCATATTCGTTTGTTGAACGGCTAGTGAATCAAGTAACGGTGCGCGCCTCACTGAACAGTCATTGCTTCACGGCGCGGTAATACCGGGCCGGCGTAGTGGTTGGCTCCGTGTATGTGAACGGCACGGTGGTGAGCGGCAGATTCGTGATCTGAATCCAGGTGTTCGTACCAAGCAGCGCCGAGGCATACTCCAAACGGTAATTGCCCGGCTCGGGCGGATTGATCGTGACACTAGCTATGGTGGATTTCGAAATCGCGAGCGAGAAAGCATTGGTGGCCGCCGGCGCGATCCACTGCCCCGCGATAACACCGCCATAAGCACCAATGTCGTTGGTGACGCTGCCCAGCGAAGGCGGGAAGTAGCTGTCGAAGTTCGCCGGACTTCCTTCACCAGCATCAATGCAGGGCGAGCCTGCCTGCAGGTGGAAATCCGACGGCGAGACCAATAACGGATCGGAGTAGATGTTAAACAATACATCGCACGGCGTGCCGTTGCGGTTCGCAAGTATCACTTGGCCATAGGTGACGGGGTAACCGGAGAAATTGGAGGTGTTGCCAAACAGGCAGTTGTAGCTAACCGTCGCCGAGAGCGAGCCGGAGCGCGTAACGCCAGTCGAGCAGCCTTTGAAAACGTTGTTCTGGACGGCGGCATCCCACGGATTTTGTGTGATTACGCCTTTGCCACAGTTGGCAAAGGTGTTGTTGATGACGAATAACGGACTGGAAACCGTGTAATTGCCCGAGCCCACGGAGACGCCTGAGTTCGTTATGCCGACCATAACGTTGTTACGTAGACCCACGTCAGAGTAGCCATATCCTGTACCAGTGTTGATATTGTATTGGCCGGAGATTTGGAACTCGCATCCATTTGACGAGAGCAAAAACTCGCAGTTTTGGATTCTCGCTGAAATGAACGCGTCGGTGCGCGTGTAAATGCTGGCAAATCCTATGGCCTCACTATAGATGCATCTCGAAGTGCAGTTTTCAAATACAGAGTTTGCGACTGAGTTGGTCTGACGCGTGTTTAGCAACGCGTCATTGGCAACCATGTAAACGCCATAGCGAGCCGCTTCAAAGCGACAAAACTGAACAGTGTTAACATTCTGACCCCGAAAGGTGGTGCCAGAAGTTGCCATGTTCGAAAAAGTGCAAGACACCAAATCGTTCCTATTCGCCCCACGAAAATCCAGTGCATTGGTCGCGTTCATGAAGTCGCAATACTTGAACTGGTTCGTTCCCACCGTGTTGTTGATGATCATCGTGTTCCACATCTGCGAACTCACGGGCGGCTGGAAAGTGATCCGTTGAGCCGCGGTTCCGGCGGCCTGAATCACGCCGTTTCCGGTGAGCGACGTGCCGCTCCCCATCCAGACAATCGTCCCAGGCTGAATCGTCAGCGTGTGACCAGCCGGTACGGTGCAATCGGCCGTAACGATGTAGGGGCTGCCCGCTGGCGACCACGTGCTGGTCATGATGTTTGGGCCGGAGATAACGGTTTGCGCCACGGTGGGGCTGCTTAGGAAGCCGAACGCCATGAGTAGGCCGGAGGTTACGAGGTGACTGAGTTTGCTTGTTTTCATACGCATTAGGGTTTCCGAAATCAAACCAGACAAGAAAGCCCACGAGCTCTCAAGGCACCCACCTCGCCCGATAAAACCGGGCGACATTCCCTGCCGATTGGACATCGGATATTACCAACGGCAGAGCCGTCAGAGTATTTGTGGAGATCGCGGTCCAGTTACTGCCTGGGGCAAAAACCGTCAGGTATTCCAAAGCGAATCGGCTGCCCGCTTCGCCAGTAAAGGTGATCAGCGAAACGCCATTGCTGCGCAGCAAGCTGAGCAGGGGCGGTGTTGGCGGCGTGGTCGTGGCATAGGTGATCTCAAGATTGTCAAAATAGGCCTGCCCATTGGTGACCACTTGAAGATTGGACCAGCCCGCCAAAATTACCGTGAAAGTATCCGTCGGTCCGAAATTCAGATCGTAGGTTCCTGCGCCGAGATTGGCGGTCCCCAGCAATACCCAATTGACGCCATTCGCCACTCCATCCGTATCGCAGTAATACCGCAAATCGCCGGTGGTTGCCTGATAATCGAATCGCAAAGTCGCATCGGCCGACGGCAGGAAATTGACATTGAACAAACCCGGCGCCGGGGTGCCGTTTGTGAGCACGTCATCATTCACCCCATAGAAGGCGGGATCCCACCAATCACGATCAAATCCCAGGAGAACGTGAGTGTTAAAATAATCGCCGGTCTTGCCCACCCCCAAAAATACGCTGACGCCATGATCTTCGGAGGTGATGGTGAACGGGTCGATGTGAACGTCCACTTTGATGCTCCAATCCTGCGTTGTCGTCAGGAACGGAGAAGTGCGCGTCGTGCCCGATCCACCGCCAGCGGTGGTCGAAGAAACAAAATTCATCCGGCCATTGGTCAAGACCATGCCCTTGCCAGCGTCGGCAAAGGGAGCATTCCAGTTCTGGGCGTTGGTGAAGGAGTCGGTGATCGAGGCAGCGCTCAGATTGAACGCGGAGATGACCAAGCTGACGAAGACCAGGACACTGGTGAACGCCTTGGCCCTTGCGAAGCAGAAGGCGGACGAATGGGAGGTTGCCAAATCCACGTCGCGGTGGTTGGCGAAGCCGCTCCTTCCCCGGCCCATTCGTCCGACACTCCCCCACCGACCGTCCTTTTGACAGCGTTGCCCGTTGCCCCGTCTCCGCGACAGCTGAACACTCGCCCTGGTGACGTCGCTCAAGGCAATCAAGGAGGACGTCCTGCCGTATCCGCAGTGTTGGTGTCGCGCAACTGGCATCGGCGACAGTCTGAATTAGTCCGAGCCAAAAACTATCCGCCAAAGCGCGCAATCCGTGAGAAATTTCCAGGCAGTAACGGCATCGCTTGCGCATTTTTGCGCAAATAGCCAGCAACCTTCAGTTCCCCTGCAGATAGCGCGACACCGCGGCACTGCGCGAATGGACTTGAAGCTTGTCGTAGATTTTTCGCAAGTGGCTGCTGATGGTCCGATCGCTCAACTCCAACCGGGTCGCAATCTCCTTTGTGCCCAAGCCGCGCGAGATGTGATCCAAGATTTCCAGTTCGCGCGGGGTCAACTGATCCAGGTCTTTACGTCGCCGACCTTGCTCATGAAATTTTCGCACCACCAACCGGGCGATGGAGGTGGACATGGGTGAACCACCGGCATGCGCTTCCGCCACGGCTTCAAGGAGACGCACGGAAGAGACCGGTTTGCCAAGGTAACCGATCGCGCCGGCCTCCAGCGCGGCAAAGATCGCGGCGGCTTCGTCATGCACGGTCAACACGATGATGGCCAGCTTCGGCCAGCGCGCGACGAATTCGCCGATCACTTCCAAGCCATGCCGCCCGGGTAATTCCAGATCCAACAGCAACACATCCGGCAAGGCACGCGCAAACTGGCCGAGGGCGGATTCCGCGCTGCGAAACGATCCCATGCACGCAAAGCCGTTCGCGCCGTTGATCAACGCGGCAAGGTGTTCGCGATAGCCATCGTCATCCTCGATCGTCGCGACTTGGATTGACCGTCTATGATCTTGCGAGTTCATCAGTCTGCCATTTGATATGAATGCGGATGGTCGTGCCGGCGCCGGTGGCGCTA
>CAYWCK010000048.1:0-19456 GCA_964456685.1 uncultured Bifidobacteriaceae bacterium | reverse complement strand
CTTTGAAACTTTTGATCGTGTCGTAATCGAGATTCGCGCGGCTGTTGCAACTCCACGTCAAACCGAGCGGACCGAGTTTCTTCGCGATCTCGCGGGCGCGCGGGAGGTTCGCGGTGAAGGTGTCGTCGTCGAAGAAAAATTCGCGCACCTGCGGGAAGAGTTTCTTCATGTAGGCCATTTCGTCCGCGACATTTTGCGGTGAGCGGACGCGATATTTGTGTCCGCCGATGGTCTGCGGCCAGAGGCAGAAGCTGCATTGCGCGGGGCAACCGCGGCCCGTGTAGAGGCTCACGTACGGGTGCATGAGGTAGCCGATGAAATATTTTTCGATCTGGAGGTCGCGCTTGTAAACATCTGCCACCCACGGCAGCGCGTCCATGTTCGGAATCATTTCGCGCTCGGGGTTGTGTTTGATCTTGCCGTCCTTGTCCTTGTAGGAAAGCCCGTCGATCGTGGACAACTCGCGGCCTTCGGCAACTTCGGCGCAGGTGTAATCGAATTCCTTGCGGCCAACCCAATCAATCGCGGGCGACGCCTTCAAAGTTTCCGTCGGCAACACCATCGTGTGCGCGCCGATGAAACCGATCTTCGTGTCGGGTTTCTGCGCCTTGATGGCTTCGGCAACTTTGCAATCGTTCTTCAGCGACGGCGTGCTGGTGTTGATGATGACGTGATCGTAGTCCTTCGCGATGGCGAGGCATTTGGAGAGGTCCACGTCGTGCGGCGGGCAATCGAGCAGGCGCGAACCGGGCGTGAGCGCGGCGGGTTGCGCGAGCCAGGTCGGATACCAATAGCTGGTGACTTCGCGCCGCGCCTGATAGCGCGCGCCGGCACCGCCATCGAAACCATCAAAACTCGGCGGCGAAAGATAAAGGGTCTTGCTCATAGGAAATCAAAAGGACGGGATAGCGTAGCGGTTTTGAAGGCTTCGCAGCAATGGCTAATTACGGTTGAGACCAATCAGTCGAGGAGGTGGAAGCGCTCGTGACGCGAGCCGTTCCACCTCACGAAATTGAGGCGGAAGCTTCCGGCGTGCGATCGGTATCTGAAGGCTGGGGCATTGCCGCTGCGTGGTGACCGTGGTCATTTACGGTCACACGACTGGCGAGCCAGAAACTGATCAAACTCACCGCCACCGCGAGCCAGCCGAGTTTGTCGTAGTTAACGAGTTGGCCGTCCGGCGAACGAGTCACGATCCATCCGCCCAGGCTCGAGGTGATTCCCGAAGTCAGGTCGCGCGTGCAACTGGTCAGGCTCATGAACGAGCCGCGGCGTTTCGCAGGCACGGCCAGCGAAAGAATCGCCTGCCCCGGCACGAAACGCCCGCTGGCGAACGTGAAGAACAATCCCGTGAGCGCCAGCGCGAGCCAGACCGGCAAATGACCGGAGTTGGAGATCGCGAGCGTGACGAGACTCGCTACGGCGATCAACGCCCCGAACACCCGCAATCGCCCGACGCGATCCGCCAGCCGGCCAAAGCGTGGCGCCGTCAACGCCGAGCAGACACCGCCGACCATGTAAACGAGAAACAATTTGTCCTCCGGCAAGCCGATGTTGGAAACCAGATACGACGCGAGCAACGGGATGACGGCGAAATGTCCCATGACGAGCGCCGACATGAAGATGAGCGCGCGCCCGGCGTTGGGATCGCGGATCAATTCCACGAACGTGTGGACGCCGTGCATCTCCGTCCCGTCGAGATGATGACGCACGGGCGGTAACGTCATGCGGACGAGCACCCAGATGACGACCGCAAAACCGGCGACGAGAAAGAAGGGCATTTCCCAACGGAATTTTTGCGCGAGAAAAAGTCCGAACGGCACGCCCACCGCCGCGGCGACGGCGAACGCCGACATGATAATGCCCATTCCCGTGGCGCGGCGTTGCGGCGGAACGATGTCGCCCACGATGGCCAGGACCGTTGCGCCGGAAATCCCGCCGAACGCACCGCAGATCGCGCGGGCGATGAGCAAGGTGGTGGCGTTTTGCGAAAGCGCGCACGCCAGCGTGCCAAGGATGAAACCCGCGTAGGTGACGAGCAGCACTTTGCGCCGATCGAAGCGATCCATGAACGGCGCGGCGAGCAGGCCGACAACGCCGGCGCTGATTGTGTAAGCGGCGACGAGATGACTGAAGCCCGTGGGCGTGATGCTCAATTCGCGCATGAGCATTTCGCCCAGCGGCATCATCACCATGAAGTCGAGGATGTGCGTGAACTGCACCGCCGCGAGGAGCAGCAGCAAGGTGCGTTCAGAAGTCCGTTGCATAAACCAAATGCGGTGAGTCACCGCCGATTGGCAGGGAATCTAGTCGGGAAAACCAACGGCGCAAGGGGCAGCCGATGGAACTAACGGTCAATCCTTCTTGGCCGCCGCGATCTTGGCGAGCAACGCATCGCGCTCGCTCGTGTCGCCGGAGCCGCAATGCGTGCCGACGTGCGCTTCGTGATGGCCGTTGTTCGAGAACGCACCGCGCGCGCTGGCGGCAGGTGAATTGATCGCAGCCTTCGCTTCGGCCAGATGGCCTTTGCCGATGCTCGCGCCGTTGAACGCACGCTTAGTGAGTTCCGCAGTGCTCGGAAACGGCTTGGGCTTGGCGCCGAAGTTGTATCGGAAATTCTTCCAGTTGTCGCCGGACTGATAATTCGTGCCGAGCGCGCCGCTGGGGTCGTAACCGCAATGCACCATGCAGTTCTCGCAGCGCGGATCGCGAGCCACACCTTCCACCACGCCGTATTTCTCCCACTTCACTTTCGTGAGCATCTCCTGATAGCCGTCGTAATGGCCGTCGGTCATCAGGTAGCAGGGCGCTTTCCAGCCCTTGATGTTAAAGGTCGGGATCGCCCACGCGGTGCAGGTCAGCTCGCGCTTGCCGGCGAGAAATTCCTGATACACAGGCGTGCCGAAAATCGTGAACAGGCGACCCCATTCCTCGATCTTCGAGAATTTCGCAACCGTCATCTTGCGCGTGAGAAAGAAATCTTCCGGCTTCTTGCCCAGTCGCGACACCATGTCCTTCTTGGCCGCGTCGTAATCGTAGCCGGGCGAAATCGTGTGGCCATCCACATTGAGCGAACTGAGAAACTTGAACATGTCCTCCAGTTCCTGCACGTCCGTCTCTTTGTAAACCGTGGTGTTCGTCGCCGTTTGGTAGCCGAGAATCTTCGCCATCTTGATCGCGGCGACGCATTCCTTGAACACGCCTTCGCGCTCGACGATGAGATCGTGCGTGAACTCCAGTCCATCTACGTGGACATTCCAATACATCCACTTGCTCGGGCGGATGACGATCTTGCTCTTCGCAGTAGCGTCGGCTTTGCGGATGGCTTCCGCTTCCTTTTCGGTGACGAGTTCCTGCTTCAGGAGTTCAGCCAGTTGCGGCTCCATCTCCGGCGAGTAAACAGTCGCGAGATACTCGCGCATCTTTTTCCGCATGAACACGCCGTTCGTGCAGATGTAAATGATGCGGCCTTGTTCGCGCAGGCCGACGACGAGTTCTTCAATCTTGGGGTAGATGAGGGGCTCGCCGCCGCAGATCGAGACCATGGGCGCCTGGCATTCGGCGGCGGCGCCGAGACATTGCTCGAGCGGCACCATGTCCTTGAGGGACGTCGAATATTCGCGAATACGACCGCAGCCGGTGCACGTCAAATTGCACGTGTGCAACGGCTCCAATTGGAGAACCATCGCAAACTTGGGCGTCTTGCGGACCTTGTGCTTAATGATATGGCCGGCGATTTTCGCCGACAACGCGAAGGGGAATCGCATAGTTTTAACGGAGCAGCGCGATTTTTTGGACCGTTGCCACGTCGGGCAAAGGCAGTTCGGCTGGAGCGGGCTGCGGATCGGCTTGGATCAACCCGGGCAGCAGGAAGCTGGCGGGGGAGATGCTTTGCCTCATGTTGATGCCACCACAACCGGCTGCCAGGACCAGCAGGCCAGAGTACGCAATCAACCGAAGTGGTTTCCGCTTTGATGTCACTAGTGGATGAGTATAAATCGAGAAAGCATGCGTGCAACTCATAATTCCGTGCCGTTCCGGAGGCTGATCCTTTCAACACTGGTCGCCATGGTTGGTTGCGCGGGGGTGGCTGAAATTTCCCGTGCGGCGGACGACGTGAGGAGCCGGGCGCGTGTGATCCAGCATGCGCAATCAAAATTCGAAGTGGCCAGACACCGGTTCGAGACCGCGCCGACGAATGACGTGGCGGCGTGGGAGTTCGCCCGCGCCGGGTTCGATCGCGCGGAATTTGCCACCAACGACACCGAACGGGCAGCACTGGCGGTGACTTGCATCGACGCCTGCCGGAAATTGCTCGCGCGGGATCCGAAATCGGCACCGGGGCATTACTACCTGGGCATGAACCTTGGCCAATTGGCGCGGACCAAACTGCTGGGTGCATTAAAAATCGTGGATGAGATGGAGCGCGAATTCAAAACTGCGGCCGCGCTCGACGAGCTCTTTGACTACGCCGGCCCGCAGCGTAATCTAGGCCTGCTCTATTATGAAGCGCCGACGATTGGCAGCATCGGCAGCCGGTCGAAGGCGCGGAAACATCTCGAACGTGCGGCAGAACTGGCGCCGGACTTTCCGGACAACCGACTAAATCTGGCGGAGGCCTGTTTGAAGTGGCGGGACAAAGGGTCGCTCAAAAAGGAACTCGAAGCCCTGGAAAAGTTATGGCCCGCAGCAAAAAAGAACTTCGCGGGGCCGGACTGGGAGGCCGCCTGGCTGGATTGGAGCCGGCGCGAAATGAAGTTGCGCGAGAATTCCGCCGCGTTGCTCAAGCGCTGAGCCCCCAACTCGTCCTTACGTTACAAAAGAAAGTTTGCCCCCATTGGTGCTGGTGGCCACAATCTCACGAATTGTCATGAGCACCGCACCCGCCACCGTCGAACCGCGCCCCGCCGAAACTGATCGGCCGGCGGCGGCGGTGGATTTTTCCCGCCCGGTGGTGCGCCCCAAAAAATCCGCGTGGAGTTTGTTCCGTCAAGTGCTCGCTCACGGCGGGCCGGGTTATCTCCAATTCGCCATCACGAATATCTGCAACGCCGATTGTGACTTCTGCGGTTTTGCGCGTTCGAAGTTCGATCCGAAGGCCCGCCGCAGCGTGACGCTGAAGGAAGCGCAGGACGTGGTGGACATCGCGATCAAGAATCACATCGGTTATCTGCTGTTCGTCGGCGGCGAGCCCATGGTGCATCGCGATCTGCGCGCCATGACCCGCTACGCCGCCGAGCGCGGCGTGCACCCGATGATTTGCACGAACGGCGGTTTGTGGAACGACGAGAACATGCGAGGGCTGGCCGACGACGGCTTGAGCAGCGTGATCATGTCGATTGATGCGCACGACATCGCCAAGCATGAACAGAATCGCGGCCTGCCCGACGTGTGCCGGAAGATCAAGAAGGCAAACGAGTTTTTCCACGGCGCGGGAATTCAGACGACGGCGAGCATCACCGCGAGCCGCTTGATCGAGGATTACGACAAGCTGCCGGCGTTTCTGGAATCACTCGGTTTCAAGAGCTGTACGTTCAGTTATCCGCTCACGTCGTTGGCGAGCAGTTACCTCAGCTTCAGCGACAGCGGGCTCGTCAACTACACCAAGGACGAACTCGTAGAGTTGTTCGACAAGATCAAGCGCATGAAGGAGCGCAGCGGTTTCCCGGTCGTGAACCCGACCGAGTCGCTCAGCGAAATGCAGCGGCATCTGCGCGGTGAAAAGGAAAAGTTCGGCTGCCTGGGCGGACACAAGTATTTCTACCTCGACTGGAAGCTGAATCTCTATCGCTGCCATTTTTGGGAAACGCCGATGTGCAACGTTTACGAGTGGGACGACTCCAAGCTCATTCGCGACGGCTGCACACGATGCATGATCGATTGCTACCGCGACCCGAGCGTGCTCCAGCACGTGGCCATCAACGCCAGCGATGCGTGGCAGGCGACAAAAAAGGGCCATCTGCTCACGGCGGCGAAGCATGTCTTCGATTCGCGCAATCTCACTTCGATCAAAGCCGTGTGGGAAGATCGCAAGTGGATTGGCGGCGTTTGACCGCTTGCCCGCTCCGGCTAGGCGGTGGGTTGGCCGGGGCTGTCGCACTCACCCGCAGGGTTCGCCCGGCCGATCGTTTTCATGATGTCGTCCGGCGACTCCTCCACCGAAAATAGCAGGCCGCCCGAGAGGTGGACCGTCGTGCTGCGGCCTTCAATTTCGATGAAGACGATGTGCTCGCTGTTCAGGACGATTTCGCCGCCCTTGTTGATGCGTCGGAGTTTGATGAGTGGCATGCGCGCTTAGTTTGAGCGGAATCGCAGCGCGGGCAAGTCCAACCAATGCCTCTTGGCCCGGCCAAAAGGTTGCGCTTTCCGGCTCAAGGCTGCGAAGACGAGGCAGCGTGCGCCAGAAACATTCCCCATGCGCGCGGTCCCAGCGGCATCCTGCCGCGGCGTGCCTGCTCCGAAACCAGCCGGCCCAAAGCTGTGAGGGCGGTTGGAGTTTGTGTTTCCCGCAGCAACTCGGAGTCGTTCGCAAAGTTGCGGCGGACGAGGAGCAGTGTTTCCAAGGCGTGGTCCTCGTTGGGCGCGCCGGGGCCGAGGAAGTCCGGATTCCGGGCGCGCAGACCGAGTTCCAAAGCGCCTATGATCTCCTCGCGGGCGGGATCGTGGGCAGGTATCGCCGCAGCCAGACCGGCCAGGGCGCGCAGCATGATGTAGTGGTAACTGGGGCGCGCGTTGTGCGGATCCAGCCAACGCCCCGCACGCGGACCATCCGTTAATTGTCCCGGAATCATTCCGAGGCGCGCCTTTTGGATCGCGGCGGCGAGGTACTTGGGTTCACCGGTGGCGGTGAACGCTTGGGTCAGCAGGTGAACACTGAAGCTGTTGTAGTTCCAGTTTGGCACCAAGGCTCGGCCCAGCGCCCAGTCAGCGGCGCGGCGCGCGGCCGCCAGATGATTGGTATCGCCGGAAAGGCTGAAGAGTTCGAATAGCGCCACGCCTGCTTCACCATTGTCGAATTGTAATCCGCCGTCACTGTCGTCTTCGATGATCCAGCCGCTGTGCACGACTTGCGCCAGGCGGCCGGCCCGTTCCGCCCGTTCCAAAAAGCGTGCGGCAGCGGCCAATGCCGGGTCCGCGGACCCGCCGCGGTAGGCGGGAAACGGAAATCCGCCGGTGCCCGCCTGCGTCTGCGCCCACAGGAGAAACTCTGCCGCTGGCCCGGCCAGTTTCATCGCGGTGGCGCGATCGGTCACGCCCGCCCGTTGCGCATGAATCACGCCAGAAATGACGCCGGCTGGCTGGCGCAAGGGATGGGTCAGCGTCGCCGGGTCAAGGCCCACGCGCCACCAGCGTTGCCGCGCTACTTCGGCCTCCAACTTCAACCAGCTCGCCCGGGCTTCTGAACGATCGAGCCACGGGATGTTAGTGGCGGGAATGGATTGAAATGTATCCGGCTTTTCTGGCTGACCAGCGGAATTACCGAGTTGCCGGCGCATTTCAGCGACGCGTGCGCGGATGGTGGGAAGGTCTTGCGGCCAGGTTGCGGCGCCGTTGCCAACCAAGCACGGGCCCAAGAACGCGCCGCTGAGAAACGCAAGCAGTTGGAGGCGGAACATCAAATGTCTAAGTCGCCGCACGCAGGCTCAATTCTCTCCGTGCGTGCTTTGAATCAAATCCGCCATCGCTTTGTACAGCTGCGGCGTGTTGAGCTGCGGGTCCTTTTGCACGGCTTGGCGGGTTTGTAGGATGAGTTGCCCGACGGCCTGCTTTTGGGCGGCGTCGGCCGGGCGCATTTGCACCGCCCGATCCACGGTCTGCAAGGCCCGGGTGTAATCACCCGACTTTAAGGCCGCACCCGCCTGCGCCACCAGGTCTTGCTGCGGGGCCTCGGCTTTCGCAAAACTCTGTTTCAATTGCTCCGCCGTCGCGTTGGGCGTGGGTTTCTTGCCGCAACCGGTGAGCGTGGCAACGACGATTAACGGGAGGATCAGGGCGCGCTTCATAGGCAGCTTAGAAAGCGGGTTGATAGGTTCTGCTCGTTTGAACGCGGTTGGGTTGATACAGTTCATCCGGGGTCAACCCAAAATCTCCGCTGCGGAGGCGTTTGTATTGCCGGTACTCAGCGTGCCCATCCACAAAAACCAAATTGCCGCCGCCAAGGTGCGCGTTGCACAGGTTCTCGCGCATCGGGCCGGGAAGGAAGGATTCGTGGACGCCGCTGTTAGCCCACATGTGCCATTCAGAGTAGAGATTCATGGTCAACCCCTCCAAAGCCGCCTCGGAGCGGTTACTGGGTTCGGGTTGATTCCAAAGTTGATGCGAGAGCGACCAGGCTTCCTGCATGAGGATCAACTCGGCCGGGCGTGGGATGGCGGCAAGCCGGCGGCCCAACGGCACCGTGTTCACCGAGAGGCCCGTGCTGCTATATTCCGACGGCGCGTAGGAAGGCGACGGATTCGGCCGGAGCGATGGGCAATTGTAAACCGAAGGGGACTTGAGACCTTGCTTTGTTCCCAAGTAGTTGATCAAAAGATTCAACACGTTTGGTGGCGCGACAGGGTTGTTGAAGTCGCTCACGGGATGCCGCTTCGTGGGCAGCTTGCCGGTGTCCTGCTCGTACATTTGGAGCGTGATGCCGACCTGACGCATATTGCTCAGGCAGGAAGCTTGCCGGCCTTTTTCCTTCGCCCGGGAAAGGGCAGGTAAAAGCATCGCCGCCAGAATGGCAATAATGGCAATGACCACGAGAAGTTCGATCAACGTGAACGCGCGCTTACGATTCAATCCTGAATACGCATGCATAACTTTATCCATACGGCCCGCGGCACGGCGACGGGTTGGTTTGCCTACGCTCGGCCGCTGGTGGTCAGGGTCACCTTCGCCGCATCGTCATTTGCTTACAAGGCTATTTTTCCAAGCTCACGCGGTGGACTGCAGCCTTCGTAAGGCGGTCGCGACGGCGACCACCGCCACCACAGTCGGGCCGTGATCAGATTGGCCGTTGATAGAGGCGCTGCATCACCTCGCCCTCCGCCGCGCGCAGCGGATCCAAGATGGTGATGCCGTCCTCCCCAAAGCGGGCGGTAACCGGTGCGCCCTTGCCTTCACTGAGATATTTGAAATTCAAGTCCCGCACGATTCGCGCGGCGTGAACAATGGCCACCGTGATACGACCGTCTTCCGCCGTGGGATAAACTGCGGCGACGTCATCCCAGGAAGCCTGCTGAAACTTCATCCGACAAATCGCCACCAGCCCGGCGATGATGCTGTCCACACCGTAGCCGACATAAGCTTGCGAACCGTCCGGGCGCTTCACGTCGCGCGTGAAATGGTTGTTGCTCGTGCGCGAGCCGCCGCCTTGATTCCACCAACGGAAGCCGCGGTACTGCTGGTCGCTTTCCACCTTGCCGTCCGCGCCGACGATCTCATGGCCCTGGTTCACCGGGCCTTCAAAATCCGGCGGTGTAATCCAGTTGTTGTGGAAGTTGATGCTCATGCCGTTGGCGAAATCCACCCGCACCTGCACGGCGTCGTAGGCGTTGATGCCATCGCGTACCAGACGTTTCTTCTGGCCCACGGCGGTGAGTGAAACGGGCTTGCTGCGATAGTAACTGTAAATCAAATCGACCCAATGCGGCCCGACGTAGCTGAACGGATCACTTTGTTCCACCCACTTAAACGTGCTGGTGGAAACTTCCAGCGGCTCTTCAAGATACGCCGTGCCGTACAGCGGCGCGCCGATGCGATGCTGAATGTCGTTCCGAATGCGGAGATGGTCCGGGTCATAACGCTTGTGCATGTCCACGGCTACGACACGGTCCTTCGCTTTCGCGAGTTCGATGATTTGATCCGCTTCCGCGACTTCCAGGCACATCGGTTTCTCCGTGATGATATGGGCGCCGGCTGCCAACGAATCGAGGATGGGCAGGGTGTGGAGATTGTCCGGGGTGGCCACCGCCATCACATCGAGATCGGGAAACGCGCGGAGAATGTCGCGCCACGGCGTTTCGCCAAAGAACGTCCGGGGCGCGTGCCCGGTCCATTCCTTGAACGCCGCCGCGGAACGTTCGGCTGATTTTTGCGACCGCGTTGCCACGGCGACGACTTCAAACTTTACGGACGCAAAATCGCGGGTGTGTTGATCGAGTCCAAGGCGCGCGAGTTGTCCGGCGATGCCAAAACGCTGGAGGTCGGCGTAGGTGCGGAGGTGGACATCGCCGCCGAACATGCCGGCGCCGACGAGGGCGATTTTTATGGTGCGTTCCATGACGAAGTGGTTCGTTGCTCGCGGGAGTTTTAGCGGCAGCGCGACTGCGCGCAATGAATTTTCGGTCGCGGCCAGCACTTTGCGCTTTGCGAGCGTCGTGGGGCGTGGTTGAGTCTCGCCCGTGACGGGTGCAATCTTGAACGCGGCAGGCATTTTGATCGGCAGCTTCCTCGGGCTGACGCGCGCCACTCCGCTTACGGCGCAGACCCAGGCGTTCTTCAAACTGGCGCTTGGTGTCTTCAGCATTTTCTTCGGCCTCCGGCTGACGTGGCTGAGTTTGAACGGCAACTTTGCTTCGCTGATGAAACAGGTCGCCGTCATCTGCCTCGCGTTTGTGCTGGGCAAACTGGCCGGCCGTTTGGTTCACCTCCAAAAGGCGTCGAACCGGGCGGGGCAATACGCCCGCCACTTGATCGAGGAAACGCAGAGCAATCCGTCGCTGCGCTTCAGTAATGGCCTGAATGCCTGCGCCATCCTGTTCTGTCTCTCGCCTTTGGGCATCATCGGCGCGGTGCAGGATGGTTTGCCCGGCACCAATCAGGACCTGGGTTACTTCTATCCTCTCGCGGTCAAGGGCGTGATGGACGGCCTCGCCATGCTTAGCTTTGTGCGGATGTTTGGCGCTGGCTCCATGTTGGCGGCGTTCCCCGTGCTGCTCTTGCAGGGCACGATCACGCTGGCATGCAGCGTTTATCTCGAACCATTTTTGCGGGTCCACGGTCTGGTGGATTCGGTCAATGCCGTGGGCGGCCTGCTCGTTTGCACCGTGGGATTGGTGATCTTCGAGTTCAAACGCGTGGAGCTGGCGGATTACCTCCCGACGCTCGCTTTGGCTCCCTTGATTACTTGGTGGTGGAAATAAAGCCGGCGTGCATCAGTCGCCACGCCGGACCGCTCACATGTTGAACTCCGGCCCGAGATAAATCTCCCGTGCCTTCGGGTCCTCCACCATTCGCGCCGCGTCACCTTCGTAAACGACCTCGCCTTTGTGGATGAGATAGGCCCGGTCCACCAATTTGAGCGTCTCGCGCACGTTATGGTCCGTGATCAAGATGCCCAGACCGCGCTCCTTCAGGCGGCGCACAATCTTCTGCACCTCATAAACCGCGATGGGATCAATGCCGCTGAACGGCTCGTCCAGCAGCAGCAGCTTCGGGCTGGTGACGAGGGCGCGCGTGATTTCCAGCCGGCGCTTCTCGCCGCCGCTGAGTGTGTAGGCTTTGCTCTGCGCCAGCCGCGCCAGGTCCAGTTCGTCGAGCAAATACTTCAGCCGGAGGTTGCGCTCCGATTTGGTGAGTTTGCAGATTTCCAGGATCGCCAGAATATTTTCTTCCACCGACAGCTTCCGAAAGACCGAAGGCTCCTGCGTCAAATAACCAATCCCACGCCGCGCCCGCAGGTGCATCGGGAGGCGGGTGATGTCATGACCTTGAAAGGTCACCGCGCCTTCGTCCGGCTTGACGACGCCAACCACCATGTTGAAAGTCGTCGTCTTGCCGGCGCCGTTCGGCCCGAGCAACCCGACAATCTCGCCCGCCGCCACGCTGATGGAAACGCCATTCACCACCCGGCGGCCCTTGTATTCCTTCACCAGTTTCTGCGTGCCCAACAAAGTGGCGTCCTCGCCCACTGCCACTGCGGTCGTGGGCGGGGCTTTCACCGCTTGCGGTTTCTTTTCCGGCTGACTCATGGCTTGGTGGGTTTGGGGGGATTCAACTTTTCCTGGAGTTTCCCGGTTTGCGCGGAGCCGTCGAACTGCCCTTTGGCGGCGACGCGATTGTTTTTGCGGTCCCAGCTGATCTGTTCCGCGCCGGTGACGTTGGCTTCCGGCGTGCGCAGCGTTGGCTCGCCGGTTAACACCAGGGTTTGATTGGCCGCCGTGTAGGTCACGCGCGCGGCCCGGGCTTCACTGCCCGGTTGCTGCGCCACCACGGTGCCTTCGGCAACGAGTTGTTCCAGCGCACCATTCGTCGGCGCGCAGGTGGCCGTGAGTTGGTTCGCCGTGAGCAAACTGTGCGCGTCCGGTCCGTTGGTCACTCCGGCCACGCCCTGCTCGAAGCGCACGTTGTCCTTCGCTTCCATCTGCTGCACGTGACTGGAATTCGTGGCGAAACGCAGCGCCAGCGTTTCGCAATGCAGATGCGGCTCATGCCCGGTGATCGGGGATTGATGCACGCGCGCATCACCCGCGAGCGTCACGAGCGAACGATTCGCCGTGAGCGTGCGCGAAAAAAGTTCCAGCGCCTGGGCCGGCGCGTTGGTGCTGGCCGGGGCGGGAAATACGTTTAGAAACGTGTTTGATTGTCCGGCCAGCGTCACGCGGGCGGCGACGTTGCCGACGGCTTGGATTTCCCCAGCATCGCGCAGCGTGATTTGATCGGCGCGGCCCTCGCTTTGGTCCAATTTCCAGGTTGGTTGGCCGGTGAAGACCGCCGCTCCCGTGGACTTCGTGTAAACTGCCCGCTCCGCCCGCAGGCACTGGTCTTCGCTGCCGTGGCAGACGATCACTCCGCCTTCCGCGACCGCCGTCTGTTCCGGGCCCGCCGTTTCGCTCACGATTTTGGCGCAGGAAATCCGGTTCGTCGCATCCTGAATGCGGACGTCGCCTTCGATCAGCGTGAAGTTGGAGCGCACGAGCAGGTGGGCCGCCGAAAGCTGGATGGGGGGTGCGGCGGTGGTGACGTTGCTCACGGCGTTGGTATTGTCGCGCAGCAAGCCGCCCAGTCCCAGCGCGCCGCGCGGCAACTGCACGGCCACCTGACCATCCGCGGCAAATTCCTTCTCGCGCCGTCGCAGCAAAACCCTCTCCGCGCGGCCGCGCTGTTCGCCTTGCTGCCACGAAACATTTCCCGTCAGCGTCAGCGATTCGTTAGTGCGGAGATAGATTGCCAGATCCGCGTTGGCGGACATTTGCTCCTGTTTGCTCAGCACGGAAACCTGGCGCTCCATCTTCAGCCAGTCGGGAGTGCTGTTGGTCACTTCCAAGGTGGTGGACAAAATCTCGCAGCGCATTTCGATCTCCGCATCCTCCGCCAGCACGCCCTCACTGAAAACAGCCTGGCGCTGCACGGTGTCAAAGGCAAAGCGGTGCGCCGCGATGGTCATGAAGGCCGGTGCGGCATTGGTGGTGGGGCGCTGCACGGTGGCGGCGACCCGGTTCGAGATGATCAACGTCCAGTTGGTTTCCTGCGTCATCTGCCAGTGAAATCCTTCGCCCTCGATCACGAATTGCCCGTCGTTGACCAGCACTTTCAATTTCCCCGGTGAATTCGCGGTCCGCTTCGCGGAATCATAAAAACACTGCGGCGCATCCACCGATAGTTCCGCTGCCCCGTTGAGCCGAAGCGTGCGGAGTTTCATGTCCGTCAGGAGCACCACCGCGCGATCGCGTGGTTCGGCTTTGGCGCCCGTGATGCGCCAGCGCAATTTGGTGTTGTCGGGCGCCGGATAATATTCGTTCGCGTCGAAACCCTCCACGGTGCCAATGGTCAACTGCGCCGCCGCGCGCAGCGCGCACCACGCGGCGAGGGCGAAGACGGCGCCGCCCGTCCAACGAGGCATTTTCTTGCTGACGTGATTTGCGTTCATCTCCTCAGGCGGCGTAATCAGCCAGCAACGGTTTCCATTTTTTCTGCGCCTTCAAAATCATTTCCACTACTTCGCGCACCGCGCCGTGGCCGCCGGCTTGCTTCGTGGTGACGTGGGCCAAGGGTCTAATCTCCGCCACCGCATTCGCCACAGCCACCGCCATGCCGGCCCGCTTCAATGCGCCGAGATCAACTACGTCGTCACCCACGTAACAGACTTCTGCCCAGCTGAAGCCGGTTTCCGCGAGCAGTTTTTCGATGGCTGTGACCTTACTTTCCCTGGGTTGCAGGAGGAAATCTATTTTCAATTCGGTCGCGCGCGCTTCCGTCGCCGTGGACGGCCGGCTGGAAACCCAGCCGACTTTGATCCCGGCGCGCCGCAGCAGCACGAGGCCCAGTCCGTCCTGGATGTTGAAGCGTTTGATTTCCTTTTCGCCGCCGATAAAGACCGAGGCGTCGGTGAGCACGCCGTCCACGTCGCAAAGGAAAAGCCGAACTCGCGCGAGTCGGGCTTCGAGAGATTTCGCTTTGGCCGGCATCGCGGTTAACGCACAGCGTTGAAAACTTTCAACAAGTCGCGCAAGAGCTCCGGCATGGCCGCCAGCGGGATCATGTTGGGCCCGTCGCTGAGCGCCTTGTCGGGATTTGGGTGCGTTTCTATGAAAACTCCATTGGCCCCCGCGGCCAGAGCCGCTTTCGCCAGCACCGGCGCGAACTCACGTTGCCCGCCGGATTTATCACCCGCGCCGCCGGGCAATTGAACCGAGTGCGTCGCATCAAAAATGACCGGGCAACCCGTGCGCTGCATGATCGGAATCGAACGCATATCGGCGACGAGATTGTTATAGCCGAAAGTCGTGCCGCGTTCGGTGAGCAGAAGCCGTTCGCCGCCGGCTTCGCGGGCTTTTGCGACCACGCGCGCCATTTCGCCCGGCGAAAGGAACTGGCCCTTTTTGATGTTCACGATCTGGCCGGTGCGCACGGCCGCTTCGATCAGATCCGTCTGCCGGCAGAGAAACGCGGGGATTTGCAGGATGTCCACTACTTCGCCCGCGACGGTCGCTTGCGATTCCGTGTGCACATCCGTGAGCACCGGCACGCCGAATTCGGCGCGGACATTCGCCAGCACCTTCAGACCCGCCTCGATGCCCGGCCCGCGAAAGGATCTCCCGGAAGTGCGATTGGCTTTGTCGAAGCTCGCTTTGAAAACGTAAAGAATCTTCAGCCGCTCACATGCCTTGACGAGCGCTTCCGCCATGCGCAGGCAAAGCCGTTCGTTCTCAATGACGCACGGCCCGGCGATTACCGTCAGCCGGCGCGGCGCGCTGAGCGATTTCCAAATGGCGGCGGTCTTGAGCACAGGGAGTTATTAACAGCGGGCGGTGCGGAAGTAAATATGTCCGGCAAGGCGCCTGCTAATGGTGTGACTCGGAAACATGGCCCATACCAATCGGAGCGCCCCGTGGCGTGGCGCGCTCAGCCCAATCCAGCGGCAGCGGACGAATACCCACTAAAAACAGGGGAAATAAGCGTTCTCCGGCGGCGGGGACGATGCCCGGGCTGAAATCTTCGACCAAACGGAAAGTTTCAAAATGCCCACTCAGTCTAAAACGCAACCGCCCCGGTTGCTGGATGTTTACGACCCGGAAATTTTTTTTGACGAAATGCTGAATGGCGACGGCGATGTGCGACCGCACTACCGGCGCCTCCGGGGACTGCTGCAAGACTGCAAGCCGCCGGACTTCGAGCACAAGCGCCAGTCCGTCGATCTCGCGTTCATGCGCCAAGGCGTGACGTTCAACGTCTATGGCGATTCCGCTGGCACCGAGAAGATTTTCCCGTTCGACCTGCTGCCTCGCATCATCCCAAACAAAGAATGGGAGATGCTCGAACGCGGTCTCGCGCAACGCATCACGGCGCTGAACCTTTTCCTGCACGACATCTATCACGAGCAAAAAATTCTCAAGGACGGTGTCATCCCGCCGCACTATGTTCTCTCCGGAAAACATTTCCGGCGCGAGTTCGTGAACTTCAACGTGCCGAAGGGTATCTACATCCACATCTGCGGCACGGATCTGATCCGCGACGACAAGGGCCAATACCTCGTGCTCGAAGACAACGGGCGTTGTCCGTCCGGCGTGAGTTACGTGCTGGAAAATCGGCGCGCGATGAAGCGCACGTTCCCGCAGATGTTCGAGACGATTGGCGTTCGCCCCGTGGAGAATTATCCGCAAGAGCTGTTGCGCATGTTGCAATACATCGCGCCCGTCGGCATCGATGAACCGACCGTCGTCCTCCTGACTCCCGGCGCGTACAACTCCGCTTATTTCGAGCACACGTATCTCGCGAGGCAAATGGGCATCGAGATCGTTGAAGGTCGCGACCTGGTCGTCCGCAACGCGCGCGTGTTCATGCGCACGACGAAAGGTTTGCAGCCGGTGCACGTGATTTATCGCCGGCTTGATGACGATTTCCTCGACCCCACCGTGTTCCGTCGCGACTCGATGCTCGGCGTGCCGGGCCTCGTGAACGCTTATCGTTCCGGCAACGTCTCGCTGGCCAACTCCATCGGCACAGGCATCGCCGACGACAAGGTGATGTATTACTTCGTGCCGCGGATGATTAAATACTACCTCGACCCAGAGCCGATCATCCCGAACGTGGACACCTATCTCGCCAGCGAAGACGCCGATAAGAAATACATCTTGGACAACCTGGAGAAACTCGTCGTTAAAGCGGCGAACGAATCCGGCGGCTACGGCATGTTGATCGGCCCGAAGGCTACCAAGGCCGAGATCGCCGAATTCCGCAAGAAGGTCGAAGCTGAGCCGCGCAATTACATCGCGCAGCCGACCATTTCCCTGTCCCGCCATCCCACGCACGTGAACGACGGCTTGTTTGAAGGCCGTCACATCGACCTGCGACCGTTTGTGCTCTACGGCGAAAAGATTGTGACTGTGCCTGGCGGGCTCACCCGCGTCGCGTTGCGCAAAGGTTCGCTCGTCGTGAACTCTTCGCAAGGCGGCGGCAGCAAGGACACTTGGGTTTTATACGGAGACGAATGATATGTTATCCCGCGTTGCCAATTCCCTTTACTGGATGTCGCGTTACATCGAGCGCTCTGAAAACATCGCGCGCATCGTCGACGTCAACATTCAACTCCTACTCGACCTCCGCGATCTGAACGAAAAGCGGCTCGCCGAACACTGGCTGCCCATCGTGCAGACCACCGGCGACGAATCGCAATTCTTCGCGCTGCACAAAAAGGCCACCGCGCAGAACGTCACCGAGTTTCTCGTGTTCCAGATGGAGAATCCGAACTCCATCGTGTCGTCCATCTGTGCTGCGCGCGAAAACGCCCGCATGGTTCGCGACCAGATCACGATTGAACTCTGGGAGGAGCTGAATCGCCTTTACTGGTTCGTGCGCGGCACGGAAGCGCGTAAGGTTTGGAAGGAAAGTCCCAGTGAATTCTTCCAGCAGATCAAGGCGGGATCGCTGCACATCATTGGTCTCACTGACGCCACGTTGATCCACAACGAGGGCTGGTGGTTCGCGCAAGCCGGCAAATTCATCGAACGCGCTGACAAGACCTCGCGCATCTTGGATTTGCGTTATCAATCTCTGCCCGAAAAGGGCGTGCCCAAGAGCGTTAATCAGGAAGATGCGCTCGAGTGGTCCGCCATTCTCCGCTCGTGTAGCGCGTGGGACGCTTACAAATCCATTCACGGTGCGGAAGTGAATCCCGTGCTCGTTGCCGACTTCCTCTTGCTGAGCGAAGACTTCCCGCGTTCGGTGGAGTTTTGTGTGGCCGAATTAAATAAAGCCCTCCGTCGCCTCTCCGGTGTGGCCGAAGGCAAGTTCTGCAACGCCGCCGAGAAGCTCGCCGGTCGGCTCGTGGCGGAACTCCAATTCAGCACCATCGACGAAATCTTTGAACAAGGGTTGCACCAGTATCTCGACAACCTACAGCTCAAGCTCAACAACATCGGTGCAGAGTTGTTCAACGCCTATATTTTCCAGCAGTTCAACAATCTTGAAGACGAGATCATGGTCCAGCAGGAAGAGCAGCAGCAGCAGTCGCTTTCCCGCCACTTGTCACCCGTCACTCGTCTCTAACTCATGGCTATCCACGTCGCGCTCCACCACAAGACGCACTATAAGTATGACCGCTTGATCAACGTCGGCCCGCAGGTCGTTCGATTGCGGCCCGCGCCGCATTCGCGCACGCGCATCCTCAGCTATTCGCTGAAGATCACTCCGGAAAAGCACTTCATCAATTGGCAGCAAGACCCGCAGTCGAACTGGAACGCGCGCCTCGTTTTCCCGGAGAAGACCAAGGAGTTTTGCGTCGAGGTGGATTTGGTCGCGGAAATGGCGGTGCTGAACCCGTTCGATTTCTTCCTCGAACCGGACGCCGAGCGCTACCCGTTTGAATACGACCCCGCGCTCGACCACGAACTCGCGCCATTCCAGAAAAAATGCTGGCTCACGCCGAAGTTCACGAAATATCTCGCCGCCGTCCGCAAAGACATTCTCGGCGAAACCAAGCGGCGTACAAAACAACAACGCATGGACGTGCCGTTCGAGGAAAAACCGCGCACAATTGATTTCCTCGTCGGCCTGAATCAGAAGCTCTGGAAGGACATTAGATACACCATCCGTCTTGAACCCGGCGTGCAGACGCCCGAGGAGACGTTGCAACTCGCGAGCGGTTCGTGCCGCGACTCCGCGTGGTTGCTTGTGCAGCTCTTCCGCCATCTCGGCGTGGCGGCGCGCTTCGTCAGCGGTTATCTGATTCAACTCAAGGCGGACGTCAAATCACTCGACGGCCCGAGCGGCACGGAAGTGGATTTCACCGATCTCCACGCGTGGACGGAAGTTTATCTGCCCGGCGCGGGCTGGATCGGCCTTGATCCGACCTCCGGTCTGCTCGCGGGCGAAGGTCACATTCCGCTGGCCGCGACGCCTGATCCGACGAGTGCTGCGCCGATCAGCGGTTTGATTGACGAGTGCGAGACCGAGTTCAGCCACGACATGAAGGTGACGCGCATCTTCGAATCGCCGCGCGTCACGCTGCCTTATACCGACGAGCAATGGGGCAAGATCGAATCGCTCGGCCACGCGATTGACGCTTACCTGAAGAAAGGCGACGTCCGCCTCACGATGGGCGGCGAACCGACGTTTGTTTCCCTCGACGACCCGGACGGGCCGGAATGGAATTTCACTGCCGTCTCGCCCAAGAAGCGCCAGCTCTCCGGCGAACTCATCAAGCGTCTCCGCAGAAAATTCGCGCCCGGCTCGCTGCTGCATTACGGCCAGGGCAAATGGTATCCCGGCGAGCAACTGCCGCGTTACGCGCTCGCGGCGTTTTGGCGCAAGGACGGCGTCCCGATCTGGAAGGATGATTCGCTCATCGCCGATGAAGCGAAGGATTACGGCCACGGCGCGAAGGATGCGAAGGCGTTGCTCGAACGCATCGCCAAAGTTACCGGCGCGGATCCAAAGTATCTTATCTCTGCCTACGAAGACGCGTTCTACTACACGTGGAAGGAACGTCGCCTGCCGTCGAACGTCACGCCGGAAAAATCCAATCTCAAGG
>CAYWCK010000047.1:0-19620 GCA_964456685.1 uncultured Bifidobacteriaceae bacterium | reverse complement strand
CACGGACATCCACCTCGGATTTTTATTGGCAAAAGGAGATGTGGGTAATTGAAAGGCTACGCATGACAAGCTCGTCCAAAGCAGTCTGCTTAAAAGCGCATGATCCGACCGCAATCGCAAAAGGATTAAAGAGCTGAGCCAGTATGTCCGTAAAATGGTTTTTGCAATTTTGCGTGGAAAGGCCAGCCAAGTAACCGGGCTGGCAGGGTCTGAGGCGGCAACGATGCGCAATTCTCAGGATTCGGGAGCCAAGTTTGGGTAAAAAAGGACTTATGCTGGCTAGAGGCGGAATCGGGCAAGAAATCGACTGCGCCAGGCGAACTTCGTGTTCCGTACAACTCAATCTGCAAGCAAAATGTCTGTGAACTCCTTTTGTTAACTGAATTCGCACTAAAAAAAGCACTAGATGCGTCAAAAAACGGAGGCCGAGTTGTGATGGTTGCGGTAGCGTAACGATCAAGCAAACAGAAGCCTAACCCGATTAAGACGAAATCTTTCCGAGCATATTCAAATGCGCGTCAATAGAAACGGAAATCACTCGAAGCTGGCGGAAGCCGCCCGCGCGGCGTTCACGCTGATTGAATTGTTGGTCGTCATTGCCATCATCGCCATTTTGGCGGCGATGTTGTTGCCCGCACTTTCTTCGGCCAAGGCCAGGGCACATCAAATTAATTGTATCAACAATCTGAAGCAGATTACTACGGCGGCTTTCATGTATCAGCAGGATGCTGATCGGAACCTCAGCTACAACACGATCAATGATCTGTGGATGAAAACCTTGATTGATTTTCAAGGTAACGTGGACAAGGTCCGGCTGTGCCCTGTGGCGGCACTCCGCAAGCCGACCGATCCACCGGAGGATGGCAGCGCCTCTTCGCCTTGGACTTGGGCGCCGCGCTCGGGCAACACCAACCTGACCGGGAGCTACGCCATCAATGGCTACATGTATTATTGGGAGAGCCAAACGCCCGACGGGATCATCACACGGGCCAGCAAAGGCGACGATTTCTTCCAGAAGGACACGTTAATCCCGCGGCCAAGCGAAACCCCATTCTTCATGGATGCAATCCATCCTGATTTGTGGCCCAAGGCCGCAGATTTGCCACCGCTCGGTGTATTGAACGGTCAACCAAGTTCAACTTTAGGACGCATCAGCATCGCACGCCACCCCCTCAATGCCGGCGCTCGGGCGATGGGTAATCAACGCATCCCAGGCTCGATTAACATGAGCTTCGCCGATGGACACGCTGCGAAGCTGCCGCTGCAAAAAATGAAAGCCGTGGTTTGGCACAAGAATTATACCCCGATCGAAGATCCATGGAGCACGACGCCGTAAAGCCAGAATCTAAATCGTCCCTGGATTGCGAAGTTTCTGAAACCGTAACCGCCACATAAACCCAACCCAACTCCCATGAAGAAAAGTCCCCTGTCTAAATGCGGCGCCCGCCTGGCTCCGATGTTTGCCCTCCTTGCCGCCGGCACGTTCAGCGCGTTAGCTACGCCCTACGCCACGTGCCTGACGAATAATGCCGGGATCATTTCCTTCCGGCTTAACCAGACCAACGCTGAAGTTCATGTCATTTACAACGGCGGAGCATCGGTGACAAACCTCGGCTCATTGCCCGCCGGGCTCACCGTCACCAACCTCGGAATTACCGGTAATTTCAAAGTTAAAGTGGCGGGCTCGGCACCGGCTGGCTACGTCCAAATCAGTGCTGACACAGACTACAAGTATCTGTTCGCCAATCCCAGAGGGCTCTCGATCAATAAGAACCACGGGAGTCCTAATTTTGGGCGGGTTTATGTGAGCGCCAATAATGGTGTCGCGGGCGGGGTCCGGACCACGACCAAAGGCATATATATCCTCAACGCGGACGGCTCTGACCCACTGGGTCAAGGTGATACGGCCCGACTGGGTGGCTTGCAGGTGGTTCCCTTTGGCGACGCCGCGAGTCCCGAGAAGATTACTGTGGGCCAGGACGACATGATTTATATGTGCGACCGGACCGATGCCAATGGCGGGCTTTTTGTTACGGACGCGGATGTTTCCACCAACTCCCTGGCTACGAATGCGCTGTTTGGCATCGGAGGACCGGCCATCCTGACCACAAATTTCCACGGCAGTCTGGAAGCTGTGTGGGTGGAAGGCAGTCAAACGGCCGGAAATCTGAAGATCTATACCATTGACGAGGATTACCAACCCGATGGGTCGCAGAAGCACAGTCTGTGGCGTTTCGATGTTGGTAATCTCCCGTTTCCCTACAGCACCAATGATAACAGCACACCGGTGACCTTGCTGCAAACCCCGATAATCAACGCGGGCAACGCGGCTTTTAATGACATCGTCCGGGGTGGGGTGAGCAACTATTTTTACCGCATGCAGGTCGCGGCTTCCGGATTTCAGCCTGGCATCTACGTTCTGGATGCCGCTGGAGTTGAGGTAACCAACTCACTTTCCTGGACCACAAACGCGTCCGGAAATACCGCTGCCACCGATATTTGCAAAACAAGTCAGGCATTAGACATTTCCTGGGATGGCAAAAAGTTGATTAATCTTCGCGGATTGGTCAGCAGCGTTGCCCAGCCAGCAAAGCTGATAACCATAGCGCCCGATGGAACGATTGATTTGTCGATTACCAATGACTTGGTCCTGTCGCCCACCGGCCAACAGAATACTGCTCAACGCGATGTCGCGTTTGATCCCGCCGGTAACATCTATGCGGTGAACAGCACTGGTAATTTGCTTCGCATCTTTGCCCGCGGGGGAAATAGCATTGCTACGACCGGCTCTGATGGAACCTTTTCGATTGATGAGCCCACCACCATCACCGCCGTCAACCTGATCAGCGGTGGCACCCAGATGCAAATTGACTTCACCGGTCCTATTGACGCAGGGGCGTATTACTACAAGCTCCAGTCTTCCGGCACGATCAATGGCACCTACACGGACACCGCAGATACTGTGACCCGGCTTAGCTCGGGTGTCTTCCGCGTGGTCACAAGCGTTAGCCCGGGCGCAAATCAGTTCTTTAAGATTCATCAGCCGTAAGGTGGGTGGGTGGTCGTTGAGAGGCATCCGCTTCATCGTGGATGCCTCTTTTTGCATCCAACCAGCGGCGCTTGGAGACGGTGTTGGAAGACGTGCAACCCGCGCTTTCAGCAACCTAATCCGGGAATTTCAATCGGCGCTCGTGCCGGCCTGCTTCGGAGTATATCAATTTGTGACTGACGACGGTCGTGCCTGCACCATCGGGCAACGACGATGGAAAAGAGGCTGACGAACGCGTGATCAGCAAAGTGAAATGAAAATTGGAATCGGACAGTTCGGCTTGATCATTGGTCTGGTTACCCACCAGGGGATCGCGGCCAATAACGCGGAGGACTCGCTGGCAGACTTGTTCTCCATGGACAAGCGGGACATGGTTACAGCCCCGGAACATTTGGGTATCATCAATGGGAAGATCACCATCGGCACACCGGGAACTCACGCTGGCCGCGTCGACGGTTTGTGGGCGCCACCCTTCGTGAGTTCCGATTTTGCCTTGCGCATCGAGATTCGCGGGCAAGAGGTTCCCACGCCAGTTGCGAAATGGTGGCCCTACAAAATGGAGCAGCGCGGAGAGGTGGACGGGATCGAAGTGACGGCTGCAACGGTGTTGGCTTCGGACAAGCGAGGAGGACTCGTGGAGGTTACATTGCGGAACCCCACGGCCAAAGCGATCCAGTCGCCGGTGGTTTTCAAAGCACGCGGCACGCTTGATTATCGGGATGTCTGGGAATTCGCCCAGGCGAAAAGCTCAACCGCCACCCGAAGCTCCGCCCAAGAGGGAACGCTGACCATCACAGCCGGCGATCTTTCCATTGTGCTCGATTCTGGCCGCAACGTCCTCGCCTGGGATGCGACGAATGGCTCCGGCACGCAGGTTATTGATCTGCCGCCGGGTGCCACCACCAGGGCTTATCTCGCATTCGCCATCGGACCGTCGGCAGAATCGGCTGCCGCTTGCAAAGCCATCGCAGCGAATCCTGAAGCGGCCATCGCGGCTGCCAAGGCGGCCCACGTGCGGCAGATTACCCAACTATTTGAACGGGTTCCTAGATTGGTGGCAGAAAGCAAAGAGGTGGAGAAATTCTACAACCGTTCGCTCGTCCATCTCATCCTCAATCGTTGGGATGTACCAGAGTTCGTGCTTCACCCCTATTATTCCACTGGCAGCATTCGTGGCGGCTGTGTCACCGAGTATCTGTGGAACTACGGTGAATCCTGGGAGATGATGCCGCTTTACGATCCCGCGGCGCATCGCGAGCACATCAAGCAGTTCATGAAGTGCGACATGACCACCCATTTCGCTTTCAACCCGGTTGACGGGAAGGCGCACGGCCCCTGGTATATGGTGAACCAGGAGAAGATTATCGGGTTGGTTTATCGTTACGTGAAAATTACCGGGGACCTGGCCTTTCTGGAGGAGGTGGTTGATGGGCAGACGGTGTTGGAACACGTGCTGAAGAGCGCGGCACTGCGCGACGACGCGTCGAAACCAGTCGCCCTGATCGACTATGGCCCTTCGAATAGTCACCTCGAACTAAGGCGCCAATATACCTACAACCATGTCATGCCCGACCTGAATGGTCGCCGCTACGCCAACTATCTCCGGGCGGCGCGATTGGCGGAGGTCGGTGGCAAACCAGCGCCGCAGCTTCGCGAGAGAGCCGCCGCTCTCAAGTCCCTGCTCAAACAGAAACTCTGGAATGCGGAAACCAAGTGGTTCAATTTCATCAACGGCAAAGGCGAGCCCGAAACCCGCTGGACCGTCCAGATGTTTTATCTCCTGGGGAGCGGTGTCCTGGACCAGGAGACCGAGTCCGGGCTCCTCAGCCATCTCAATGATCAGGAGTTCCTCGGCCACTATGGGCTTCACAGCCTGGCCAAGACGGATCCAGCTTACGATCCCGCCGACGTGGACAACGGCGGGCCCGGCGCTTGCACCTCTTTCCCGCCGAATATTGCCATCCAGCTTTGCCGGTCGGGTCGGTCGCGCGAGGCAGAAGACCTGATGAAACGCTGCCTCTGGTGGGGCAACCGGATGCCCTATTGGGGCGACTCCATCTATGCGGATCGCATCGACTATCGGCACGACACGCCCCTGCAATGCACGATTGACGGGGTGGCCGTGGCCCAGTTTTTTATCTTCGGTCTGTTCGGCGTGGACCCTCAGTTCGATGGAACGATTCTGGTCTGCCCGCGCCAGACGACCTTTGCCCCGCCCGCCGTCCTTCGTGGAATAAAGATGCGCGAAGTGGTTTTCGACGTCGAGTTGGGCGATAAAGAGTTTAAGGTGTCCTCCGGTGGAAAAACGTCCGTTGCTCCATATGGACGCACCATCGCCATCGCGCCAAAGACAGGTTCCCTTCGCGAACGCCAAACCAAATTGATCGAGTATTAAAAATCTCTTCGTATGCACTTCAATCGAAACGGCAGTCGTGCCAGACCCAGCGAATTGTGAAACTGCTTACTTCAATGGTGGCCGTGTTGCTCGCAATTGGATATGCACCCTGTGGCCGAGCCGGGCAGTCCATCGTAATTGAGAACCAGCAATTGGCGCTGACTTTGTCCGCGGACGGGAAGGGAATGCCGTGTTTGACTCGGGCGGTTTGGAAAGGAACGGCGCTTGTGGCGATGGAAATGCAAGGTGACCCGGTAGAAGATTGGCTGCCCGCAGGGTTCGAGCCGGATTCCAGCCAGACGCTCTCGTGGCAGGTGACCCCGGACGAACAATTCCAGCGCGCGGAGACTCGCTTGCGTCTGAAGAATGGGTTGCTCGCCACGTGGACGGTGGAATTGGCGGCGCAAGGCACTGTGATTCGGATGCGGGTGAAGTTGAGCAATCCTGGAACGAACTCATGTCAGGTGGCGTGGTTTCCCATTTGGAATGCGGCTTGGAACATGCCGGGCCTCGCGGACCGAATCCGATGGTGGGATGCCTTGACGTTTGTGCCCCGGGAAAAATCTCTCTCCGTCGGCGAACGGCTCGATTTGCATAGCCGAGTCCACAGCGCGGACAACCTTGATGGCGGTGTAAATCCCTACTGGCAACTTTCCGGAAAAACCGGAACGGCCTATTTCAGCCTGGATTGGTGCGGTGGCTGGCAGGCGGAGATGAATACGATTCCAGACGGAATGGCGATGCGGGTGTTTTTGCCGGAGAACGAAACGGAGTTGGTGTTGCGGCCTCGCGAATCCGTCACCGGACCTACGCTTGAAATTTTCTTATCGCGGGCAGGCAGTGCCGCTTCACGCCGCACGGAGTGGTTGCGTCAACGTGCGCAGTTGGGGCGCGCTGCTTATGGCGGTCCCGCACCGTCATTTCCATTTTCATGGAATCATTGGTACACGGTCCGATTCAATTTTGACGCTCCTTTTCTGCAGCGCCAGACCGAGTCGTTCGCGCCGTACGGCTTCGATTATTTCATCGTCGATGCCGGCTGGTATGAGGCGTGTGGAAAATGGCGTCCGGACCCCAAAAAATTTTCGCCCGGAGAATTTGAAAAACGGCTGGACGAGGTTCGTGCCAAAGGCGTGAAGATCGGGTTGTGGACCTGTCCGCAATTCGTCAAAGCGGCAAAGGATGCCCTGCCGCCGGAAGTGGATCAGCCGGGATTCTACCGGGAGTTTATCGACGGGCACTTGCTGGATATGGCGGGCATGGATTTTTCCAAATACCTCACCAGCCATGTCGCCAAACTGCGCCACGACTACCACATGGACTGGTGGAAATACGATCAGGACTTTTTTACGACCAACGCAACGCGGGCCGGGAGAATGAAAAATGTCATTGCGTTGCAACAGGCGTTATTGGCCGTCCGAAAAGCGAATCCTGATTTGTTCATGGAAAACTGCCAGAGTGGCGGTCGGATGATCAACGAGCGGACCGTGTGGATGACGCAAAGCCAGTGGATTCGCGATGGCAGTCGCACTGGGCTGAGACATGCCCGCAGCAACTGGGCGGAAGCCTTGGGGGCACTCGAGTTTTTGCCGCCATGGACGGTGGGCCGCTGGACCAACCGCCCGGACGAAAACGATCAGAACGATGATGAACTTACCCGCATGTACTGCCGCAGTGCCATGGCTGGCACCTGGGGACTCGTTGCCGATCTTTCCAAAATTGGCAGCCATCAGCGTGATGTCATTATCCAGGAAGTGGCGAATTACCGGCGGGTGAATGAGATCAAAGCGGACTGTGTTTACGACATCTACGCGCCAACCAACGGAGCGCCCGCCGCTGGTGTGGTTTATTCCAATGCAGATGGCAGCCGCGCGGCCATCTTGTTATTGCGATGGGATGGCAAGGAAGTATTCACGTTTCCGGTGACCCTCGCATCGCTAAACCCCACCAAGAAGTATCGCATCGAAACGGTGGCTGGGCGTTCAAGCACCCCGCTCAAGTTCGAAGCCGACAAACAAGCTATTCCCGTCAAGTTTTCCGCTACGCAAAAGTCAGCGCTCGTTTTCATTCATGCTGATCCGTAACCGCAGACAGGCGGCCCAAGTTCATTGACGGGGCGAAGCCAAATGGAAAAAGTACTCGTCAGCGGGACGACGGCTTAGGTTCAAATTTCGTTTCCACCGGCATGACGACGGGACGAATCACTGAATTCCACACGTTATATCCGGTCGCGTTCAGGTGAATGTTTTTCGGGAGGAAACAATCCATCTTGGGCTGGCCATCGGCCCCGAGGAGCGGGGAAGTGGTATCGAGATACGTCAGCAACGGTTTCCCAGCGCACTCGGCTTTGAGATTTTCATTTGCGCGCTTGATGAGGTCCCACTTCTCGAAGCGCTTGCCTGGGCTGGGCACGATCCCCAAAACGTAGAGCCGGGTTTCCGGGAGTGCCTGATGGAGCTTCTGGTGAAGCTCCTTAAATTGCTCCAAGAATTGTTCGGGCGTGACCCCGGCAGCGATGTCGTTGCTGCCTTCGTAAAGGATTACCGCCCGAGGCTTGAACGGGACGACGAGATGATCCACAAAATGTTCAGCGGCATCCTTCATTTTGCTCCCGCCAATTCCAAAATTGTAAACCGTGAGCGGCGCGAGGTCCTCGGCCACAGATTTCCAATTTCCCATTTGCGAGCTGCCGATGCAGATGACCGCGCCGGATTTTGGCGGGTGATCTTTGCTTCGGTACTCCACGAAAGCCTGCCAATTGGTGACCTCAGCCTGGACGCTGGTTGCAAATGAGAACGAGCCGGTGAGGATCAACAGCAGCAACGCGATTTTCAGTCTCATGGTGAATTTCCAGTTTGGGCGACGCATATCAGTTGGAGGTTTCATGACGTTGATTGCCGCTGTCAAGGCCAGCGTCGAGCTACTTCTTGCGCTTCAACTGCTGGGGTGAAGTTGGCGGGGCAATTTGCGCATAGAGGTCGGCCGGCCACAGTCCCAGCCGCTGAATGCCGTCGGGAACGGTCTGCTTGAATTGAACATAAGCCTGAACTTTCCCTTTGGTGGTGTAGCTGGCGGCTTTGCCCGCCTCGCCGGGGGTCAACACGCTATAGCCAGCCATCACACAATCTTCCAGATCCACGTGGAGCCGTCCGGTGGGCGAGTGGCCTTCCGTGCAGATGATGCCGGTGGATTTCCCGCCCATTTCCGGTTGCGTGAAATTCAGGACAATCATGCGACAGTTGACGAACTTCGCGCGGGCGCAATGGCTCGCGTAAGATGTCGCCACCGCATTGTCGGGATGCACGAAAGTGCAGTCCTCGAATACCGCATGCGGCGACTCCGGCATGGTCTTTTCCCAGCCGCCGAGCAAAATGGCCGCGGTGTCGCCTACGAAGTCGAGCGCCATGAAATAGGAACGCCGGAAGATCGTCGGTTCGTTGACGCGCACGGTTGGATAGCAAACCCCGCCGCCAAATGCCCGACCGGTGCCCACGCAGTCCTCGACGACCACGGTAAAGCCTTCGCCGCTCTTGTCGGTCAAATCCCAAAACAGTCCCGCATCACCGCCAGCGGTGTAGAGGTTGCGGAAAATCCAGCGGTCACAAACGATGGCGGAGAAGGTTTCCTTGTTATTGCCGTGCGGCCAGTTTTTGTCGGAGGACGCAAATGGTCCCCACCAATCCCAGCTCTTGAAGCCCTTTTCCGCATCGCCCGAATCAATCAGCACCCAACCCTTGGCTTTCGAGCCGAAGCGACCGTCGAAATCACCGACAACTTCGTTGTAGGCCCCGGGTGCGCCGCGATGCGCCGGGCGCAGATTGGCTTCCACATAAGTATCGGGCCGAATAATGATGCGATGACCGCCCAGCGCATCTGGCACGGCGTCGAACGCGGCTTGGAGGGTGTGGAATGCCTTGGCCCAACTGCTACCGTCGGAGTTGTTGCCCAATTTGGAAACGTAGAGGGTTCGCCCCTTGTGGCCCGCGTAATCCTTGGCCGCCGGATCCCACGGCGCTGCCGTAAGATGCTGTGAGAGACAAGCACAGAGGATGACTATGCCAATCGCATTTATGATAGGTTGTTTCATTTAGGTTGTTGGTTGCGTTCGAAAATCATCGGGCCGTTTGAGCGCCATCACTCCCTCAGCGTCATGGGCGCGATCCAGACGTTATGAAAAATGGCGTGCCCGTTCTCGGCGATAAAACCAATCCGCTGCGGAATGTGACCGACCACATCGGGATCATGCGTGGTGTTGAACGTCTGCACGAGCAGGTCATCCAGGTAGAGTTCGAACAAGTTCTTGCGGACGAACAGGCGGAAGGTGTGATCCTGGTGTGGAACGATGCCTGCCGGCGCGGCGCAACCTGGGCCGATCACGTCCTCAGAGCGGAATGCCATACGATCGCCAAGAGTGAGCTTTCCAATCTCCGTTTGGCCCTGACTTTGCAGCAAGATCGCGGTGCCCTCGCCATCCTTTTCTTCCAGATAGAAACCGGCCGTGGCTGCCACGAGCCGGCGGTCATGGCAAGTGGCTTGGATCGTTCCTTCGACGACGATGCCTTGACTGCAATCGACCTTGTGTTCGAGAACCGCAACTGTTCTCGGCACCGTAAGCCGCTGGAGGGAGTTCTGTTCCGGCTGTGCCTGAAGCTCGAGACGATTGCCATCGGCAATCACGCGGCAACTGCCATTCTGGTCGTTGGGATGGACCTTCCTGCATTTCGAGAGATCCACGTTAACAAAAGCGCCAGGGAGCGCATCGTTGCCTTTCCAGTATCCGAGACGGAGATGCCCTTTGGGATCGATGATCGCCTTTTTCAGCGGTGGCAACCAGGTCTCACCGGTCTCGTAGGAGTAGCCGCTGTACATGTATCCGTTCACGAGCACTTCCTCGTTCCTGGGGCAGAAACGTGCCCACATGGCGACCCAGCGCGTGGAGTTGCCACAAAGTCGATAGGCGGCCGAATCGGCGAGGAAGGGCCCGCGGGGCGAACTGGCAACGAGCGTATAGACGCCATAACCCGTCTGGCCCATGTAGTTGAACCAACCACCGAGGAGGTAGAATTGGCCGCCGATTCGATGGCAGCCGCCAATTTCCAGTACGCCTTCGTCCTTCGGCGTTGGTGGGGGTGGAAAGACGCCCCAATCGATTGTCGGCGTCGGCTTGCCGGACCAGCGGATGCCATCGTCCGATTCGAGGAATCCTCCGGGCCCGGTGGCGTAACCGTAGTAACGGCTTTTGTCGCCTTCGACAACCGGCACGACACTCATGCAATCCAAGCGACTGTCGGCAGGATACCAACGGGTGTCAGGCAGTAAATCCGCCTTGTTTCCCATGAACGTCCAGTGAACGAGATCCTTGGACTCCCAAAACCGAATGACGTTCTGCACGCCGGGCTTGGTGAAACTGCCGTGGTTCATGATGAACCGATCGCCCACGCGATGCACCGCCATGGCCCATATGTTGAAAGGAGCGTCTTTGATCACCGGCCCGGCATCCTTCCAATGCACTCCGTCCTTTGAGGTCGCCAGCCAGACATTGCGAAAGTTTTTATCGTCACCGCCCGTCTTGTACATGCTGAAGAGATAGAACTGATCCTGGTGCCAAAGCGCGAAGCCGTCCTTAAATCGTCCCACGGATGGCTTGTACAACATTGCGGCACAGTCGCTACCCCACAGTAGAACCAACGAAACGACGGCGATGGCAGCTGCTAAGCAGGTTTCTCGCGAGCGATTATAGAGAACGGTCATACTGGTATCGTCTTAATTTGTCGTTTGATTTTCAAGGGGCGGCGAGATGCCAGCGTGGCGGTGATGGCGGCAGGGCAACAAGGCGACCGTCGAAATCACCGACATTTCGTTGTAGGCTTCAGGTGCGCCACGATGGGCCGGGCGCAGGTTGGCTTCCACATAAGTATCCGGCCGGACAATGATGCGATGACCGGGAGAGCTGTAATGGTACGAGAGGAACGAGCGTTTCATCTGGAGGATTCGCGGATTCCTAATCGGAGAGTTTGTAGTGCATCACCACTGATGAGTTTGGTTTCGACAATTCCGCCGGCCATCCGTCTGCCAGTTGGCGTCCGGAAATGACTTCGCCGGGAGCTTCGCCGAGTTTGGTGATCCGGTAATTCCGCTCCCGGCTGATCCCGCCCAATCGTACATCAGAGACCCGATAACTCGACTCAGTGGGACGCAGTAGCACGGCAAAGCCTTCGTTCGCCGTGGAGTCGTGAAACTGCCAGCCGACCCAGTTCGACTCATTGCGAAGTTGGGGGAACAGCCGGTAGTAATCCTTGTTCAAAAGATGGCGCACCATTTTGTAATTTGCGATTTGTTGGCGCAGCAACACCTTCGCCTCCGGCGATAGTTTGGCGAGGTCGGCACCGAAACCAAGCGGCCCACCGAACAGACTGTGCAGGTCGAAGGCACTTTCCATTGCGAGCAAGTTGGCATTTAGCAGGCCGCCCGGCAGGAATGAGTTGCCGCCGGTTTCGTGAAAACGCATGACCGGCAGGTGGGCCGTGTCGTCGCTCTTCCATTGGGTATGGGAGCGTTTCACGGTTTCTAGGTCGATCCGCCGGCCTCCACTAGCGCAACCTTCAATTAACAAGCTTGGATATTTCGCCCGCAGGTTATCCAGCAGTTCGTAGAGTCCCTGCACATGTCGGATTTGCGCCAACCCGCGCGTCTCGGCCTTGTCCATCATTTCCCAGACAGGCAGAGGCTCCATGTTGAAGTCGTAGCGAATCCAATTCACGCGCCCTTCGTCAATGTAGGTGCACATCATGGCGAAAATCCAGGCGCGGCACTCGGCATTTCCCAAATCAACCATGCTATCGTGCACCCACTCGGGATGTTCCCGCAGCAACCGCGTGTTCTTATCTGCGCGTTCGGGCTCGAACCACAAACCGAGTTTCATTCCCTTCGCCGCCACGTAATCACCGATGGGGCGCAGCCCGGCAGGGAACTTGGCGCGGTCAATAGTCCAGTTGCCCACTCCGTAAGGAAAGCCACCGTCGAACCACCCGGCATCAATGCAAAAATACTCGATCCCCAGTTCCGCCGCCGCATCGGCTTTTTCTTTCAATAGCGTTTCATTAATTCGGTTGTCGAAGACGAACCAGGAATTCCACGACACCGGCGGCAACGGTTTCTTGCCGCTTAACTTGGGCAGATACTTGTCGTAGAGCATTCGGCGCAGAGCGTTGCCGCCGTCGGCGGCATTGCCATGAAAGGTTCCCAGCAGAATGCTGGGCGTCAGGATGGATTCGCCCGGTGGTAGTCGCAAATTCATTCCCGGCATGGTGGCCTTGACACGGAGTTCCTCTTTTGGCGGCACGAAATCGAAGTCAGCCTGCCACTGACCGGACCAGCCGACGCCGACAAAGATGCCGTCGGCATTGGCGTCATCGCAGAGCAGGAAAAACGGCAGGTCTTTGTTGGAAGATCGTCCGCCGGCCGCCGCGAGCGTGGCAGTGCCGAGCTTCGTTTCTGACATTACGAAGCCCAGACTCGTATCAGTGAATCCGCCGTCCAATCCACCGGTGCTGTGAACGAGGCGGACCCTTCCCGGGCTGGCCTTACCAACCAGGTCCAGTGCGCACACCTCCGTAAGCGGCGCGGTTGCCGTCGCGCTGGAATTACTGAACGTCCACCGGAATTCCATCGCGGACACGTCCTTGAAGACCTCCGCCCGCCAGGTGGCAACCAATCCTCCGCCCGGCTCCTGCCAGGTGACTTCGTAAGTGCGGCGGTCGTCCTGCTCCACGACGGGTTTCTCTTCGCGTGTCCATGTCGGCAACAGTGTGTCCGAGGATTCGCCGTGGTAAGTGAAGGCGCCGGGCAGCCGGGCGCGGCGGGAAAAGTCCAAGGGCAGGGAGGCGGGCACCACATCGCTCAAGTAAGTTGTTTTGCCCGCACCATCCACCAGCCGTGCGTCCGCCCAGTCCGCTTGATCGTAGTTAATGCCATCTCCCGCATCCGTGACAACAAGTTCCAAGCGTTTCGCGCCGGCGACGGGGATATCAAGCGAGATCGCTGCTGCCTGCCCGCGACACACCGGGGTTCTTTCGATTTCATGATCGTCCACGATCACCACGAAAGCGACGCTGCCGTTCGTCCGCGTGTCCGAGTTGTTGTCGATGCCCACGTCGGCCCGAAACTGCTGAAATCCGCCATTCAACCGGAACACCGTTCGCCCGTTGCTATGCGTTCCCAAGCCTTTCTGGTAGGTTTTGGAGCCGACCTTGATTGGCGTGCGGGTGTGGCAGGAACGATCGAACATCAGTGTTCCCCAGTCCTGCTTCGTGGATTCCAATACCACCGGTTGGTTTTCCCTCGCGTCGCGCTTTGCTGACTTCAGCCCCGCTCGCACCAGCCATTGCTCAAAGACAAGGGATGCACTGACAACTTCAGAGCCCGCCGCCGCGCAGCCGCAGTCCGGCTTGACGAGAACGGTAACACCGAGAAGAGCCACCGCGATAATCCGCTTCATGATTCCGCTCCTTTTGAATGCATGGTGCTTGAAACGTTTATGGGATCTAGCATCGCGTCGCCGACTACTGCTTTGGATTCGCCAGATCGATGGCAATGACAGTGGCGATTGAATTTTTTGGTTGGGCCGGAACCTTCAAGCTAAGTCCGTTCGCGTTCTGCGCGAAGGTGAGGCTCTCCCCGCCGTCCAGCATGACGGCCTTCAGCGGCTTGCCCGCAACACCGCTGACGACAAGTGTTCCGTCTTTCGGCCAGTCGAAGACGTGCAAGTATAGGCGGGATTTGCCACGGCCGAGTTGCTTCTGAGTGCAACGGCCCCACGCGGGTTTTCCGATCGGGCTCGCCTGAGTTCCGTGAATGGCTTCGCTGTTCTGGCCCATCCAACGTCCGATGCCTTCGAGTCGTTCGACGGCCTGATCCGGGAAGGTGCCATCCGCGCGCGGTCCGACGTTCAAGAGGAGATTGCCGCCTTTGCTGACGACATCAATCAGCTTGCGGATGAGGTCCTCCGTGGACTTCCAGGAATTGTCCCGGGCGTTCCAACCCCAGCAGCAGTTCATGGTCATGCAGGATTCCCAATCCACTCCTGGCAGACCTTGATCCGGGATTTCCTGTTCGGGGGTGCCGAAATCACCGCGATAGCCGCCGGGCAGAGTCTGACCGGCACTGTCGCGCCGACCTTTGTCCACGCGGTTGTTGATGATGATCTTCTTGTTTAATCCGCGAACGTAGTCGTAGAGGTCCGACCCCATTTCATGCGTCCAGGTTTGTTCCCATTCGCCGTCAAACCAGAGCACACCGGGGTTGTAGCCGGTGACGATTTCCTTGAGCTGGCTTTTGAGGAAGGACCGGTAACGGTTGAAGTCGGCGCCTTCAGCCGAGCGAGAGGTTTCCCAATCGCGGCGCGGCAGATAGTCGGGATGGTGCCAGTCCAGGATCGAATAATAGGTGCAGAAACGGATGTCTTGCTTGCGGCAGGCCTGGCTGACCTCCTTCAGGATGTCGCGTTTGAAGGGAGTCGCCATGACGTCGAAGTCGGAGACCTTCGAGTCCCACATGGCAAAGCCTTCATGGTGCTTGGAGGTGATGACGAGATACTTCATCCCGGCCCGACGCGCGAGTCCCGCCCAGGTGTCGGCATTGAATTTCACCGGATTGAACCGGTTCGTATATTTGTCGTATTCCTCCAGCGGGATTTGTGCAAACCCGCGAATCATCGCGTCGATATGGCCTGGGTTGCCTTTCCATTCTTCGCCGGGAATCGCGTATAGCCCCCAATGCACGAACATGCCGAACCGCGCTTCCCGCCACCACGCCATGCGGGCTTCGTGGTCCAACAAAGCTTTGTCCTTTGAGCGCGACCCTTCCGCACCAAAGCTCGACGGGGCGATTACTATTCCCGTGATGACCAGCAGCAGCGTGAACAATGTTCTCATAAGAAATTTGTCTGAGTGGCTTTTACTTTCTGACCGCGCTCACCTTGATCATGGGTGTGCCGGTCGGGAAATGATTGACGAAAAACTCCTTCATGGGGCCGGCGTATTGGGCTACACGGATGGAACTCCAAGTGGCTTGGTCTCCCGTGGCAAAAAATAAATACGTGTTGCCCTCCCATTCAAACAAGTCCACGTCGGAGTTGTTGACGCCTTCGCCGGGGGACGGCTCGAGGATCGGACTGAACGGACTGAGTTCCCAAGTCGCCAGATCCTGCGAGCGCCCCATGAAGGAAACCCAGCCTGGGTGGCCCGGAATGGCTGCGTGGAGGTAAATGACATAATAGTACGGTGCGAAGTAGCGCACCACCGGGCATGCGCTGTATTCGTTGTTCTCTCCTGTAAAGGTCAGGCCCGGGACTTTCTCCCAGCGCGACAGATCTTTGGAGCGGGCAAACTTGAAGCAGAACTGGACGGGCTTGCTGGATTCATAGGTCATGAGGAAGCCCTGGTCGTCGCGGCAAACCGAAGTATTGAAAAGGTGTTCATCGCCTTCCGTGGGAATGGCCGGTTCGCGTTGCCAGTTCGTCAGGTTGGTGGAACGGAAACGATAAATGCCATGAAACCAATCGCGGTCCCCCTGGCTGGCAAATACATTCAACTCCTTCCCCTCGAGGAACGCATTGGCAAAAGAATGACCTTCGCCGAAGCGGCAGATTTCATTCCCGGTTGTCAGGTCACGAATGAAGAGGTGCATGTTCTTCGCATACTCGTCGGTGTTGGCTTTGGTGTCGTCGCGATGGTTCATCACCAGCAGAGGCCGGCCCGCGAAAATCAACGGCGTATTCTCCATCGCGCGCGCCATGGCGAAAGGCAGTTTCGTAAGTTTGGGTCTTTGCGGCGTAGCGCGACCGGGGGCCGCGTTGGCGGTCAGCCCGCCGAGCATGGGGAATAGACACGCGAAAGCGGTGAACCTCCCAGCAATGCGCGCGAAGAACGAGAGTAAGACGCTGGGCCAGTTGGAGCAGGTTGCGCGCATAGTTCTAGATGATTTCATTACCGTGACGTGGATGCTTTATCCGGTCGGGACGTTTTACAGCGCGGTTTTGCCATCGTGCTGCCACGGTGGCGGGCAGCGTTACGAATGTGGCAAGACATGCGAATATCCAAACCGTGAGGCGAAGCATCATTACCAATCGCGTAATTATATTGGCGTTCACAAGTCAACCCTACCTTCAGCTGGCTGGCTCCGGAGTTATTGTTATGGTAACCACCGATGTTAAAACTGAAGCCCGGAGCGCGATGCTTATGCGTTTGGGTTGCACCTGCGATCGCACTGCCTCATCCAGCGTCTCGGACTTAATGTCGTATGCTTGACCACCCGTATTGATTCGAACCCGTATCGCATCATTCCCATCCCGGATCACGAGTTCGTTCTCCGCAAGTTGTTCCCATTTGCCCCACGTAATGAGAGCGGTTTCGAAGTGTTGTGGCCGAGAGAATTCTACTTCGTCACCCACCACGAGCGCGCTGGCGCCGGCCCGTTGGAAACAAAAAGTGCGTTCCAGTCTTTTTAACTCCGGCAGGGCGTAAGCTGAGCGGATGTCGAGTGTGAGCGTGTCACGCTCCTGGGTAAACTCTGCTCGCCGTACCACGCCGCGGGCCTCGGGGCCGGTGCTTTGTAATTTGCCAGCGATCACTGGCGTGGCGTGTCCGTAGGAACTGAGCACTTTGCTCAGATAGCGATCCGCACTGAAGGTGCGCGCGGTGTAAACTTCGAGTCCCGGATCACATAGGACCATCGTGTTCCCCAGCGTCACGCTGAAGCTGCCCACGTCGTTGTGATTGTGGGACTCCGCATTATGTCCGCCCTTGAGCACGGCGGCGAAGGGCGGCCGACCTTCGGTTGCGTTGCGGGTGATCAATACTCCGGCGTCCTTGAACCAGGTGCGCAGCGGCGAATCGCTCAGTCGCGGCGCGGCTTGTGCCCGCGGCAGGCGATCCGGCAGGAACGCAAACAGGGTCAAGACTGGCAGGGCCTCTGACATCGGCGTAAAGACCCCGTTCCGGTCGCCGGTCAGGGGAAGTCCGAATCGCTCGTTGATGTAGCGCAAAAGAGCCGGGTCCGGCTTTGTGCCGGGCACGCAATCGGAGATGGTCGGATAGATGCCGTTTTGGATTTCAAAGCGGTTTCCGAAGAGCGCCGGCAATTGCGCCGATGGTGTGGCGAGCAGGTCGATGCCTCCACGGGTGGCCTGCCGGATGGTTTCTCCCAGCATCACGAAACGACCGAAGCCATAATTCCAGTAGCCCAACCCCTCGTTGCAGTAGCCATCCGAAGTATAGCCCAGAAAATAGTGGCTGATATAGAGTTCTGCTGCCGCGACATACCACGCGCGTTCAGTGGGCGATTCCTCCAGCGCCAGCGCCGCACCAATGATGCCCGCCAGGCAAACCGGGTTCCAGTTTGCGTGGCTGCGCATCCAGCGGATCTCCGCGCGCCGCCCTTCGACCATGTCTCGAAATGGGCCAAGGACACGGCGACGAACTTCCTGGCGGATCAGGTTCCGGCTTTCTTGGGGTAGTTGATCGCCCAATAAATAGTCCGCCGTCGCGAGTTGCCATGCGACGGAAGTCGCGCGTAATTCCATCTCCATGGTCCGACCATAAAAATTGTCGAGCCGCCGATCGTGGGCCGGATACACCCAGGTTTTTTCGGCACAGATGGTGGCGATCAGATTCGTCAACGGCGCTATAAAGTGACCGCGGTTCTCCAAGCACTCCGCCAGGGTTAGAATCTTCAGTCTTTCTTCCCGCTCACCGGTTACGGCCTGGCAACGGCCCCGGTTGCCGGTTCGCGAGAAATCCAGGAAGAGATCATCGGTAAGTACTGGCACCGGTTGTTTGCTGATCCGTTCGGCGTTGGCAATGACGCCGGCAAATGAGGTGTTGGTTGACAGCCGCGTCCAAGCGGCGCGGTCAGAAATTGGTGAGCCCAGGCCGATGGCCCGAGGTGGGAGCATGGCTGCGATTTCCCCCAGCCGGGCGGGCGCGACGTTGGTGCTTGCGCTTACGCTAGACGCGAGCAGCACGGTTGCGAGCGCAGGCAGACGCTGAATGAGATTCATAAACCAGTGATTCATTCCAGACTTAGGCCTCATGTGTCAGCCCAACACGGGTTACCAATTAATTCAATTTTGTGCACGAAGTCAGCGTGGGCCAATTGTGACGGTGGTTTCCTCACCTTTCTTCAAGGTGATCGTGTGTCCCTGGTACGGCAGCGACGTATCCTTCCATGCCTTCAGCACCGCTTTTCCGTGGCCGTTGGTGGACTCGCCGGAGACGGTGACGCCGAGTACGGTGCGAATATTTCCGAACCGCACCGTTCCCGCCCAAGGCACGCACGCAGCCAGATCGAGGCGTTCCCACCAGGTTGAAACAACGGTTTCCAGAATGGATTGTGCGAACAGGCCATGGGTGGTCACATAGAAGGCCAGCGGCCGGCCACTGGATTCGTAAATTTGGATCCAGTCGGGGTCGGCATAGAGCGATGAGTGCGCGTACGACCAATCCTTGCGCCAGCCTTCCACATCGTGCATGCGGGCGCTGGCCAGAATGAACTCGCCGCCGGTATGCCCTTGGAATGTGGGTTTGAGTTTGTTGGCGATGATGTCGTAACGCCTTTGGTAACTGAGTCGGGTTGGAGCATCGAGATCGGACCCAAGCGGAATATGCACGACCGCCGCAAGTTGGTCCGGGTGCTTTTGAAGACCGAATTCCTTGGCGCCGGTACCCGCATTGCCAAAGTAAACACCCTGCGGGGAAAGCAGCGACTTGTAGGCAATGCCATCGTGCAGGATCGTTTTCATACGTCCATCGGTATCCAGCCCGTAATCGATGGCACGCCGCAACGTGTATTCTGCGCTGACGAGCGTGCAAAAATAATCGGGCTGGTCATTCCCTCCGGCCTCATCCAGTCCGATCGAGGGTTTAACCGAGAAGTGCCACTGCCCGTCCTTTCCTTTCGCGGCGATGTCCAGATAGAAGCGGGCCGCGCCCTCGATCAGCGGCACGGCGACGGCGCGTGTCCACTCGGGGTCGTTCACCATAACCGCCGTCTGGTGAGCGATGCGAACAAGGTGCCCGTCGTTGTAAATTGGGTAGTAAAAGCGATTGGGAGGTTCGGGCAAGTGGTAATCCTCGGACGGGCCGTACGGAAAGGTATGCGGCAGCATAATGCCATCTTT
>CAYWCK010000046.1:0-19736 GCA_964456685.1 uncultured Bifidobacteriaceae bacterium | reverse complement strand
GAAGCATCACGGCGTCGGGCCCGTAGCTCAACGGTTAGAGCAGAGCACTCATAATGCTTTGGTTCTCGGTTCGAATCCGAGCGGGCCCACCAACCGTTCCGCCGACAATCCAATTGCCCCCTTTGACTGGCTGCGCTATAGCATCGGCATGAACCGCGCTTGGCCCCCGTGCCGTCTACGACGACGGGCTCGGCGTCGCAGTCGAAGGGCGTTTTCGCTGATCGAGTTGTTGATGGTCCTCGCCATCGTGGCGATTTTGGGTTCGCTTTACCTGTCGGCCACCTCTCGCAGTGCGCAGAACGTGCACCTTCGGAATTGCCAGAAGAACCTGCAGAAAATTCACCTCGCGCTGGAAATCTACGCGACCGATCAGCGGGGCGGATTTCCCTGGCGAACCAATGCTGCCAGCTCCGCCCAGGTGCTCGACCTTTTGGTGCCGCGTTACACTGCGGACACTGCCTCCTTTATCTGCCCCGGCAGCAAACTCTCCGCGCCACCATCCGGCGAATCCATCGCCCAGCGCAAAATTAGCTACGCCTACTACATGGGACGCCGTCGCAGCGACCCGGTGGCGGCGTTGATGACGGACGCGCAATGCAACGCGCTTTCGAAAACCAACGGCCAGCTTGCCTTTTCGGCAACGGGCGACGCTCCCGGCAACAACCACCAGAAGTTTGGCGGCAACGTGCTGTTTACCGATGGCCACGTGGAGGCTTCACCGGCTTATCTCTCCTTTTCACTCGTCATGCCGCAAGGCATCGTGTTACTGAATCCCTAGCGTGGTGACTTCATGAAAATCCAGTGTGCTTGCGGCGCGAAGTACGCCTTCGAGGTCACGCCCGCGCAGGCGCAGCAACCGGTGCAGTTTGTCTGCCCGGCATGCGGGCTGGATTCCTCGGCTTACGTCACGCAACTCGTCCGCGAACAGTTCCGACTGCCGGTTGCACCTCCACCCGAAGTGGCGCCCGCACCGGAAATCGCTGCGGCCCCGGCCGTCAGCCCGCCGCCGGCCCCGGCCCCCATTCAAGCCCGCATCCGCAGCGTTGAGCCTAGGCCCGCGGAGGAAGCGCCCGTCGCTGACACACGCTTCTGTCGCAAGCACCCGGGAGTGCGACCCACGGAACAATGTGTGGTTTGCGGCCGGCCCATTTGCCCGAAGTGCATGGAGATCCTCGGCTATGTCTGCTCTCCGCTCTGCCGGCAAAAAGCGGAGCTGCAGGGCATCGAAGTTCCTGTTTTTGCCGGCCAGAAATCCGTAGTGGAGAAGCGCAAGTGGCGGAAGGTCGGTTTGGTGGTGGGAAGTGTCGGCGGGGCGGCAGCTGTGGTTCTGGGGTTGTGGATTTGGTACGAGTTTTTCGCCTCCCGACCGGGCGTGGTGTTTGCGACGCGCTTCGAGGAGCGCGCTTCCTCTGGCGAGTCCGTGTTGTGCGGCACGGATCAAATCGTCTTTCTGCACGGCGGCACCCTCGCGCGCCATGACTTGAAACAAAAGCAGCAGGTTTGGTCCGCGTATTTGGTGGACAAACAGGCTATCGAGCGTCAGGTCCAGCAAACGATCAAGGAACTCCAGGCGTTGCAGGCCAAGCTGGATCAAGAACACCCGGATGCCGACCCGATTAAAATTCCGCCCCCGGACAAAATGGCGAAAGCCGCCGAGCGCGCGGCAGCGGCGATGTTAAGCCTGCGCGTCGTCGGCTCCAACGTCTGGGTCTCCTCCCCAGAGAAGTTGGTCCGCTACGATTGGAGCAGCGGCAAACCGGCGAAAGAAATTTCGTTGAAAGACCACTATGGGATGCCATTGGCGCGCGGTGAGGAGTACTTGTTGATGGATCGGCAACGGGGCCGCGAAGTGATCACGCACATTGATTTGCGTTCGGGCGACTCGAAGGAGGAAATCATCACGCTGCCCGAAAGCGAAATCGCAGCTGCGCGCGCGACCAATGCTCCGCCATCGAAACCGACCAAGAGCGGTCCCGGAACTTTGGCGGGAAACAATGGCCGGTCGTTGGATCCGCGAAAGGTCGAAGACCAAGTCTCGCGATTGCCTTTGCCGGCGCAGATTGCGCTCCCGGCCACGCTTGCGGCCCAGCGCAATCAGGAACGCGCCCTGACCGAACTCGAAGGTCCCGCCGGCGCTCGCTCGCTCGCTGCAGCGGCTGCGGAAGAGTCGGGTGAATTTTTCACCTTGGTCCCGGCGCCAAGTGGCTATCTGCAGTTCGCCAGCCGGCTGTTGGAATCACGGTTCGTCGAACGGCAGGTAATGAAAGCGCCACCGAAAAAGTCCGCGCTCGATGGGCCTGTGAGCGTGACCGCAACCGCGGAAGTGGCCAATGAAATCCTCAACGAAATCCAGCGCGACCGTGGCGGCGACAAGGTGCTCGAGGATGAGAGCCGCTACCAGGTGACGTTGCGTCATCCTGAAGGGAAGGGAGCGGCGGACTGGTCGGCGGAGGTGGTTGGCCGGCCGGCGTTGCATCCTTTGAAGACGGTGAACGTCATCACGGCGAACAAGCGCATCATCGTGCTCGATCAGAAGAACGTGAAACTGTGGGAAAGTGCGTTAACGTACAATGTGCCTGGCGGCGATTTGGATGGTGAAGCATCTGGTGGCGGCCAGGGGCCGTGCGTCGAGCGCGGCGATATGCTATTCGTTTTTGACCAGGGCGTGCTGAGTGCCTTCGATCTGAAAACCGGTAATGCGAAGTGGCGCGTGCCTTCAGTGGGAATTTCCGGAATGTTCTTCGATGAGCAGGGGATGATGTACGTAAACTCCACAACCGCCGGGCCGGAAAGCATCAAGTATTCGGGCCAGATTGATGTGACCGCGCGTACCAGCGGATTGATTCTCAAGTTGGATCCGCGCACCGGCAAGACCCTCTGGTCGCGCGAGGTGCGTGGGGGCATCTGTTACCTGGCTGGCAAATTTATTTACGCCATGGAATCGCATCAGGCTGAGGAAGACGAGGACGGCGAGCGTCCGCGCATGTCCATCGGTCTGGAAACAGATTCCTTCGTCCGCATCCGCCGCATCAATCCCGCGAACGGAAAAGACATGTGGCGGCATTTCCAACTTCGCTGTCCGCTCGACGCGAAGTTCGACCACAACACCATTCACCTCGTCTTCAAGAAGGAGGTCCAAGTGTTGAAATACTTTTCACTGTGAGCCGCTACTTCGGCTTCTGAACGATCACCACTGCGTTGGCCACGGAACGTTCGCGCTTGTCGGATGGTGAGTTCATGATTTTCCCATCCAACCAGAATGTCGTCGAGCCGCCGCCGTCCAGATTCAGCGCTTCGGTGCAACCGATTTGCCGCATCAGCGAGGCGAGTTCGACGAAGCTCATGCCGATCGACAATTCCTTCTGCCGTCCATCCACCGCCACGAGGTAGAGATAGCGACTGTTAAAACCAAGGGCGGTGCGCGGGTGCCGGGGCTGGAGGTGATCAACTGCTCTGGTTTTCGCCGGCCAGGGCATCTCTTTGCCCTTCGCGACGAGAATTGGACCGCCACCGATGGCCATCGTGGTGTTCGCGATATCCGGCGTCGTGGTGGTTGCGAGCTTCAAGACATCGCCCGGTTTGAGCGCCGTCGAATTGGTTTTGGCAAATCCGGAGAGCGCGAGAACGAGGCGGTCCGGCGACAGCGTGGTATTCCCTTGCGGGCGCACTTCGCGAATGCGCGCGGAGTAGGTGCGCCCTACACGCAAGGGCAGCCACTCACAGCTCCCTGACCGTTCCAGAACCAACTCGGTAAGATTGGTTGCTTCCGTGGCGTGACCGAAGGTGGCTGTGAAGAGCGTGGCGCGGTTCATGGGCGGAGTTTGGTTCAGCGCCATCGGCGTGCGCGCGCCGGCAGGCCAAATTACTTCCAGGCGCGGCTTCACGATGCCAAGGTGAAATTTTCCAGCGGTGTCCACCCAGAAGCAGCGGTCCAGCGGGGCGCTGACCAATTCGCCATTGAGGATTTGGAGACCTTCAGGATCACCTTGATAGGGGCCGGGCTGAATGAGGAAGAAAGCGCCATTGATCGCGGCCAGTGGTCGGCCGAAATGCGGCGGAAGAGCTGACGCTTGTTTCGACACGCCCGCCAATCCTTGAATGTGATCCCGGCCGAGCGTGCAGGTAACGGTCAGGTTTTTCTGCCGGCGATCCTTGCGCGCGATGTGAATGGACCACGGCTGATCAGTGGTTCGGAGGTGGGCGTAATCCAACCCGCTGGTGATGGAAATGTATTCGATGCGCGGCAGCAGCACCGGCGCGACCTCAGCCGGTAGGTTTGTGGTCAGGGCCAGTCCGCTGGCGAGCAGCAGCGACCGGAAGGAGCGACATCTGGACGGAAAAGCACGGAACATTGCGATGGTTGAATCTCTCTCCGAGGGTGGTGAAAATGCGAATTTAGCGCCGGCGAATCGCCATTCACAATGGCGTCTTCGCTGCCCGGGTGCTCCAATCAAAGTATAGGTAATTGCGCAACGCGGGCTTCTTGTTGCCGTGAACCGGTTCTTTGGGAACGTAATCCTGATAGGTTGCCGCGGTGATGCCAAAACTGAGGAGCAGTTGCAAATCGCAGTCGGTCATAGCCCACGAATCAGACGGTCGAAGGATGCTGGAAACCTTCTTGGTGGCCGCGTACGGGGTGTTGGGTCGCCCGAATGGATAAGTGATGTTTGAATTTGGATCGGCAGGGTTGTTCGTGATGGTGCTCAGTGAAAAGTAACTGACCGGCACCTTGAGCGGATAAACAGGAGCGACCTTTGGCAACGCCTGATACGAGGCCGGGCAGATGGTGACGGCTGCCGTCCGCACGAGGGACGAAGGTGCGGGAATTCCTAGATACGAGGTCAGCGAAGCGACAATGGAGCCGTTATACTTGTTCGCGCCCGAAACCGATCCGGCAACCGAGTTTGGCTCCGCATCCTGATAGGTGAAGAACATACCTGTCCACGCTGGCCCGGGCAGGAAATCGTTGTAATCATGAGTGTACATCGAGATGGCGTAGGCGAATTGCTTGAAGTTGCTGCTGCAATTGGTCTTGAGCGCCTTCTGTTTTGCCTTGGCCAACGCCGGCAGCAGCATTGCTGCAAGAATCGCGATGATGGCGATGACGACAAGGAGTTCAATCAACGTGAAGCCACGCGGGTTTTGCCTGGGTAGCCCGGGGTACAGAATCTTCGTCTTCATAACTGGTCCGCTACCAAAGCTTCGCGGATGGAGGCGGATTTGCAAGCGGGTTCTCTTGCCTGAAATTGCCGGGTGCTGCGCGTTGATTGGCGCGAGAATCCAGACGGTCCTCGTCGAGCGCTGCCGAAGTTAAAGGTCCAAGTCTTCCAACTCGAGGAAGCCGTGCAGCTGACGGATGCGCGTGGGATGGCGCATTTTGCGCAACGCCTTGGCCTCGATCTGCCGGATGCGTTCGCGCGTGACGCGGAATTGTTTTCCGACTTCTTCAAGCGTTCGTGAGTAGCCATCGCCGAGGCCGAAGCGAAGTTCGAGGACTTTCCGCTCGCGTTCGGTCAGGCTGCACAGCACATCGCCCAGCTTGTCCTTCAACAAGCTGAAGCTCGTCATGTCGGAGGGGCTCTCGGTGGATTTGTCCTCAATGAAGTCGCCGAAGCTGGTGTCCTCACCGTCGCCGACTGGAGTCTGGAGGGAGATGGGTTGCTGCGCCATCTTGAGAACGGCGCGGACGCGATCCACCGGCAGCTGCATTTCGTCGGCAATTTCCTCCGGCGATGGCTCGCGTCCAAAATCCTGGAGCAACCGCTTTTGAATCCGCATCAGTTTGTTGATCGTTTCGATCATGTGCACCGGGATGCGGATGGTGCGCGCCTGGTCAGCAATCGAGCGGGTGATGGCCTGGCGAATCCACCAGGTGGCATACGTGGAAAACTTGTAGCCGCGGCGGTATTCAAACTTCTCCACGGCTTTCATCAAGCCCATGTTGCCCTCCTGAATGAGGTCGAGAAACGAAAGGCCGCGGTTGGTGTATTTCTTGGCAATCGAGATAACAAGGCGAAGGTTGGCTTCCACCATCTCAGTTTTCGCCTCGTGCGCCTTGGCGGTGAAATGTTTCAGCCGGTCGTAGGCCGCCACATAATCTTTGGCGGGCAGACGGACGAACTCCTCGAGCGCACGCATCTTGCGCTCCTCTGATTCGATAATGGCCTGGGCTTGGGGAGATTTGCGATGGCTGTCCCATTCGTGAATCTGGCGCAGGCTCGATTGCAGTTTGTCGTAGATGTTTTCCGCCACCAGGCACATCTCTTCGATGACCTTTTGCTTGTAATAAAATTTGGGGAAGGTGCCCTGAAGCTTCTGGTCCAGTTTCCGAAAGGCGTTCCCGGCACGACTGCGCGCGGCCTTGGTGGTGGCGGATTGCCAGGCCTGGTATTTCGCGTCCACCTCCTGATCAATCTCGCGGGCGGTCTTGATCAATCGTCGTAAATCGCGCACGTGACGCTCGCGTCCTTCCACTTTCTTATCCAGCACCACGCGATCGAAACGTTCCTTGGGCGGTTCGGAAACAAGTTTCTCCGCGAGAGCGATGTGCTCCTTGCCGCAAAAACCGAAGCTGTGAATGATCCGGGTAACGTCCGCCTCCGCGTCCTCAATGCGCTTGGAAATTTCCACTTCCTGCTCGCGGGTCAGGAGCGGTACCTGGCCCATTTGCTTGAGATACATCCGGACCGGGTCATCGAGAATGTCGAGGCGCTGTTTGTCCTCCTCCTCTTCGGGCTCCGGTTGTTTCACCTGATCCACCTCGGCCTGATCTACGATATCAATCTCCAGGTTTCGGAGTTTCGTGTAGATCTCTTCGAGTTCCTCGGGGGAAATCAGTTTCTCCGGCAAGACTTCGCTGACATCGCCGTGCGTCAGGTAACCCTGCTCCTGGGCCAGTCGAACCAGCTCCTTGACCTTCTCCGCGATCTCGCTTTCGGTCGGACGATGAAGCTCGTGCCCATTGCGTTTCGAATCGGGCGACGGAAGCGTCGATGGGGAGGTTGGGGCGCCGCTCGCGGAGGCTCGGTGCGTGACGACGGGGCCGGACTTTCGGTGAGCAACCGGGGCCGCGGGCGCTCGTTCCTTCGACTTAGGCATAACGATCAGTACTTCAAATCACCGAACCGTAAAGGGTGTCGCAATATGCGAGCGCGCGCCGCGACTCGTCAAGCGGTGAGAAGAGATTTTTTGCAGCGGGAACTACGCACGCAAAGCGCGCACACCAGAGCCGCGTCGCGATTTAAAGATTGAAGAGGGAACTGAACTGATCGGTGAATTGAAGCCAATCAACGGTCGCCCCACCGACGGGCTGCAAAGTGATGAGAACCGGCTCCGAGCCCGAGCGGCCGAGACTCAAACGTCGCAGTGTCGTTTGCCACCAATAGCGAATGGCGGAGGCATGGCGCTGGTGACCATCGGAAAACCAGATCAGTGATTCGGCCTGACGACCGTTCTTCTCCACGCGAATCAAATTGGCTTCGCCTCCCTCGACGGGAAAAACTTGCTGGCCTTTGATCTGCCAACCATCGCCGCGCAGACAATAGAGCGGGTCGTGCACCGCGTGACGATTATGCGTGCCGTCCACGACCCAGAGGATGACGCGTTGGCCGCCGACTTGATAGCCCCGCTTCAACACTTTGGCTTTGCCAAAGAGCGCGCGCATGGCTTCGGGGATTTCCAGGTCCTGCCCGGAGTAATTCAAACCATTCAGCGGGAGAGCGCGGACACGGTCCTGCGCATCTGCCAAAGGATAAAACTGGGAGAGCAAGCCCAGCGCGACGGCCAGCGCGAGTGCGATCCAAAGCAGTAGTTGTCGTTGCGTCGTTTTCAAGTTTGTGCTGGCCGACCCAGTTTGTATTTCCAGAGCCATAGTGCGGCTGCCAGAGCCAGTAACAACCGGCCCGGTAAAATCAACCCCGCTGCACCGCGGCTAACCAAATACCCAAACACCGGCATCCAGGCGACGCCGGCGATCAGCCAGGGAAGCAGCACCCAACTCCAGCTCACGGTGCCAGCCAAGGCGCACGCCAAACCCAGATAACACAGTGCGTTCACTTCGCCCAAAGTGCCGAGCAATGAGATGGCCAGACCGGCCACGAGCACGGTGGCGCTGCCCACCGCGTGGTTCTTTTGGAATTCGCGCCGCCAGATCCATGCGAGCGGAAATGCCCAAATCAACAATGCGAGCCAGCCCAATCGGTCAAAAGGCGCGTGCCGCCAGGCGCCCACGATATCGCGAGCTTGCCAGGCGCAATAGGCGACGATTGCAACCGCTACCAAACTGGACCGGCGCAGCGGGTTCATGCAGCGGGCGCCGCGGCGGTTGGAGCCTTGCGCTGCCAGGCGAAAAGCATCCAGCAAAGAAGGAACATCAACATGAGCACGAGCCAGCCGCCCCACGTGTGAAACATGCCTTGGGCAAACTCCGGGCCGAAGGTGAGCGCGGCCACGACCAGCGAGATGATGCGTGCGGTGTTGGCCAGCCAGGCGATTGGTACGAGGGCAGAGATGTTCCACCAATAGGCGCGCTGCTGGCCGAGAAAGATGAAGGCGAGCGCTGATCCGCCGATCAGCATGGATTGAAGGGTGTTCATCCCGGAGCAGGCGGCTTCGACGGAGATCGGCAAGCCTTGTACAAGCAAATTGGTCCCGTTTTGAGTGACCGTGAAACCGAGCATGCCAAAAAGTTTTCCCACAAACCAAGCCGCGCTCAATCGAAAGGTCCAACCCAGCCATTGGAGGTCCAGCATGATCCAAGGAAAGGCCAGCAACGGAAATATGATCAGCCGACGCAGCGAGAACTGCCGGGAGGTTTCGAGCCGGGCCCGCAGCCAGAGCCAGAGCAAGCCGGTCCAACTCAGGGCCAGGAGGATATTCAGCTCCGTGACCAAGCCGAGAACAAAGCCTGCCACCACGAGTACGAGTGCACGAGTTGAGAGTTGGAATGCGTTCAACGTGAACTGCCACGGCGCGCCGAGCCAGACAAACACGGGCAGGCTGGCCAGCACCGGCAGCACATCTCCCGCGGCAGTCATCCACGTCAAATCCCGAGCCCAAACAAAGACCGCCAATGCTGCCAGCAACGACAGCATTGCGAAGTCCTTGCTTTTCATTTCTGTGCCTCCGCCTTGGCGATCTCCGCCAGGTTCACCCGGAACTCGGTACGTTCAGGATATTTTTTCAACAACTCCTCCGTCAGTTGTCGCGCCAATTTCCAATCCCGATCCTGAAAAGCTTTTTTGGCGAGGAACATCTTGGCCTCGTCGGATTCGGCTTGGATGGCTTGGTAAATCCGGGTGGCTTCCTGAGTCTGATTTTGGACCAAGGCGACGCGGGCCAGCATGATCTGCCCTGCAACGCTGCTGGCGAATTTCGGTAGCGCCATGACTGCGGCCTTCGCTGCGTCGAATTGCTTTTGTTCAAACCGAGTTTCGGCAATGAGCTGGGCCGCCCGTTGGCCGACGTCCGAATCGGTGGCGGCAAGTGCACCGAGCCGGCGCAAGGCTTCCTCGGTTTTCTGTTCCGCCAGGAGAAGTTCACATTGCAACACCTCAAGGGTAGGGTCTGCCTTTTGGCGGGCTGCAAACGCCAGCGCCTCGCTGATGCCGCGGTTGAATCGCAACGCTTGTGCAAATCCATACGCCAGCCAGGCGGGTGAATCAGCGGGCATGACGTCGTCGTGTGGTAAGCGAAGCGCTGCTTCCGCCCAGCCGCAGGCCAGGAAGAGCGCCGCGAAGGCATTTTTTCCGCGGAACAGGCGATCCATCTCCGGTGCGATTGAACGATTCTGGTCACGCGTTAATTGATCAATTTCAGCGAGCATCGGATGCCGCGTTTTGGCTGTGGTATCGCCGAGCGTCAGATTCAAATTGACTGGAAACTTGAATTTTCCCGTCTTGCGGAACGCAAGGAGGCGAATGAGCGCGCTTTCAAGTTCGGGGTGCCAGCTTTGTTGGCGGAAAGGATTGAACTCGAGAGTCCGCGCAGCTTCATCTTCCTGGCCATTTTGGAGCGCGTCCAACAATCGGAGCCAGTGGGCTTCCTGAAGCTGCTTGTCGTAGCGTGAGGCTTCGGGCAGAGCAGTGAATGCGCTCGCATCCCAAAATTTGTTATTCGGCAGTTTCAGCAGATACTGAACAAACGACCGGTTTGGACCAAAAGGGGTGTCTGTAGTTTGAGGCAATTCGACCGTGCGGGTAACTTTGGTCCAAAACGCAGCCCGTAGCCACTGCCAGTCGGTGGCTTGAGAGTTGGTGAGTCCGCCCGTCCATGCCAAGAGGGCAAGGTCGTATCGACCATTTCGTCGCAAGAAATCAGCTAGCTGTTCGCGGAGATAAGCGCTGTTGGTGTTCGCGTTGAACGCCGCTTGGAATTCGTTATGGGCCAGCCCAAGTTGTCCCACGCCTTCTAGAATCTGTCCGCGAAACACTCGGACTTCGGCGTTCCGTGGGGAAAGCTTCGCGGCTTGTTCCAAATATTGCCACGCCGCCTTGAGATTGGCTGGTGTGTTGAGCAACGCGAGTCGAGCGAGGCGACCGCAATCATCCGCACCCGGAAAATTCTTGCTATTAAGCAATTGGATAGCCTCCTCGCGCTTGCCTTGCATCAGCAGTATGTCGACATCCAACTCGAACCAACCCGCCGCCATTGATTCACGTCCCTTCCAGTCAGCGCGAATTGCGGCCAGTTTTTCAAAGTTTGAACCGTGCAATAAGGCACGACTTAAAGAAAGCGTCGCCAATTCTTGATTATTAAAGGCCGACGGCGATCGCTCGTAGATGGCCAGCAATCGCGAGAGGGCATCGGCTTGGGTGGCGGCTTCGACTTCCAACGCGAGCCACGTATTGCGGGTCGCCTCGGTCTGTTTCTTGGTCGCACGGTTTCGCTGTCTGATTACTGCCAAGGCCTCGCTCCCTTGACCTGCGGCGAGCAGGTCCTTGGCTCGCCGCAGGTTTCGTTCTTCCTGTACCTTAATGACGTGCCCGCGCCACAACCAGACTGCGAGCCCTGCCGCAAGCATGCCGGCGAGCAACCCACCCAAGATGAAAAGAACTTTTCTTGATTTGAGCATGCTCATGTTCAGTAACTAGATAGATTTCCGCGCGGAGTGGCTCTTGAATTTCAGGTCATGCGGCAATTCGAGCCTTAAGCGTTGGGAAAAGATAGGCAAGCTTCATGCCACGGCAATCCATTTCCCGCCTCGGTCTGTTAAAAGAAGAAGACGCCAAGCTTACGCTTGGCGTCTTGCGGTAACCAACAACTCAATGAATTAACGGGCTAGAGCGAGCCGATTGACCAAATCCACGCGGCGCTTGGCATAGACTGCCATGCCGACAAATGCGGCGAGCACCAGATAAGTGGTCGGTTCAGGAACCGGACCACCCGGCGTATCGCCATCTGCCGCCCACAGGCTCTGACCATTAACGGCCGTCGCTTGCAAATGAGCGGCAGTGTGAAAGCCGGATACCGGACCACCGACACTGACTGAATTGAAATCTGCCGCGGTCAGGCCCGGGATACCCGTGATCAGATAGGTGATAGAGTCGCCCGCTCCGAGACGATTCGCGCCGGAGCTTGTGAAGTCGAACAGGATGTCAAAGAAGCCATCGCCGTCCGCCTTGAACAGGTTCGCGCCCTTATAGACTCCAACACTTGAAGGATCTACTCCCACGTTGCTTTGCGCCGCAATGTTCAAGTTTGCCGGATTCAACGAGGAATTGAGATTAAAGTACCACGAACCGAAAAATTCGCCACCTGTCAGTCCTGTCGCGTCCATTTTGAGCTGCACCCCTCCGGCAACATCGGAGAAAGTCGCAGTTCCCCATGGTCCAGGATTGCCTGGGATGCCGGCCCCGCTAAAAACATAATCCAAACCGAACGTTAATGCCTTTGCGGGCACAACTGCACTGGCAGCCACAGCCGCAATCGCCAAACTTTTTAGTAACTTCTGTTTCATATCTTATAATTTGGTTGTTGGTTCTACACCCTAACAGGACAGTCTAAGCAGCACTGGTGCCACTGATTGAGTCATTATTATAAAGCATTGTGTGACAATGATGTGGAATTATTTAGCGATGTTGATGGCCTCCAAAACGGGAAGGTTTCTTTGCATTTGCAATGCATGTGGGGTAGGTTGCATTGCGATTGCATGATAGTTTCAGTTTATCATTGTGAGGCAAGAGCAGGCCTGCTGCACCGCTTAACTGGTTTAGGTATCAACTGCCAGACCTTCGCTTTGGATTCCATTCGGGATTTGGGGCACTCGGCTGCGGATGTCGTTTATCTGATTCCCTTCGAAGCATTGTCGTCCCCGGATTGGGCCAATCTGCGCACACGTCTCGGGCAAGCAAATCGCTACTACGTCGTATCGGGATCGGAATTATCAAGTGAACAGATCGTCCGGGCCACTCACGATGGCGCATTGGATGTTATCCAACTCCAAGACCAGGATGAACGCTGGCTCCGCAGCTTGGAGAAGGTGATGAATTCACAAAGGCTTTGGCTTCAGCTTTACGGCGGGGTGATGCTCAACGAGGCGGATTTGCTAACCGGCCAGTCGGCTGCGATAAAAGCGCTGAGACAAACAATCGAGCGATTAGGACCAACCGGTGCCAGCGTGCTGATATTGGGTGAATCCGGCGTAGGCAAGGAGCGAGTTGCGAGCGCATTGCACAAGTCTTCAGCTATTAAGGGGCCGTTCATTGCCTTGAATTGCGCGGCAATTCCCAGAGACCTGATCGAGGCCGAGATCTTTGGTGCAGAAAAGGGAGCATACACTGGCTCGGTGCAGGCGCGTGCCGGATTGGTGGAGCAAGCGGCTGGTGGGACTCTCTTCTTGGATGAAATCGGCGAATTGGATTTAGCCTTGCAGCCGAAACTTTTGCGCTTCCTGGCAACCCATCAGGCACGCCGAGTGGGTGGCACAAGTGAGTATCAAGTTTCAGTGCGGATTCTTTCAGCAACGAATAGTAATCTAGAAGCAGAAGTCGCTCGTGGAAAATTTCGGCCTGATTTGTTTTACCGCATCTCGGAGGTCACGATGCGTGTGCCGCCTTTGCGCGCCCGATTGGAGGATATACCTCTATTTGTTCAGGCTTTTCTGCAAAGTGCGGGTGAACGATTTGGCCGGCATTTTGAATCGGCGGAGCCGGAATTGATCAAGAAGTTTCAACAGTTCGATTGGCCTGGGAACGTGCGTGAACTGAAAAACACGATTGATCGTCTCGTCATATTATATCAGGGCCCCGTATTGCGTGCCGGGTGGTGGGATATCCCCGACAAGTCGTCGGATCCAACCTTGATTAACCAGCCAAACCAAAGCGGGTTTGCCGGTGAAATGCCGGGAAGGCAACCATTGGCCAGCCGAAAAGAGAAGCTTCAGATTGCGAGGCGACTGCTCAAGGAAAGCGGGGACAATCTTACCTGGGTGGCCGCACAACTCGGCATCAATCCAACAACTCTCTATCGGTGGCGTAAGGCGGGAAAGGTGTGAGCGACGATTTCCTCTTCTTTCTGAACAGTTCCTCGCATCCACAGGATCAATCGCGCTGCCTTGGCAAATGGACTTTTCCCGACCGCCAAAATTGACATGGGGGCATACGTTCGCATTTTGATACCAGTGCAAAAATGACGATGGTTTGTTATCGGAAATCTGACTTCCGAGAGATTTTATTTCAACAAGGCTAAAGCGCGGCCACCAGGCTTTCCTCGGCTTGTATTACGAGCAACCTATCCGTTACGATTTACCACATCCATGTTTCAGCACGTGCCCGTAAAAAATTGTTTGCGCCTCAGGCTCGGCTGGGTAATCGCCCTGCTGCTGCTCGGTGCGCTGCAATCGCCGGCGGCCGCTCCGCGGCGCGTGTTGATCATCCATTCTTTCGGCCGCGACTTCGCGCCGTTGGACACCATGTCTTCAGCGTTTCGGACGGAACTGGCCCGGCAATCCGCGGAGCCAGTCGAGTTTTTTGAAGCCTCGGTCCAGTCGGCTCGCTTCGCAGAAATGGGGAATGACGAACCCTTGGTGAAGTATTTGCAGTCGCTTTTTGTCGGCCGCCGATTGGACCTCATTTTTACAATCGCCGAACCAGCGACGCTTTTTTGCCTTCGTCATCGCGCAGAACTGTTTCCTGACACGCCGCTCCTGGCGCACGCGGATCATCGGCAAACTCCGCTGGTACTCGCCAGCACGAATGCTGCGATCGTTCCAGTCTATATCAAGATCCCCGTCCTTCTGGAAAACATCGTTCAGGTTTTACCGGCCACAACCAACGTCGTCATGGTTCTGGGGGCGTCCCCGTTTGAAAACTACTGGGTGCAGGAGTGTCAGCGAGAATTTGCCTCATTCACCAACCGCGTCACCGTTTCCTTCGTGAATAATCTCTCGCTCGACAAGATCCGCGATCGGTTGGCACACCTGCCGCCCCGCTCCGCGATCCTCTACGCCATGTTGGCCGTGGACGCAGCGGGTGTGCCCTATGAGCAGGATAAGGCACTGCCCATTCTGCGCATTGCGGCGAGCGCGCCGCTTTTCGGCGTGTTCGAAAGCCATTTGGGGCAGGGAATTGTCGGTGGTCCTCTGCTCTCGTTGGAGCAATCGGGTCAACATGCTGCCCGTACCGCGCTGCGCCTGCTGCAAGGCGAGAACGCCAGTGCCATTGGCATTCTTCCGCCCAAGGACGCGCCCTTCATCTATGACTGGCGCGAATTGCGGCGCTGGCAGATTAGCGACAAGCGGCTGCCGCTTGGTGCCACTGTGCTCCATCGTCCGCCATCGCAATGGGAGGAACACAAAGGAGTCATTCTGGTCGCCTCGGGCGTCATTCTTGCCCAAATGGTGACCATCATCGCCTTGCTCGTACATCGCGCGCACCGGCGTCGTTCCGAGGAACGGTTGCGCGAATCGGAGACGCGGATGAACATCGCTGCTGATGCCGCGAATCTTGGGCTGTGGGGCTGGATCCTCGGGCGGGATGAGATTTGGGCCACCGTGAAATGCCGTGCACTTTTCGGGTTCGCCCAAAACGAACGCGTCTCCTTCGCGGACTTTGCCGCGCGGGTGCATCCCGACGATCGCGCGGAAATGGAACTGGCGGTACGGCTGGCCTTGGAAAAGAAGAAACCGTACGACGTCGAATATCGCGCGTGCCTGCCCGGCGGCGGCATCCGCTGGATCGGGGCGCGCGGCGTCGCTGTGGGTAATGGATCAGGACCACCAACCCGTATGCTGGGTGTGTGTCTTGACCTTACCGACCGAAAACGTGCGGACACCGAAATTCAACGGCAGCGGTCTGAACTCGCCCACGTCTCGCGCGTTTCCATCATGGGCGAACTTTCCGCTTCCATGGCGCACGAGTTGAACCAGCCGCTGACCGCCATCCTCAGCAACGCGCAGGCGGCGCAGCGGTTTCTGGCCTCGGACAAGGCAGATCTCGAAGAGTTTCGCGAGATTCTCAAGGACATCGTTTACGACACCACCCGCGCGCGCGACGTGATTCGCCATTTGCGTGCGTTGGTCAAACGGAGCGAACCTGACTTCACGCAACTGGACGTCGCCGCCACCGTTCGCGAAGTGGTGGGCTTCTTGCACGGAGACATTGTGGCGCGTAATGTCCGGGTTGGTTTGGAGCTGGTCCCGGATCTGCCGTCTGTTCTCGGAGACCATATTCAACTGCAACAGATCATGATCAATCTCTTGTTGAATGCATTTGATGCGCTTGCCACCAATCCGGTGGATGAGCGGTTGGTGACCGTCGCGGTGGGACTGGAATCGGCCAACCTTATCCGCGTAACTGTGCGTGATGGCGGCATAGGGATTCCTCCCGATAAATTTGATTCCATCTTCGAACCATTTTTCACGACCAAACGTGAGGGCCTCGGTATGGGATTATCCGTGACCCGTTCGATTGTCGAAGCCCACGGCGGTCGCATCTGGGCGGAAAACAATCCTGATCGCGGTGCGTCTTTCTATTTCACGCTGCCGGTGGCTGAATCCAATTGACCGATAGATGACCCAGCCAACGACAACCGTGTTTGTAGTGGACGACGACGCTTCGGTGCGCCGGAGCCTCGCGCGTCTGCTCAAGTCCGCCGGGCATCGTGTTGAAGTTTTCTCGTCGGCGCTTGAGTTTGTGGCGAGTGATTGGCACCAACAAAATCACGCCTGTCTGGTTTTGGATCTCAGCATGCCTGGTTTGACGGGCATGGAGTTACAGTTCCGCCTCCGGGAACTGAAATCACCCTTGGCCATCGTTTTCATCACCGGGCACGGCGATATTCCGACCAGCGTCCGGGCCATCAAGGGTGGTGCGGTGGACTTTCTCCCAAAGCCTTTTGAGGATACCCAACTGCTCGATGCCGTGGCCCGGGCGATCGAGCAAACCCGGTTGGCTCACAAAGCCCAAGCGGAACTCAGCGCCATTCAGGAGCGCTACGCCAGTCTGTCCGTGCGCGAACGGGAAGTCATGGCGCACATCGTGACCGGCAAGCTTAACAAGCAGGTGGCCGACGAACTGGGCACCGTCGAAAAGACCATCAAGGTCCACCGCGCCCGCGTGTTCGAAAAAATGCAGGTGCAATCGCTGGCTGAATTGGTGCCGTTGGCCGTCAAGCTTGGTTTGTTGGAATCTAAATAGATCGCAGTTTATCCCGCGCCGGCAGCCGGGCTGCGCCTCCGGCCCCAGTTGGACCAAAGTCCAATAGTTTCCCTGCCCGCTTCCCCTCTACTCTCCATTTATTCAGATGTGAACCATTGTTTGCTGCCGCTTGTGAAAATTGAGACGCATAAAATCTACATCGTGGACGACGACAGCTCTGTTCGTCGAGCCCTCGGCCGGCTGATTCGTTCCGTGGGCCTGAACTCGGAAGCCTTTGCTTCCGGCGACCTGTTTCTGGCCGGATTGCCGGAAGACGCCCAAGGTTGCGTGGTGATGGATATCCGCATGCCGGGGCTGACCGGCCATGACGTCCAGCAAAGGTTGCGGCAGCGGGGAGAGAAAATTCCGGTCATTGCCCTTTCCGCCCAGGACGACGACGAGGCTCGCAATCGTGCGCGCGAATTGGGCGCGGTGGCTTTCTTCCGCAAGCCGGTGGACGACCAGGCTTTGCTCGACAGCATTAATTGGCTGCTGAGCGCGCCGGAACGCAGTTCGACTCGACGCCCACAACTTCGACACGAGTGACAAACAAGACATTGAATCCAGGCAGTTCGGTGGAGCAACAAACCAAAATCATGAAATCAACATACCGTTTCACGCACTTGAGCATACTGATCGCCGCGTTTTCACTCTTGCTGGCGATTTCCGCCAGCGCTCAGAGAGCGGTCCGGCCCAAGGGCGGCCCCGCTGGTTCCTGGCGGCTCATTGGCTCAGTGCAGGCGAACTTCAAAGCCGACCACGATACCATCGTCGTGACCGGCCCGAACGATGACTTTCGCAAGCTCAAGTTCAAGGTCACCGATGCTCCCCTGAAACTCCGACGCGTCGTCGTCACGTATGACAACGGAGAACCTGACCGGCTCGAAGTGCGGCACGACATCAAGCAGGGCGGTGAAAGCCGGCCGATTGATTTGAAAGGCGCCGGCAAACGCAGCCTCCGCCGGATTGATTTCTGGTACGAGACCAAAGGAGTGCTGAAGGGCAAGGCCGACGTGACCGTGTTTGGGCAGAAATAGGATTTCTGACCGCAACCAAAGCCCAGCAATGGCTGATCCCGAAACCAAACCAACCATGACTGACGACAAAGACATGATCGTTCACTTCCATAATGGAAGTAATCTTCAGCTCGCCTTCCCGGCGCAGATGAAAAACTCCGGAGCGGCGCTCGCGGAGGCGGTGAAGTCCATTCTCAGCTCGGACAAACTGGTGGTTCAGACCGAGCACCGGCTGCTGGTCATTCCCTGGGGCGGCGTGAAATATCTGGAAACCAACTCGCTTCCGCCGTCCGCTCTCCCCTTTGGAGCCATCAAAGGCGCAACCATCGTGACCTCCCAACAATAATCGTCCCCTCGACCCCCGATTCACAAAATTAAACAGATCAAACCATGAAAACCAAACTGTTCACCAAGGCAGTGCTCGCGGCTTTGCTCGCCGCCGGCCTCGCGTTGACGACGCAAGCCGCCAAACAACCCAACATCGTCCACATCGTTGCCGATGACCTCGGCTGGAAGGACGTCGGCTTCAACGGCGCCACCGATATCCGGTCACCCAACATTGATAAGCTCGCGTCCGGCGGCGCGAAGTTCACTCAATTCTACACCCAGTCCATGTGCACGCCCACGCGCGCGTGCCTCATGACCGGTCGTTATCCCTGGCGCTACGGCCTGCAAACCATCGTGATCCCCGGCCCGGCGGGTTACGGCCTCGACACGAGCGAGTACACGCTGCCGCAAACGCTCAAGGACGCCGGTTACACCACTGCCATCATCGGCAAATGGCATCTCGGCCACGGCGACATCAAGTATTGGCCCCGGCAACGCGGCTTCGATTACCAATACGGCGCCATGATCGGTGAGCTGGATTATTACACCCACAGCGACGCTGGCGTGCTCGACTGGTTCCGCAACAACAAGCCCGTGAAGGAAAAGGGTTACACTACGCAGCTCATCGGCGCTGACGCGGTGAAATACATCAATCAACAAAGCGCGAACAAACCGTTCTATCTCTATCTCACCTTCAACGCGCCGCACACGCCGTATCAAGCGCCGCCGGATTACATCGATCGCTTCAAGAACGTCTCCGAGCCCACGCGCCGCACTTACTGCGCGATGGTTTCCTGCCTCGATGATGAAATCGGCAAAGTCGTCGCCGCACTCGACAAAAAAGGTCTGCGCGACAACACGCTCATTGTTTTCCACAGCGACAACGGCGGCACCAGGAACGCAATGTTCGCCGGCCAGATGGCTGACTTGTCCAAAACCGTTCTCCCCTGTGACAACGGCCCGTATCGCGACGGCAAGGGCTCGCTCTTCGAAGGCGGCTCGCGCGTCGCGGCCTGCGCCAACTGGCCCGGCCACATCAAGCCCGGCACCGTGGAAGGCATGATTCACGCCGTGGATATTTTCCCCACCTTCGCTGCCCTCGCGGGCGCTTCCACTGCCAAGAGCAAGCCGCTCGATGGCATGAACGTTTGGGACACCATCGCCGAAGGCAAACCTTCGCCCCGCACCGAACTCGTTTACAATGTCGAACCGTTCCGCGGCGGCTTGCGGCAGGGCGATTGGAAACTCATCTGGCGCTCGCTGATTCCCACGAGCGTTGATCTCTACAACCTCGCCGAAGATCCCTACGAAAAGAATAACGTCGCCGCCGCGCATCCCGACAAAGTCGCCGCGATGCAGGACCGGCTGAACGCGCTCGGTCGCGAAGCGGCCAAGCCGCTCGCGCTGATGTATGTCGCCAAAGTCGGTCTGGGGCATGCCAAGCCGATCATGGGCTCTGAAGATGGCAAGGGTGCGGTGATGGTTGGCCCCGACGACCACTCGATCACCGATGCAGTCGGCGGAGAACACGAAGCCGAAGCCGCGCATCACTGATTCAACCGGAGTCGCCGGCTCGAACCCGGGCCGGCGCTCCCTCAGTTCACTCTCATAAAAATGATGAAATCTCGAATTCTGACCTCGTTGGCGATCGCTGCCTTAACCGCACCCGCCCTGATCCACGCTGAAGAAGGCGCAGGCGGCCATTACCTGCCCGGCGCGACCGCGACTTTTATCGACACGCTGCCCGGCAAACCCGCCT
>CAYWCK010000045.1:4479-19759 GCA_964456685.1 uncultured Bifidobacteriaceae bacterium | reverse complement strand
GTCGCGCCGATTCGCGCGCCAGCCGGAATATCATCGCCGCGATGGCGGATGTTTTCACCGGCCTGCACCCGGTCGCAGATAAGAACAGCATCCGGCCGATCGGGTGAAAGTCGCGTGTCCTCTTGCATCACGACCGCATCTGCGCCGCTCGGAAGAACCGAACCAGTGAACAGGCGGATGCACTCTCCCGCCGCCAGCTCGCCCCGGAAATAGTCACCGGCCGCGCTTCGGCCAATCAGGCGGAGGCTGACGGGTGCGCTGGCGCTGGCGCTCTGCGTGTCGGCGGCCCGGACGGCGTAGCCATCCATGGCGGAGTTATCAAAGGGGGGAAGCGGAATAGGGGAGTGGAGTTCCTCCGCAAGCACACGTCCAGTTGCCTCGGCGAGGGCGATGCGTTCGCTGCCGCCAGCGGGAACAGCAGCGAGGATACGGGTTACGGCGTCTTCAAGTTCGAGCATGCGAGGGAACACTAAACGCCCGCAAACCTCGTCTCAAGTGCGCCGAGTGAATCAGTGCGCCGCCGTGAGCAACAAGACTTGCTCCAAGGTTGAAATGCCATCGCGTGCACGATCCAAGGCCACCATGCGCAGGGTTTTCATGCCCTGGCCAATTGCCACTTTCCCCATCTCGCGCGTGTTGGCACGGGCAATGACGAGTTTGCGAACTTCGTCGGTGATGGTCATGGCCTCGATGATCGCCAAGCGGCCGGAATAGCCCGAGCCCTTGCAGCGGTCGCATCCACGACCACGATAGAGCGTGACGCCATCGAAGATGCTCGGGTCAATGTTCAGGTCCTGATACATCTTGGCTGGATAAGTCACCGGTTCCTTGCAGTGGGAACAAATGCGACGCATCAGACGTTGCGCACAGGAAAGAATCACCGACGAGGAAATCAAGAAGGGGGCGATGCCCATGTCGTCGAGGCGGGCGATGGCGCCGGGGGCGTCGTTACAGTGCATCGTGCTCAGCACCTGGTGGCCGGTAAGCGCCGCTTCGATGGCAATTTCCGCCGTCTCGGTATCGCGGATTTCGCCGATCATGACGATGTCCGGGTCCTGCCGCAGGATGGAGCGCAGCGCGTTGGCGAAGGAGAGGCCGATTTCCTTTTTTACTGGCACTTGATTGATGCCGGGAATCTGGAATTCGACCGGGTCTTCCACCGTGACGATGTTGTAGATCGGATTGTTGAGTTCGTTGAGCGCGGAATAAAGCGTGGTCGTCTTGCCGGAGCCAGTCGGGCCGGTGACGAGGATCAAGCCGTGCGGCGCATCCACAGCGCCCTTGAATTGCTGGAAGGTGTCCGGGTCGAGGCCGAGTTTATCGATGCTCGCGGACAGGTTCGATTTATCGAGGACGCGGAGCACGATCTTTTCGCCGTGCACGGTCGGCAGAATCGAAACGCGGAGATCGTAATCCTTGCCGCCGACGCGCACGCGCATGCGGCCGTCCTGAGGCAACCGGCGCTCGGCGATGTCCAGACTGGACATGATTTTGAAGCGGGAGGCCAGCGCGAGCTGCATCTGCTTGGGCGGAGGCGTGGCGTCCACCAGAACGCCGTCCACGCGATAGCGGAGGCGCAAGATTTTCTCGAACGGCTCAATGTGAACGTCGCTCGCGCGATCCTTGATCGCCTGCACGAGGATGATGTTCGCCAGTTTGATGACGGGCGCTTCCTCGGAGGAGGCGGCGAGCTGGTCGAGGTTCACTTCCTCGACGGATTCCTTCACCGTCTCCACGGCGTCGGCATCATCCTCATTCTTCTTTTTCGCGTCCTGGATGATGTCCTCCATGCTGCCGCTCTTGGCCGCATCGAGGTTGTTCAGCTTGTCGATGATCGCCTTTTCGGACGCGATGAACGGCTGGACTTCGAGTTTGGTGATCCGCTTGACGTCGTCCATCGCCAGGACGTTCAACGGATCCGCCATCGCGATGAAGAGTTTGTTTTCGAGTCGCGAGACCGCAACGATCTTGTGATTGTGGGCGACCTCGCGCGGCAGCAATTCCCCGATCTCCGGCGGGATGCTGACGCGGCCGAGGTTGATGGGCGGCACGTTGAGCACGCGTCCCATGGAAACCGTCATATCCTGCTCGCTGACGTAGGCCTTTTCGAGCACCAGCTTGATGAAGCGTGCGCCGACCTTCTTCTGCTGCTCCATCAATTCCTCGACCTGCTTGGTCGTCAGCAGGCCATCTTCGACGAGGGCGTCGGCAATGCGTTCACCAAATGATTTTACGGGAGGCATGGTCAACGAAACGCTTTGCGGAGGTTTTTGACGAGATCCACCGGCGGCACGAGATACCAGAGCAACCGGTTGCTGGTGGCTTCGGCGAGTTCTTTCGCCGCCTGCTGGTTGAACGGGTTGGCCGTGGCGACCAGCACGGATTTGCTCATGCGATCGAACGGCAGCACGCACCAGCGCTGGCAGGTTTCCGCGGGAAAGCTGCGCGCGAGATCAATATCAATGTCGTATTTGTCGAGGGGCAGAAAGGCGATGCGCGTTTTGTCGGTCAACAGCTTGATGGATTTCTCCACCGGATGAATACCCTTGTCGGCGAGAATCTGGATGAAGGGTTCGACGACTCCGTTGGGCGGCAGTGTGGGATCCGATGTGTGCCAGCACAGGTCGAAGTCTGCGGCGGTCACGACCTTGCCTTCGACGAAGACCTTGTACATGGATTTGCGGCCATCCTCAACATCACCCGCGGCCGGCCGGCCGGAAAGCTTCCTGAGCGACTTGGTATGACCCGTGTCGGGGGCCTTCGTCAACGCGGCAGGCTCCGTCAGCGCCGACTCCACCGCCACGCTGTTGGACTTGCTTTCGATTTCCTTCAACGCCGCCTGGACATCGGGGTCGTTGGGGAAGCGTTGCAGGATGGTTTCGTATTCGAGAATTGCGGAAGAGAACTGCCCCATCTGCACGTAGGCTTGCGCGATACGCTTCGAGGTGCCGATGACGTCCTGTTCCCGCCCCAGCTTGCTGTAAGCTTCTTTGAGAATCTCGAGCGATTGATAGTCGTGCGGCTGCGATTGAGTGATCACCTCGAACATCTCAATCGTCTGCGCCAACTGGGCTTCTTCGCTTTGAGTCAACGTGCCAGCCATGATCAATTTTCAGTCCGCCATTATTTCACTGCATACAGCTGCCGGGCGGAACATTTTGTAATGAGCAATCTGCTGGCCAGCTTAGGGTGGCTCATTTTGAAATGCAACGCCGCTTTCCGCGACGGCAAAAAAGTCCCGCTTTCGCCGACTGCGGGAGACCAGCTGTCCACTTCTTGTTCGCCGGGTGCCGCGATTTGTCTCGCTCCGTGCCGCTGGCGCTGGCAAAAACCGTTCGTTCATGTCCAGTAAACTGATCACGGCCGCCCGAGCGCTTGGCACACAGGTCGCCGCGTTGCGATTTCCCAAGCCGGTGGCGTACGTTTACAACCCGCTCGCCTACGCTTGGCCGGCGCACACAGCCTATCTGCGGAAGTTTGGCTCTGGTCGCAAACGCGTGATCTTTCTCGGCATGAATCCCGGCCCCTTCGGCATGGTGCAAACCGGCGTTCCCTTTGGCGAAGTTGCCGCCGTGCGGGACTGGTTGGGTGTTGCCGCCAGAATCGGCAAACCATCGCACGTGCATCCCAAGCGGCCCGTCGAGGGATTCGCGTGTCAGCGTTCTGAAGTCAGCGGGCAGCGACTCTGGGGACTGTTCGCGGCGCGATTTGGGTCGCCGGCAAAATTCTTTCGCGACCATTTTGTCGTCAATTACTGCCCGCTGGCTTTCCTCGAGCAATCAGGGCGCAACCTGACGCCGGACAAGTTGCCGGCGCGAACAACCGCCCAACTTTACGCCGCCTGCGCCCAACATTTGCGCGCAGTCGTGGAGATTCTCCAGCCGGAATGGCTGATTGGCGTCGGCGATTTCGCCCGGCAGCGCGGCGAGGATTTGTTCGCCGGCACGAAACTCAAGCTGGGTAGGATTTTGCACCCGAGTCCGGCCAGTCCGGCCGCAAATCGCGGCTGGGCATTGCAGGCCGAGAAGCAACTGTTGGAACTCGGAGTCTGGCGGAAGTAATTGTTTTTCTCGATCGGCCAATTCTGCCAGTGTGCCAGCTATGAAGTTGCTGTTGTCACTGCTGACCTTCCTCTGCCTCGCCACCGGGCAGGCCGGAACCCTCGAGCAAACCTACGCCGCTCACGGGCAGATGGTGGTCACGCAATTTGTCACGGCGCCCTTTCCGCATCCCGCCCGCGCCAAGGGTCACACCTACAAGGACAAGACCTACCCTGCCGCTCAGCACTACGCCGACAGCACGGTCGCCATTTTCATACCGAAAGATTTTCGGGAAACCGGCTCGGTGGATTTCGTAATCCATTTCCACGGTTGGTACAACACCGTCGCCGGCACGCTGGAAACTTTCAAACTGATCGAGCAATTCATGGCCAGCGGCAAGAACGCCGTGCTCGTCGTGCCAGAAGGACCGCATAATTCACCCGATTCCTTTGGTGGCAAACTGGAAGACCTGGATGGCTTCAAACGTTTCCTGGCCGAACTCACCGCCACGCTCAAGCAACGCGCCGTGTTCAAAAAGGATTTCGCCGTGGGCAACATCATCCTGTCCGGCCACAGCGGTGGTTATCGCGTCATGTCCGCCATCGTGGATCGCGGCGGAATGAGTTCGAGCGTGAAGGAAGTCTGGCTCTTCGACGCTCTCTACGCCGAGACGGAGAAATTCCTCGCGTGGTCAGACCGTGAGCACGGCCGGCTGCTCAACATCTATACCGACCACGGCGGCACCAAGGATGATTCCGAAGCGATGATGGAATTGCTCAAAAAGCACGGCACAGACTTTTTTGCCGGCGAAGAAACCAAGCTGACGCCCGGCGATTTGCAAAAGCACAAACTGATCTTCATCCACACCGATCTCGGGCATAACGACGTTGTCGCGAAGCGCGAGCAATTCAAACTGTTCCTCCAAACCAGCCTGTTAGCCGATCGAAAGTCCGCGCCGTGAAGCCACGAATCCTCTTCATCACCGGCAGCGACACCAACGCCGGCAAAACCGTGCTCGCCGGTCTGCTGACGCAATACCTTTATGAAAGTGGCCGTCATGTGGCCGGCCTCAAACCGATATGCTCGGGCAACCGCGCGGATGCCCGTGCCTTGCACCAAGCTGCCGGAAAGGTGCTGCCGCTTGATGAAGTCAACCCGTGGCATTTTCGCGCACCGCTGGCGCCGTTGCTGGCTGCGCGGCGGGAGCAACGACGCGTGCGCTTGCCTCAGGTCGTTTCCCGGATCTTCCGCGCCGCCCGCGATTCTGAATTTGCTGTGGTCGAAGGCGCTGGTGGGCTGCTCAGCCCTCTGGGCGAGGGTTTTAGTTCGCGCGATTTGATCGTTGCCTTAAACGCCCGGCCGATTGTGGTTTGCCCCAACCGGCTGGGCGCTGTGAGCCAAGCCTTGCTGGTGCTCGCGGCGCTGCCACGCAAATTCACGTCCCGGGCCGAAGTTGTGCTTTCGGACGCGCAAACCGATTCAACGTGCCACTCCAATCTTGCCCTCCTGCGCGAGATGATTGGTCGGAGGCGGGTTCATCACCTTCCGCGCTTGAGTGATTTCTCCACCGTCCCGCCCGCGCTCCACCCGATGCTCGACCGGCTGGTGGCTTGAACGGGTGCGTGCACTTTGGGTTTGTCGCCGTTGTCTCGGCGGGCTACAGATTAGGCGCAGCCATGAACGTTCGCTTTGCACTCGTTTGGTCCGTGTGGATTGGGGCAACCGCCATCCTTCACGCCGGGCCACCAGCATCTTCACAGATCGAATACAACCGCGACATCCGCCCCATCCTCTCTGAGAATTGCTTCGCCTGCCACGGTCCGGACTCGGCGGCGCGCAAAGCCAAGCTGCGGCTCGACCATTTTGATTTCGCCACCGCCGCCCGGGAGGAAGGGAAGCCCGCCGTCGTTCCCGGCAAGCCGGCGGAGAGCGAGCTCGTGAACCGCATTCTGACCGCGAATGAGGACGACCTCATGCCGCCGGCCAAGACTCACAAGGTCCTCACGCCGGCACAGAAGGAGTTGTTGAAGCGCTGGGTGACCGAGGGCGCAAAGTATCAGCCGCACTGGTCGCTCATTGCGCCGACACGGCCCGCGCTGCCGAAGGTGCGTGACGCGAAATGGGTTCGCAACCCGATTGATAATTTCATCCTTGCGCGGCTGGAAACCGAAAAAATCAAACCCGCACCGGAAGCGGATCGTCGCACACTCGCCCGGCGGCTCAGCTTGGACCTCACCGGTTTGCCGCCCGCGCCCGCAGAGGTGGAAGACTTCGTGAAGGACAAATCTCCCAACGCCTACGAGAAGCTCGTGGATAAATTCCTCGCCTCGCCGCGTTGGGGCGAACATCGCGGGCGTTACTGGCTCGACCTCGCGCGCTACGGCGACACGCACGGGATTCACAACGACAACTTCCGCGAGATCTGGTCCTACCGCGAATGGGTCATCAAGGCGTTGAACCGCAACCTGCCGTTTGATCAGTTCACTATCGAACAACTCGCCGGCGATCTCCTGCCCAACGCCACGCTCGAACAGCAGATCGCCAGCGGCTTCAATCGCTGCAATATCACCACCAGCGAGGGCGGCGCGATTGACGAGGAGTATCTCGTGCTCTACGCGCGGGACCGCACTGAAACCACGGCGCAAGTCTGGCTCGGCACCACCGCGGGCTGCGCCACCTGCCACGACCACAAATACGATCCACTGTCGCAAAAGGAATTCTATTCGCTCTCCGCGTTCTTCAACAACACCACGCAAAAGGCGATGGACGGAAACGTGCGCGACACGCCGCCGGTGGTCGTGGTGCCCGCCGCGACGGATCGCGAGCGTTGGAATGCGCTCGCTGCTGACAAAGCCGCGGGACAGAAGCGGATTGATGATCGCAAGCAATCCGCCCAGCCGGACTTCGAAGCGTGGCTGACCAACGCCGCGGCGGTGAAGGCGGCCACCGAGTTACCATCGGATTTGCTGCTCGCCCACGTTCCGCTCGCGGATTTTTCGGAAACCAATCTCGCCTTCACGCTCAGTGGCACCGCGGGCACCGTGTCCGTCGCCGACAAACTCAACTGGCTCGACGGTGCGGTGGCGGAGAAAGGTTACAGCGTGCGCGCGGCCACCACGCCGCAGTTCGCGGACATCGGCGATTTCGACCGCGATCAAGCCATGACTTACGCCGCGTGGGTGAAGCTGTCCAGCGCTCGCGACGGCGCCGTGATCGCGCGCATGGATGAGGATCAGGCGTTTCGCGGCTGGGATTTGTGGGTGGAAGGCGGCCGGCCCGGCACGCACATCATCCACAACTGGCCGGAGGACGCCATCAAGGTCGTTGCAAAGAAGGAATTGCCGAAAGACCGGTGGGTGCATGTGGTCGTGACGTATAACGGCACATCGAAGGCGAGAGGGGTGAAAATTTACGTGGACGGCGAGTTGCAGGAGTTCGATGTTCAGGCGGACAAGTTGAAGCACACGATCCGCACGACCGTGCCGTTCAAAATCGGGCAGCGGTCCAAGACGAGCGTCCTCGAGAAATCCGGCGTGCAGGATGTGCGCCTTTACAGCCGCGCGTTGCCGCCCAGCGAAGTGCGCGAGCTCGGCGGCAAAGCGCGCATGGCCTGGCTTGCGGCGAAGCCGGCGGACAAGCGCGACGCGAAGGAAAGCGATGAACTTTTTTCACGCTGGTTGACTTCGACCGATGATGGCTATCGCGAGGCGCAGCAAGCGCTCAGTAAACTCAAGGAGGAGGAGAACGAAATCCGCAAGCGCGGTACGATTGCCCACGTGATGAGCGAACGGGAGACGCCGCCGGAAGCTTACTTCCTGTTCCGCGGCGAATACGACAAACGACGCGACAAGGTTGGCCCGGCCACTCCGGCGGCCTTACCCGCTATGCCGCCAGAGTTGCCGCGCAACCGGCTCGGGCTTGCGCAATGGTTGCTCCGACCGGAACACCCGCTCACGACGCGTGTAACCGTGAATCGCTTTTGGCAGGAGTTGTTCGGCACGGGAATCGTCAAGAGCGCCGGCGATTTCGGCGTGGCCGGGGAAATGCCGTCGCATCCGGAGTTGCTCGACTGGCTGGCGGTTGAGTTCCGCGAATCCGGCTGGGACCTGAAGAAATTCTTCAAGCTGCTGGTCAGCTCGGCCACGTATCGGCAGTCCGCGGTGGCGACGCGGGAGAAGATTGCCAAAGATCCCGCGAACCGGCTGCTCGCGCGCGGGCCGCGCTTCCGCATGGACGCCGAGATGGTTCGCGATTACGCGCTGGCCGCGAGCGGACTACTCGTGGAAAAAATTGGCGGGCGCAGCGTGAAGCCTTATCAGCCGGACGGCGTCTGGGAAGCCGTGGCCATGACCGGCAGCGACACGCGAAATTACAAACGCGACAATGGCGACAAGTTGTATCGCCGCAGCCTTTACACGTTCATCAAGCGTTCCGCGCCGCCGGCGCAGATGGAGATTTTCAACGCGCCGAATCGGCAGACCTGCACCGTGCGCCGCGAACGCACCAGCACGCCCTTGCAGGCGCTCGTCACACTGAACGACGAGCAGTTCATCGAAGCGGCGCGGCGACTGGCCGAAGACACGCTCAAGCTGGGCGGCGCGAAGGAAGCCGAGCGATTGGATTTCATGGCGAAGCGGCTGCTGGCCCGCGCATTCCGATCTGAAGAACGGCGGGTGGTGGAAAACGGCTTGAAGGATCTGCTCGCGCATTATCGGTCGGAGCCGAAGGAAGCGGAGAAGTTGATCGCCGTTGGGGAATCCACGGCGGATGCATCGCTCGACCAGCCGGCGCTCGCGGCGTACACGATGGTGGCGAATCAGTTGATGAACCTGGATGAGGTTCTCAATAAATGACGAATGACGAAGGCCGAATGACGAAAGAATGTCGAAGCACCAATGACGAATGATGAAAACAGCTATAGTCCGAAGCGGGAATTTGATCTTGAGGAGCGCACGGCGGCGTTTGGCGAGGCGGTCATAGGCTTTGCGCGCAAGCTTCCGCGTGATCCCGTGACTACGCCGCTGATCTCCCAAGTCGTTCGGTCTGGAACGAGCATCGGGGCGAATTACTGCGAGGCCGATGACGCGGTTTCGCGGAAGGAATTCAAGAACAAGATTGGCACATGCAAGAAGGAAGCTCGCGAAACCAAGTTCTGGCTGCGGCAAATTGCTGCCGCCTCACCCGACAGCAAAGCCGAAGGCCGCAAGCTCTGGCAGGAAGCAAAGGAACTTCACCTGATCTTCGCAAAAATATGGCGCAGTTGATTCAAACCGACTTTCGGCGATTTGAGCATTCGGACATTCGTGCTTCTTTCGTCATTCGTCATTCGTTATTCGTCATTACCGTCAGTGCTTCTTCCATCATTCCGATTTCATCATTCGTCCTTGTCTCATGAATCCCTTTCCCAATTTCACCCCGCACCCGCTTTTCACCGACTATGTGCGTTCCGAAACGCGCCGCCAATTCCTGCGACGTGGCGCCAGTTTCCTCGGCACGGCGGCGCTGGCTTCCCTCGCGCCGGGCTTGGCGTTAGCGGGCGATAAGAAACCTGTCGCAACTGCAAAATCCCTCGCGCCCGGTCCGCACTTCGCGCCGAAAGCGAAGCAGGTGATTTACCTCCATATGGTTGGCGGGCCGTCACAGCTGGATTTGTTCGATTACAAGCCGGTGATGAATGACTGGTACGACAAAGACTTGCCGGAAACCATTCGCATGGGCCAGCGGCTTACGACCATGACCAGCGGACAGGCGCGGTTTCCCGTGGCGCCGTCGAAATACAAATTTGCCCGGCACGGCAAGAACGGCATGTGGGTCAGCGAACTGTTTCCGTGGAAGGCGAAGATGGTGGATGACCTCTGCTTCGTGCGCTCGATGCACACCGAGGCGATCAATCACGAGCCTGCGATTACCTACATGCAGACCGGCAACCAGATTACCGGTCGCCCGTGCCTCGGTGCCTGGGTTTCCTACGGCCTCGGTTCAATGAACGCCGATTTGCCAACGTTCGTCGTGCTCGTCGCGCAACCCAGCAACACCGAACAAATCCAGGCGATCTCGGCGCGGCTCTGGTCGTCCGGTTATCTGCCCGGCGAACACGCCGCCTGTTCGTTCCGTTCCGCGGGCGATCCGATTCTCTTCATCAACAACCCTGCCGGCGTGGATGCGAAAGTGCGCCGCAAAACGCTCGACGGCTTGAAGGCGTTGAACGAGATGAACTACAAGCTCGTCGGCGATCCCGAAACGCACACGCGCATCGCACAATACGAACTCGCTTTCCGGATGCAATCCAGCGTGCCGGAACTTACGAACCTCGCCAGCGAACCGGAGTCCACCTTCAAACTCTACGGGGACGACGCCAAAAAGCCCGGCACGTTCGCCAACACCGCGCTCATGGCGCGGCGCATGGTCGAGCGCGGCGTGCGGTTCGTGCAGATTTACCACAACAACTGGGACACGCACGCAAACGTCAACGGCCGCCTGCCGATGCAATGCAAGGATGTGGACCAGGCGTGCTACGGCTTGATCCAGGATTTGAAAGCGCGCGGGATGTTGGACTCGACCCTCGTCGTCTGGGGCGGCGAATTCGGCCGCACGATCTATTCGCAAGGCGGCTTGAGCAAGGAAAACTACGGGCGCGATCACCATCCGCGCTGCTTCACGATGTGGATGGCCGGCGGCGGTTCGCGCCCCGGGCAGATTTACGGCGAGACCGATGACTTTTCCTACAACATCGTGAAAGACCCGGTTCATATTCACGACTTCCACGCCACCGTGCTGCACCTCCTCGGCTTCGAGCACGAGAAGTTCACCTATCGTCATCTCGGTTTGGATCAGCGCCTCACGGGCGTTGAACCGTCGAAAGTGATCAAGGAACTGCTCGCTTGAGCTTTGGGGGATTAGGCTTTCAACCGGGCGCAAGTGCTTTTAAGCTGAACCAGCCAATTGGAAGTATCAGCAGCACGTTATGCATAAAGTCCTCCTCGTTGATGACGACGAGTTGATCGTCGAGATTTACCGCAAGCGGCTAATGCAGGGTGGTTACGAAGTGGCAGTGGCGATGGATGGCCTCGCCGCGATGAAAGCGCTGCACAGCGTGCGACCCGACGTGCTGGTGCTCGATGTCATGATGCCCAAGTTCAGCGGGATCGAAGTCCTCAAATTCATCCGTTCCCAGCCGGACTTGAACGCCATCAGGATCGTGGTGCTTTCCAATTTCTACGCCGATCATGCCGAGCGGGAACATGCTGCCGCCCGCGCGGATCTTCAGTTTGCCAAGGCCACTTGCACGCCGGCGAAATTGATGGATGCCATTGCGCGTCTGTTCACCGGGCTGCCGGTCCAACCAGTGGCGACAGTTGTTTCCTCCACGCCGCCACCGGCCGCACCGCCCGTGGCGCCGCCGCTGCCGACCCCGGCACCGCCGCCGCCACCACCAGTTCCATCACCAGCTCCGGAAGTGGGTGAAGCTTCCGCCGAATCCAAGGTACGACATGATTTTCTGAATGACGCACCGAAGACGCTCGCGCTGCTACGGCAGTTGAACGCGGCCTTCGTGCGTGATCAGTCGCCCTCTGCGCGCGACCTGCACCTGCTGGATTTTTACCGGAAGGTTCATTACGTGACGGCGTTGGCCGGCATGGCTCGGTGCGCGGACATCGCCCTGTTGTGCAGTGCGCTGGAAGCGACGTTATTGGAACTGCACGAGCGGCCGCGATATTTCGGCCCTTCACCCGTGCAGACGATCGATGCCACGCTCACCTTCCTGGAATCGCTCTTCGCGGCGCCGAGTCATTCGGGGGTGAATCCTCAGCAAGCGGGCACGGCTTTGGTGGTGGATGACGACCCCATTTCGGCGCGTGCCATGGCCATGGCCCTGACGCGGGCCGGTTTTCGGGCTACGAGTTTTCAAGATCCTGCCGCGGCGCTGCAAGCGGCGCGGAAAAGCCGTTTTGATCTGGTGCTGCTTGATCTGGTGATGCCGGGCATGGATGGCTTTGAACTTTGCCAGCACCTGCGCGCCTTGCCGGCGTATCAGCGAACTCCCATCATCTTTGTCACTGGCGACGCTGATTTTCAGTCCCGCTCCGTGAGCTTGCTTCAAAGCGGGAACGATCTCATCGCCAAACCAGTGATGCCGCTGGAGGTTGCGCTCAAAGCCGTGACGCACTTGCTGCGCTTGCGGCTCTCTGCGCCGCCCACGTCCGCTTGAGCGAAACGCGGCAGAACTTTGTTTTGCGCTCGGGTGGTGATTCAAGCACAGTCAAGCGGTCAGGAATTCTGGGTTATGATTTCCGCTCTCACAGGTTTGATTGCCGGCGCGGTCCACGTCTGGTCCGGGCCGGATCATCTTACCGCCGTTGCCCCGCTGGCAGTGCGCCGGCCGCAACACGCGTGGGTGCCGGGGGTGCGCTGGGGATTCGGGCATTCCGCCGGCGTGGCGGTGATCGGTCTGCTCTCGCTCTGGCTGCGGGACTGGCTGCCGGTGGATTTGCTTTCGACCTGGGGAGAACGGCTGGTGGGCCTAATGCTGTTTGGGATCGGCCTTTGGGCGCTGCGGCGCGCGCTCAAGCACAATGTCCATACCCACGAGCACACCCATGACGGGCAGCCGCATTTGCATTTTCACACCCACAGCCACGGCCACGCGCCCGAGGAAAAGGGTGGTCATCGTCACACGCATGCTGCGTTTGGCATCGGCATTCTGCACGGGCTTGCCGGCAGTTCGCATTTCCTTGGAGTGTTGCCCATTCTGGCGTTTCCCACGAAGACGCAGGCGGCGGCTTATCTGATCGCATTTGGCGCCGGCACGATTCTCTCCATGGCGAGCTTTTCCTGGCTGCTCGGGGCCATCACCAAACGCTTCGCGTTCGGCAGCCTGAAGATCTATCGCGGGTTGCTCGGCACCTGTGCCGTTGCCGCGATGACCGTGGGGGTTTTCTGGCTGGCGACGAGCTGGCGTTGAGCGGGTCGGGCGCGGCGAGTTTTCTTCAAGGTTGAAACGCGTCGCCATTCTTTTCATTCTCGCCCTGTGAGTCATCAGGCCAAAGCCCGCGAAGTTTTCGCTGTCGAGATCGCCGCGCTCAAACGGGTGCGTGCCCAGCTCGATTCGGCGTTTGATGACGTGGTGGATTTGCTCGTCGAAACCTTGGGCCGCCGGGGCAAGATCGTGATCGTGGGCATCGGCAAGTCCGGCAACGTGGGTGCGAAGATCGCCGCCACGCTCACGAGCACCGGGTCGACGAGCGTGGTCCTTAACAGCGTGGACGCCTTGCATGGGGATGTCGGCGTGGTTCACGATGGCGATGTGATCCTCGCGCTGAGTTACTCCGGTGAATCCGACGAACTCCTCAATCTCCTGCCCGCATTAAAACGGTTTTCCGTCCAGATCATCGCTTTGACTGGCGGCCTAAAATCCTCGCTCGCGCGCCACAGCGATCTGGTTTTGAACGTGCGCGTGCCCAAGGAAGCTTGCCCCTTCAACCTCGCGCCGACCGCCAGCACGACGGCCATGCTGGTGATGGGTGATGCGCTGGCGATGGCTGTGCTCCAGGCGCGCGGATTCAAGCAACGCGATTTCGCCAGGTATCATCCCAGCGGCGCCATCGGGCGCGCGATGTTGCTCCGGGTGGGTGAAATCATGCGGGCCGGCGAGCGCCATGCCGTCGCAAGTGAAAAGCTGACCGTAAAGGAATCGCTGTTGGTGATGACCCAGGCCAAGTCGGGCAGCCTCGCGGTCGTGAATGTGCGCGGTAAACTGGTGGGCGTGTTCACCGACGGCGATTTCCGGCGCAAAATGTCTGCCGACGCCGAATTGCTCGCGCGTCCGTTGAAGAGCGTCATGACGCGCCAGCCGGTTTGCATTCGCGACACCGCACTGGCGGTTGAAGCGCTAAAGGTTTTCAATGAGCGCAATATTGATGACTTGATCGTCGTGAATGCGAAACACGAGCCGGTCGGGCTTGTGGACTCGCAGGATTTGCCGAAACTGAAAATCATGTAGCCGTCAGGCGACGACCCGAACCCAATCGAACCATGAGAAAAGACCATTCCCTTTGCCTGCTTGTGACGGTGGCTGCCGTCCTGTTTGCCCCTGGTATGTCCATGAAAACAAAAGCCCAATCCGCTGCCGCTGGCTTGCCGGCCGAAAAGGTCAAATTGACCATCACTCGCCAGGCGGAGATGCAGTATTTGCATTACACCCCCAAAGATTATGATGCGAAGAGCGGGAAGAAATGGCCGCTGATGCTTTTTCTGCATGGCGCCGGCGAACGCGGCACGGATGTGCAGCGGGTGGCGATTCACGGTCCGTTGAAACTGGTGAAGCAGGGCAAAGATTTTCCTTTCATCATCATCGCGCCGCAATGTCCGGAGGGCCAACGCTGGCAGAACGATTCGCTGATGGCCTTGCTGGAAGAGATCACTCGCCAATACGCCGTGGACACCAACCGGATTTACGTGACCGGTTTGAGCATGGGTGGTTATGGCACCTGGGCCCTGGCGGCGGCACGACCGGATTTATTCGCGGCGGCGGCTCCAATTTGTGGCGGCGGACAAGTGATCGACATTCTGCTGGCGGGTTACGGCAAGGCCTCCAATCCCCTAGCGCGCCTGCCGGTATGGGCTTTCCACGGGGCCAAAGACTCCGTTGTGCCGCTGGAGGAATCCGAGCGCATGGTGAACGCAATGAAGAAGGCGGGGGGCAGGGAAGTGAAGCTCACGGTTTATCCCGAAGCGAATCACGATTCCTGGACGGAGACCTACAACAACCCTGAGTTTTATGACTGGCTGTTGAAGCATGAACGCAGTCGCTAACGCCGGCCGGCGGGCCGCCAAGAAACTGTGCGGTTGCGCCGGTCATCGGCCGTCCTGCAACGTATGAATGAGTCTCCTCAACTCCGCGCCGAGCTTGATTGCGACGAATGCGGTCGGTTTGGTGCGATTGATTTCGACGGGCGCAAACTCTGTCCCGATTGCTATGAATGTTCCGGGTCCTGCTGTCCGGAATTCGGCCGGGAGGAATCCGACCCGACAACTTGAGGCGGCCGGGAATAATCTGAGCTGCTGACCAACCGCCCAAGCCCTGGCGTTTCGATCCGGTCGCAAAGTTCTTCAGCTTACTTCACCTCTAATATGACCGGGTAGTGGGGCAGGGCGGCCCCCCGGGCAACGGGGGGAACAGAATGGGGGGGTGGGCCAAAACGCGGGGCGCCAGAGCCACAACAGTGGGGGACCCCCGGGGA